>CAZSBL010000068.1:0-17507 GCA_964605205.1 uncultured Gemmatimonadaceae bacterium
GGCCTCGATGACCTCCCAGACATCCACGTCCAGCCGATCGGACACCTGCGCCATCTCGTTCGCCAGCGCGATGTTGATGGCCCGGAACGTGTTCTCCAGCAGCTTGGTCAGCTCCGCGGCCTCGGTGGAGGAAACCGGTACCACCGTATCGAGGACTCTACCGTACGCCTCGCCGCCGATCTGCGAGCACGCCGGCGTGATCCCCCCGATCACCTTCGGCGTGTTGTGCACCAGCCACTCCGTGTTGCCGGGGTCGACGCGCTCGGGACTGAAGCACAGGAAGAAGTCTTCACCCACCTTGTGCCCCGTGTCTTCCAGCATGGGGAGCATCACCTCCCGGGTGGTACCCGGATAGGTCGTGGATTCCAGGATGACCAGCTGCCCCGGTCGCAAGGCCGCCGCCACGGCCTGGGCGGCGGACACCACGTAGCTGACGTCCGGGTCTCGCGTCTTGGACAGCGGCGTGGGCACCGCGATGGAGATCACGTCGCACTCCGCCAGCCGGTCCATGTCCGTGGTGGCCTCGAACAGCCCCTTCTCCCGGATTTCCATCACCTTGGAGGGCGCCACGTCCTCGATGTGCGAGGTCCCGTTGTTCAGGATCTCCACCACCCGGTCGGACACGTCGAGCCCCAGCACCTCGAAACCCGCGTCGGCAATGGTCGTAGAAAGGGGCAGCCCCACGTACCCCAGACCCACGACCCCGAACTTCGCGGTCCCGTTCTCGATCCGGTCGAGGAGACCCTCAGCGTGATCTGACAGTTTGGATTCCGCCACGAATCGCTTCCCATCCAGGCCTGTTACGGACACGATTTCCTCACCGTGTTGTCATTTGAGTCGGTTCCGGGTCCCAACGGTCGGGCGCTCCGGGTAGATCAGGAAAGACGGTTGTTCCAATCAGGGCAGGCCGCCCGTGTTCCGGGAAACTCCCCCACCTGTACGACGACCGCGACCCCGGATGGGTCACACCATCCCACTCTGCAAGAAGTAGAAAAGCACCAGCGGCAGCCCCACGTAGCCGAGGCCCACGATGCCCACCACCGCCTCACCCGAGTCGATACGGTCCAGCAGCCTGTCGATCTGCGTCGCCTCAGTCATTGGCGTCTCCGCCGGTCAAACATCAAAAAGCCCCGGCGCCCCATGGGGCGCCGGGGACTCGTTGCTCTGTTGCCGCCCCGTCATCCCGCCTTGCGGATCTTCCCCGCCGAGATGCACCGGGTGCAGACCCGGACGCGGATCTTCTCGCCCTCGTCGTTCAGGATCCGGACGCGCTGGAGGTTCGGCATCCAGCGGCGCCGGGTCTTGTTGTTCGCGTGGCTGACATTGTTCCCGTACTGCGGACCCTTGCCGCAGACGTAGCACTTCGCTGCCATCGTTTGCTCCCTTCCGTCAGCCCGACCCGGCGTCGCCGCCGGTCGCGCCTTCACTGTCGCCCGTCGTGCCCGTGGTGCCCTGCCCGGAGCCCGTCTCCTCGCGCAGCGCCGACGGGGTCGGCCGGAGGTCGTTCACCTGCATGTAGTAGTCGGTGAACATGGCCTGCGTCTGGTTGCCTTCGCTGGAGAACTCCCCCTCCTCACCCCACTGCATGGCCAGCGAGTCGCTCATGGGGAAGAGGAGCCCGCGGATGCTGTAGAGGGCGCCCGTCTGCGGCGAGAACGGCCCGCTCACCGAGTCGCCGGCGGCCACCGCCGAGTCCAGCCGGACCAGGAGCGGGATCTGGGTGGTCTGGTCGCCCAGCTCGCCCCAGTAGATCTTCTCGCCCAGCGTGCCGGTGATGGCCACGTTGTGGACCCGGATCTCCCGGGCCACGAACTCGCCCTTGGTCTCCGCCAGCGAGTCCTTGGAGATCACCGGGGTCCCCGGCGGGTCTATGATCGCCATCTCCTCCTCGCCCTCCACCACGGAGATGGAGGTGGGCTCGGCCTCCGTGCCCAGCCAGGCCAGGAAGCCGCCCACGCTGATCAGCGCCAGCAGCATCCAGAGCCACGCCAGCGATCCCGGCTGCTTCGGCTGCTTCGGCTGCTCCGGCTTCTCCTCGCCCGCCCCTTGTCCTGTGTCCGGCGCCCTGGGTTCGTCCGCCATGGGTCTACTCCACGAGTTCTATGATCGCCAGATCGGCCGCATCGCCGTTGCGGTGCCCGAGCTTCACCACGCGGGTGTAGCCGCCCGGACGCTCCGCGAAACGGGGCCCGATCTCATCGAACAGTTTCGCCAGCGCCTCCTTGTCGTGGATCTTCCGACCCACATGGCGCCGGGCGTGCAGGTCGCCTCGCTTCGCCTTCGTGATGAGCGGCTCGGCATAGAGGCGCAGCTCCTTCGCCTTCGCCACCGTGGTCTCCACGCGCCCGTTCTTGAACAGACTCGCGGCCATGTTCCGGAACATCATCTTCCGATGCTCCGCGGTCCGGCCCAGGTGACGACCCTTCTTGCGGTGTCTCATGCTGCTACTCCTCCTCGGCGATGTCCGCGGTCTCCGCGGTCTCTTCGGCCGCTTCCTCGTCCACCAGGTACAGCTCGCCGTCCTCGCCCTCCTCCATCGTCATCCCGAACCGGAGGTTGTGCTCGCCGAGGAACTCCCGGATCTCCTCCAGGCTCTTCACCCCGAAGTTGTCGATGTCCAGCATCTGGTCCTCGGTCCTGCGGACCAGGTCGCCCAGGGTGATGATGTTCTCCTTCTTCAACGAGTTCACGCTCCGCACGCTCAGCTCCGCCAGGTCCTCGATGGGACGCTCGAACAGGTCCTGCAGCGTCTTCGGGACCGGCACCGCGCCCGGCACCGGCGGCTCCGCCTCGCCCGCGTCGCCGAACTTCAGCATGTACTCCAGGTGCGTCCGCGCCAGCTCCGCCGCGTACGCCACGCCGTCCTCCGGCGCCACGCTCCCGTTGGTCTCCACGTGCAGCGTGAGGCGGTCGAAGTCGGTCCGCTGCCCCACCCGGGTCTCCTCCACCGTGAAGTTGGCCCGCAGCACCGGGTTGTAGATGCTGTCGATGCGGACCAGGTCCACGGGGCTCCCCTTCGGCACGTCGTGGTCATCGGCCTGGACGAAGCCGCGCCCCTTGTCCACGTGCAGCTCCAGGTGGAGCTCCCGGTCCTCCTGCAGCGTGAACAGGTGGTGCTCCGGGTCGAGGATCTCGACTCCGCTCTTCGACTCCAGGTCACCCGCCGTTACCGGCCCGGCCTTCTCAACCTTCAGCTCCAGCCGCGCCTCGTCGACCTCCGGGTCCACCTTCAGCACCAGCGCCTTCAGGTTCTGGATGATCTGGTGCACGTCCTCCGAGACCCCCGCCACCGTCTGGTGCTCGTGCACCACGTTGTCCATGCGGAACGCCCACACCGCCGCGCCCGGCAGGCTCGACAGCAGGATCCGGCGCACGCTGTTGCCCAGCGTCTGGCCGAAGCCTCGCTCCAGCGGCGCCATCACGAACTGGGCACTGCGCCCGTCGTCCGAGCGCTCGGTTACCTCGACCCGCTGTGGCAGGACGAATCCGGTCAGATCTAGCTCCACGTCTCCTCCTATTGTCCGTTACTTCGAGTAGAGCTCGACGATGAGCTGCTCCTGGACCGGCAGCGGGATCTCGTCCCGACTCGGCCGCTCCAGCATCCGCCCCGTCCGTGTGCCCTCGTCCAGCGCCAGCCAGTTCACCGTGCTGGGCCGCGTCTTCGACTCCAGCGCCCCCTGCACAGGCACCATGTCCCGGCTGTCTTCCTTGATCCGGACCTCGTCGCCCGGCTTCACCTGGTAGCTCGGGATGTCCACCGGCCGGCCGTTCACCTCCACGTGACGGTGACGCACCAGCTGCCGCGACTGCGCCCGGCTCGCCGAGAAGCCCAGACGGTAGATCACGTTGTCCAGACGGCTCTCCAGCCCGATCAGCAGGTTCTCACCCGTCAGACCGCTCTGCTGCGACGCCGCCCTGAACAGGTTCCGGAAGTACTGCTCACCCACGCCGTAGATCCGCTTCACCTTCTGCTTCTCGCGCAACTGCAGCGCGTAATCGCTCATCTTCCGGCGCCGCGCCTGCGACACACCATGCTGCCCCGGCGGGTAGCCCCGCCGCTCCACCGGACACTTCTCCGTATAACACTTCGTGCCCTTCAGGAAGAGCTTCTGCCCCTCCCGACGGCACAGTTTGCAAACCGGTCCCGTATGTCTGCCCATCTACCGTCTCGCTCCTGTCTCCGTGTCTCTCGTCAGCTCCGCGCTCCCGGCCTTCCTCCTGCCTGGACGGCTCGGCAGTTTACACCCGAGCAGCGCGTCTGTCTGTCCCTCCGCGTCGAACCTCGAAATCGAACTCGCTACACCCGCCGCTTCTTCGGCGCGCGACAGCCGTTGTGCGGGATCGGCGTCACGTCACGGATCGACTTCACCTGCAGACCCGCCGCGTTCAGCGCCTGGATCGCCGACTCCCGGCCGCTGCCGGGACCCTGCACCCGCACGTGCACCCGGCGCACGCCCAGGTTGTAGGCCTCACGACCCACCGCCTCCGCGCTCACCGTGGCCGCGAACGGCGTCGACTTCTTCGACCCCTTGAAGCCCGCCTTCCCGGCGCTACCCCACGTCACCACGTCCCCGTTCATGTTGGTGATGGTCACCAACGTGTTGTTGAACGTGGCCTTGATCCACGCGATCCCCTCGGATTCCACATTCTGCTTCTTCCGCTTCCCACGCGCCTTCTTCGGTTCCGCCATTGTCCGTCCTTTGAGATCTAAGATCTTAGATCTAAGAGCTAAGTGGTTCCGGGCTCGGCCGGGTTCGCGGCGCTTCGTCTTCCGCCGCGAACGCGCCCCCCCGCCGCGAACGACTTAGATCTTAGCTCTTAGTTCTTACTGCTACTTCCGTGGCGCCTTCTTCTTGCCCGCGATCGACTGGCGCTTCCCCTTGTGGGTGCGCGCGTTCGTGTGCGTCCGCTGCCCCCGTACCGGGAGCCCCCGACGGTGGCGCAGCCCGCGGTAGCAGCCGATGTCCATGAGCCGCTTGATGTTCATGGACACCTCGCTCCGCAGCGCCCCCTCCACCTTGTACTGGTTCTCGATCACCCGACGCAGACGGTTCACCTCTTCGTCCGTCAGGTCGTGCGTCCGCCGGTCCGGGTCCACCGCCGTGGCCTCCAGAATGTCCTTCGCCCGGCTGTCGCCGATCCCGAAAATGTACGTCAGCGCCACCTCGATCCGCTTGTTCCGCGGAAGGTCGACTCCTGCGATCCGTGCCATAGACTCCTACCCCTCGCTTATCCCTGACGCTGCTTGTGACGCGGGTTCTTCTTGCAGATCACGCGCACCACGCCCTTGCGCCGTACGACGCGGCAGTGCTCGCACATCGGCTTCACGCTCGTGCGTACTTTCATATTCCACACTCCTTCGTTTACCGAACAGCTTTGGAGTATAGCAAGGTGGCCCGGGGCCATCAACCCCTCACCGGCGCAATCTCCGCGCCTCCGCGCCTCCGCGCCCTACTCTGTCAGTATCTTCGGCCCGTCCTTCGTGATGGCCACGGTGTGCTCGAAGTGGGCGCTCCGCCCCTTGTCTGCGGTGACCACGGTCCAACGGTCGGGCAGGGTCTGCACGTCGGGCACGCCCAGGTTCACCATGGGCTCGATGGCGATGACCAGCCCTTCCTCGATGACGGCGCCCTTCCCCGGCTCGCCGAAGTTGGGGACCTGGGGGTCCTCGTGGGGGTCGCGGCCGATCCCGTGGCCCACCAGCTCCCGGACCACGGAGAGGCCGGCCCGCTCCACCCGCTCCTGGATCACGTGTCCGATGTCGCCCAGGCGGTTGCCCGGCCGGGCGGCATCGATCCCGAGCTCCAGCGCCTCGTGGGTGACGTCGAGCAGCTCCCGGGTCTCCGGGCTCACCTCCCCAACGGCGTAGGTGACGGCGCAGTCGGCGAACCAGCCATCGAGCTTGACGCCCACGTCGATGGTCAGGATGTCCCCATCGGCGACGGTGCGGTACGGGCTCGGGATCCCGTGCACCACCTCGTGGTTGATGGAGGCGCAGACGGTGGCCGGGAACCCGTAGAGTCCCTTGAAGGCCGGCTCGGCGCCGTCGTGGTCCCGGATGAACTGCTCGGCGAAGGCATCCATCTCGCCGGTGTTGGCTCCGGGCACGACCCGGTGGGCCAGGGCCTCGAAGAGCGCGCCGATGATGCGGCCCGCCCGTCCCATGGCCTCGACCTGCTCCGGGGTCTTCAGGGTGGTCACAGGCCCAGCACTTCCTCGATCTCGGCCTGGATCCCCTGGAGGTCACCCTCCCCGTCCACGTACTTCACCGGCACGTGCGAGGTCTCGTACCACTCGATGAGCGGATGGGTCTGCCGGTTGTAGACCTCGATCCGGTTCTTGACCGTCTCCGGCTGATCATCGGAGCGCTGGACCAGCTCGGCGCCGCACTCGTCACAGATCCCCGCTTCCTCCGGGGGATCGAAGTGGACGTTGAAGACGGCGTTGCACTCCGGGCACGAGCGGCGGCCGCTGAGCCGCTTGATGAGCTCCTGGTCGCTGACCTGGATGACCACCACGGCGTCGAGGTCGAGGTCGAGGTCGTCGAGGAGCTCCTCGAGCCCGTCGGCCTGGTCCACGGTACGGGGGAAGCCGTCCAGGATGAAGCCCTGGTCGCCGAGGTCGTCGAGGACCTCGCGGACCATGCCCAGGATGACGTCATCGGGCACCAGCTCGCCGGCGTCCATGTACTGCTTGGCCTGCCGGCCCAGCTCGGTGCCCTGCCGCACGGCCTCGCGCAGCAGGTCTCCGGTGGAGATCCGCTGGACATCGTAGTTTTTGGCAAGAAGGGCTCCCTGGGTGCCTTTGCCGGCACCGGGAGCCCCCAGAAGAATAATTCGCATGGTGTTCTCTACCCCATGTAGTTCTGCCGGCCGCGGAACCGGACGCGTCCTTTCTTCATGAACCCTTCATAGTGCCGGAGAAGTAGGTGCTGCTGCATCTGCTGGACGGTATCGAGCCCCACACCCACCACGATCAGGAGGCTGGTGCCGCCGAAGAAGAAGAGCTGGATATCGAACACGTCGAAGATCCAGAAGGGGACCATGGCGATGAGCGCCAGGTAGATGGCGCCCGGGAGCGTGACCCGGCTGAGCACGTGGTCGATGTACTCGGCCGTGCGCGTCCCGGGCTTCACGCCGGGGATGAACGCGCCCTGCTTCTTCAGGTTCTCCGCCAGGTCCACCGGATTGAAGATGATGGACGTGTAGAAGTAGGTGAAGAAGAGGATCAGGAGCCCGTAGCTCACGTAGTAGACCCAGTTCCCGGGCTGGAACGTGTCGGCCAGCCCCTGCAGGAACGGCACGCTGCTGAACGCCGCCAGCGTGCCCGGGACGATGATGATGGACTGGGCGAAGATGATCGGCATCACGCCGGCCGAGTTCACCCGCAGCGGGACGAAGCTCTTCTGGCCCTCCCGCACACGGCCCCGGCCCATGACCTTCCGGGGGATCTGCACCGGCAGCTTCCGGCTGGCCATGGTCATGGCCACCACGCCGGCCGTGATCAGGATCATGACGGCCACCAGGATGATCAGCTTGAGCGGGCCGATCACGCCCGTGATGGTGGCGTCCCAGGTCCGGGCGATGGCCGTGGGGAAGCCCTCGATGATCGAGAAGAAGATCAGCAGCGAGGCGCCGTTCCCCACGCCGCGCTCGGTGATCTGCTCACCGAGCCACATGATGAAGATCCCGCCGGTGGTCAGCACCAGCGTGGTGCTCAGGAGGAAGAACATCCCCGGGGCCTGCACGGCGCCCGGCACGCTCTGCATGTACGCGGCGTAGCCGTACGCCTGGGCGGCGGCCAGCCCCACCGTCATGTAGCGGGTCCACTGGGTCAGCTTCTTCCGACCCTCCTCGCCCTCCTTCTGCATCTTCTCCACGGTGGGGAAGACGGCCGCCAGCAGCTGGAACATGATGCTGGCGGAGATATACGGCATGATCCCCAGGGCGAAGACCGTGGCCCGGCTCAGCGCGCCGCCCACGAACATGTCGTAGACGCCGAACAGCGTGCCTTCCAGCTGCCCGAACTGCGCCTCCAGGGCGCTCACATCGATCCCCGGCGCCGTGACGTGGGCGCCGAACCGATAGACGGCCAGGATGCCCAGGGTGAAGAGGAGCTTCTCCTTCAGCTCCGGGATCCGGAACAGGTTCGGGATCGGGTTGGCCATGCGGCTATTCCTCCACGAGCTCGACGGTCCCGCCGGCGTCTTCGATCTTCTTCTTCGCGCCCGCGCTGAACGCGTGCGCCTTCACCGTCAACTTCTTCTCCAGCGTGCCCTTGCCCAGCACCTTCACCGGGAGGCCGCTGCCCAGGTCCACCAGCCCGTGCTGGTGCATGATGGCCGGAGTGACCGGGTCTTCGATGACCCGCTCCAGCTCTTCCACGTTGACGATCTCGTAGTCGTTCTCCACGTGGCTCGTGAAGCCTCGCTTCGGCACCCGCCGCTGCAGCGGCATCTGGCCGCCCTCGAACCACGCCGGGATACGGGCGCCCGAGCGGGCCTTCTGCCCCTTGTCGCCGCGCCCCGCCCTCGTGCCGGTGCCCGAGCCGGGGCCGCGCCCCACGCGCTTGCGATCGCGGTGCGCCCCCGTGGGGCGCCGCAGGTCATTCAGATCCGTCATCGGTTACTCCTCCACCTCTTCGACTTCCACCAGGTGACTCACCTGGAAGATCATCCCCCGGATCGCCGGCGAGTCCTCCTGGACCACGCTCGACTGATGCTTCTTCAGCCCCAGCGCCTCCAGCGTCGCCCGGTGCTTCCGGGGCCGGCCGTTGCCGCTGCGGACCTGCGTGATCCGGAGCTTGCCTGCCTTCTTCTTCTTAGCCACGGAGCGCCCCCACTTCCTCCACGGTGATCCCTCGCTCCCGGGCCGCCTGCTCGGCTGTGACCATGGCGTCGAGGCCCTGCATGGTGGCCCGGGCCATGTTCACCGGGTTGTTCGAGCCCAGGCTCTTGGTCAGCACGTCGGTGTAGCCGGCGGCCTCCAGGATCGCCCGGACCGCCCCGCCGGCGATCACGCCGGTACCGGGGCCCGCGGGCTTCAGCAGCACCCGGGCGGCGCCGATACGACCCACGATCTCGTGGGGGATCGTGCCCTCCACCATCGGGACATCGACCATGGCCTTGCGCGCCTGGTCCATCCCCTTCCGGATCGCCTCCGCCACCTCGTTGGCCTTGCCCACCGACGTGCCCACGCGCCCGCTCTTGTCACCCACGGCCACCAGCGCCGTGAACGAGAAGCGGCGGCCGCCCTTCACGACCTTGGAGACCCGGTTGATGTCGATGACGGTCTCCGTCAGATCCGATTCCTGACGACCCCGCCGTCCTCTGCTCTTCTTCGCCATCCTCGATCTCCCCTAGAACTGCAGGCCGCCCTCGCGGGCGCCCTCGGCAAAGGCCGCGACACGGCCATGATAGACGTAGCCACCGCGGTCGAACACCACGTTCTCGATCCCGGCCGCCTTCGCTTTCTCCGCCAGCTGCTCGCCGGCGGCCCTGCTCACGGCCGTCTTGTCCAGCTCCTCGGCCGCCTGGAGCTTGCGCAGCTCCGGCGCCGTGGTGGACACGCCCACCAGCACCTTCCCGGCCACATCGTCCACGATGTGTCCCTGGATGTGCTTGAGCGACCGGTGCACCACCAGCCGCGGGCGCTCGCCCGTGCCCACGATCTTCGTGCGCACCCGCTGGTGCCGCCGGATCCGCTGCTGCTCCCGTCGCCGGGCCTTCTTTCGATTCGCCATAACTCTTACGCCACCGCGCCTGTCTTGCCCGCCTTGCGACGGACGTGTTCACCCTCGTACCGGATCCCCTTGCCCTTGTAGGGCTCCGGCGGCCGCACCGCCCGCAGCTCCGCCGCGACCTGGCCGACCTTCTGCTTGTCGATCCCCTCCACCACGATCTGCGTCTGGCTCGGCGTGGTGATGGTGATCCCGTCCGGCTGCGGGTACTCCACCTCGTGCGAGTAGCCCACGTTGAGCACCAGCGAGCTCCCGCGCACGTCCGCCCGGTAGCCCACGCCCTGGATCTCCAGCGCCTTGCGGTAGCCCTCGGTCACGCCCTCGACCATGTTCGCCACCAGCGCCCGGGTCAGCCCGTGGTAGGCCCGCACCTGCTTCTCGTCCGACGACCGGGTGAAGACCACTTCGCCGTCGCTCACCTCGATATCGATCTCCGGCCGCGTCTCCCGCTCCAGCTGGCCCTTCGGGCCTTTCACGGTGACGTGGTTGCCCTTCACCGTCACCTCCACACCCTTCGGCAGCTCGATCGGCGCGTTCCCGATTCGTGACATCTTCGCCCCCTCGCTACCAGATGGCGGCGAGGACTTCCCCGCCGACGTTCTGTTCCCGGGCCTCACTGTCGGTCATCACGCCCCGGGAGGTCGAGATGATCGCCATCCCCAGCCCGTTCCGGACCCGGGGCAGCTCCTTCGCGCCCACGTACTTCCGCCGGCCCGGCGTGCTCACCCGCTGCATGTCGCGGATGACCGGCTCGTCTTCGTGGAACTTGAGGTAGACCCGCAGCACCCCGTGGCGACCATCGTCCAGGACCTTGTAGTCGTGGACGTAATGGTTCTCCTTCAGGATCCGCGCGATCTCCGCCTTCAGCTTCGAGACCGGCATGTCCACCCGCTTGTGACCCGCACGCATGGCGTTGCGGATTCGGGACAGCATGTCGGCGATCGGATCGGTCATCATCTGCTTGGTCTCTCTCTCCTATAGTATCCGGCTCTGTTCGTCCGTCACCGGACTTGTAGAAGTCTCCGCGTCTACCACGACGCCTTCCGCACGCCCGGTATCTCGCCTCTCAGCGCCATCTCCCGGAAACAGATCCGGCATATGCCGAACTTCCGGATATACGCCCGGCCCCGGCCGCACCGGTTGCACCGGTTGTTCTGCCGGACCTCGTACTGGAGCTTCTCCGGGTGCTTCTGCTTCTCGATCTGTGCCTTGCGTGCCATACCTGCCTCTACTCTTCCTCTGCGGGGCCGGGGATGTCCTCACCGCTCACCACCGTCGGAGTGTCACCCTGGAACGGCATCCCCATCCCCTTCAGGAGGGCGAACGCCTCATCGTCCTTCTCCGTGGTGGTCACGATGACCACGTCCATCCCGTGGATCTCGTCCACCTCGTCGTAGTCGACCTCCGGGAACACCACGTGCTCCTTCACGCCCAGCGTGTAGTTGCCGCGCCCGTCGAACGAGCGGGTCGGCACGCCGCGGAAGTCCCGGGTGCGCGGGAGCGCCACGTTGATCAGCCGGTCCAGGAACTCGTACATCCGCTCCCGGCGCAGCGTGACCTTGGCGCCCACGGGCATCTTCTCCCGGATCCCGAAGTTCGAGATGGACTTGCGCGCCCGGGTCACCACGGGCTTCTGCCCGGTGATCGTGCCCAGCTCCTCCACCACCGTGTCCAACAGCTTCGGGTTGTCCGACGCCTCGCCCATCCCCACATTCACCACGATCTTCTCGATCCGCGGCACCCGCAGCGTGTTCTCGAACTCGAACTCTTCCATGAGCTGGGGGCTGACCCGCTCGTCGTAGTGCTGCTTCAGTCTCGGCTTCATCGGTTCAGCTTTCCGGCTTCGGAATCGGGTTCCCACTCTTCACCGAGATCCGCTCCTTCGTGCCATCCTCCTCGATCCGGGTGCGGTAGCGCGTGGCTTCCTCGCTCTGCGGATCGATCAGCATCACGTTGGACGCGTGAATCGGCTCCTCGTACTCCATGATCCCGCCCTCGGGATTCGCTTCCGTGGGACGGGCGTGGTGCTTCCGCATGTTCACGCCCTCCACAACCACACGGTTCTCCTTCGGCAGCGTGCGCAGGATCGTGCCCTCCGCGCCCGCCCAGTTCCCCCGGATCACCTTGACCCGGTCTCCGCGGCGAACGTGCAGCTTGTGGCGCTTCTTCTTCCCGCCCCGGGCGCCCTGACGCGCCCCTGGTACGTATGACGGCATCAGATGACCTCCGGTGCCAGCGAAACGATCTTCATGAACTTCTTCTCCCGCAGCTCCCGGCCCACAGGACCGAAGATCCGCGTGGCCCGCGGCTCGCCCATGTCGTTGATGATCACGGCCGCGTTGTCATCGAAGCGGATATAGCTGCCATCGCGACGCCGCGTCTCCTTCGCGGTGCGCACCACCACGGCGCGCGCCATCTCCCCCTTCTTCACCGTGCCATCGGGTAGCGCGTCCTTCACCGCCACCACGATCACGTCGCCGACCCGGGCATAGCGCCGCCTCGAACCGCCCAGCACGCGAATGCACTTCGCCTGCTTGGCCCCCGAGTTGTCGGCGATCCGGACCATCGATTCCTGCTGGATCATCGCTGCCTCACTCCGCTCGCGTGACGACTTCGATCAGCCGCCACCGCTTCGTCTTCGACAGAGGCCGGGTCTCCATGATCCGGACCACATCGCCCTCGTTGGCCTCTTCGTTCTCGTCGTGCGCGTGGAACTTCTTCGTCCGCAGCAGCTGCTTCCCGTACAGCGGGTGCGCCGTGCGCCGCTCCACCGCCACCACGATGGTCTTGTCCATCCTGGCGCTCACGACCTTGCCCTTGCGCTCCTTGCGCTGGCCCCGGCCGCTCTCCGCCTCCAGCTGCGCCGCCGACGTCCCCGGCCGCTCCGTGCCCTCTGTGCCCTCTGTGTTCATCATCCTAGCCCCTCCGCCTGCTCGAACGAGCGCTCGTGCAGGATCGTCTTCATTCGTGCGATGTCGCGCCGGAGCGTCCGGACGAGCATCGGGTTCTCCAGCATCTGCGTGGCGCTGCGGAACCGGAGCCGGAAGAGCTCTTCCTGCATCTCCTCGATCCGCTCCTCGATGTCCGCTTCGCCGAGGATGCGAATGTCTTCCGGCTTCACTCGGCACCTCCGTGCTTGCTGCGGCGTACGAACCGCGTCTTGAGCGGCAGCTTCGCGGCGGCCAGGTCGAACGCCCGCCGGGCGACCTCTTCATCCACGCCCTCGAGCTCGAACAGCATCCGGCCGGGCTTGATCACGGCCACCCAGTACTCCGGGTTGCCCTTCCCCTTCCCCATCCGGGTCTCGGCCGGCTTCTTGGTCACCGGCTTGTCGGGGAAGATCCGGATCCAGACCTTGCCGCCCCGCTTGATGTGCCGCGTGAGGGCCACACGGGCCGCCTCGATCTGGCGGTTCGTGATCCACCCGGGCTCGGTGGCCTGGAGACCGAAGTCCCCGAAGCTGACCTTGTTCCCGCGGGTGGCCATCCCCTTGGTACGGCCCCGCATCTGCTTTCTGTACTTGACTCGCTTCGGCGCCAGCATGATTCCTCTTCGCCTTCCTCAGCCCGTCGAATAAGTTCCGGGGCGACGTTCGTCCACCACCTCACCCTTGAAGATCCAGACCTTCACGCCCACGGTCCCGTACGTGGTCTTCGCCGTGGACTGGGCGTAGTCGATGTCGGCCCGCAGCGTGTGCAGCGGGACCCGCCCCTCGTGGTAGCCCTCGGTCCGGGCGATCTCGGCGCCGCCCAGGCGACCGCCGCACTGGATCTTGATCCCCTCGGCGCCGCTCCGCATGGCGGCCTGCACCGCCCGCTTCATGGCCCGCCGGAAGCTGATCCGCTGCGTGAGCTGGTGGGCCACGTTGTCGGCCACCAACTGGGCGTCGGTCTCCGGACGCTTCACCTCTTCCACGTTGATGGAGACCTCGCTCTTGGTCACGTGGGCAAGCTCATCGCGGAGCTTGTCCACCTCGCTGCCCTGTTTCCCGATCACCACGCCCGGCCGGGCGGTGTGGATCGAGACCACCACCTTCTGCGGCTTCCGCTCGATCTCCACCTCGCTCACCGCCGCGTGCGCCAGCCGCCGGTGCAGGTACTTCCGGATCGTCTCGTCCTCCATCAGCAGCTCGGCGAAGTCGCGCTCCGCGTACCAGCGGCTCTTCCACGGCTTGATGACACCGAGACGGAATCCTCGGGGGTGCGTCTTCTGACCCATCCTTACTCCTTGGTATCCACGACGACGGTTACGTGCGCGGTCGGCCGCCGGATCGGCGCCGGCCGGCCCATGGCCGCGGCCCGCCACCGCTTGTAGTACGGGCCCTCGTCCACGTACGCCTCTTTCACCACCAGCTCGTCCACATCCACGAACTCGCCGGCCTGATCCGCCTTGTCCCGGGCGTTCGCCACCGCGCTCCGCAGCGTCTTGTCGATGGCCCTCGCCGCCTTCTTCTTCGAGAACTGCAGGATCGCGTACGCGTCGTTCACGCCCTTCCCGCGGATCTCGTCGATCACCAGCCGCATCTTCTGCGGGCTCTGGCGGATGTACCTGCTCTTCGCTCGCGCTTCCATCAGATCCTCGACCGTTTGTCGGCCAGCTTGCCGCCGTGTCCCCGGAACAGGCGCGTCGGGGCGAACTCGCCCAGCTTGTGCCCCACCATGTTCTCGGTGATGTAGACGGGGATGAACTTGTTCCCGTTGTGGACCGCCAGCGTGTGACCGACGAACTCCGGAGAGATCGTCGACGCCCGCGCCCACGTCTTGACCACCCGTTTCTGATTCGACGCGTTCATCGCCTCCACCTTCAGGAGGAGCTTCTCGTCGATATACGGGCCCTTCTTGATAGAACGTGACATATGACCTTACGACTTCGTGGACTTGCCGCGCTTGCGACCGCGCACGATGAACCGGTTCGAGTCCTTCTTCCGCTTCCGCGTCTTCTTCCCTTCCGGCCGACCCCACGGGCTCGTGGGCGGACGGCCGCCGCTCGTGCGGCCCTCCCCACCACCCAGCGGGTGGTCGACCGGGTTCATGGCCACGCCCCGAACCTTCGGACGACGGCCCTTCCACCGCATGGCGCCGGCCTTCCCGGCCACCTGCAGCTCGTGGTCCTGGTTCCCCACCACGCCCATGGTCGCCATGCACTCCCGGCGGACCATGCGGACCTCCGTGGACGGGAACCGCAGCGTGACGAAATCGCCCTCCTTCGCCAGCACCTGGCAGCCCACGCCCGCCGACCTCGCCGCCTGCGCGCCCTTCCCCGGTTTCAGCTCCACCGCGTGCACCGTGCTGCCCAGCGGCACCTCGCCCAGCGGCAGCGCGTTGCCCACCCGCGGGTCCGAGCCAGGCCCGCTCACGATCGCATCGCCCTGCTTCAGGCCCCGCGGCGCCAGGATATACCGCTTCTCGCCGTCCGCGTAGTGGATCAGCGCGATATGGGCCGTGCGGTTCGGGTCATACTCGATCTCCGCCACCCGGCCCGGCACGTCGTGCTTGTCCCGCCGGAAATCGATTTTCCGGTACCGGCGCTTATGACCGCCGCCCCGCCGCCGGGTCGTGATGTGCCCGTGGTGGTTGCGACCGCCCTGCTTCGTCAGCGGCTCCGTCAGCGACCGCTCGGGGCCCTTCCGGGTGATCCCCTCGGTGGTCGTGACCGACCGGAACCGCGTCCCTGGCGTTACCGCCTTGAACTTCTTGATCGGCATTAGATCCCCTCGTACACGTCGATCCGCTCACCCTCGACGAGCGTCACGATGGCCTTCTTGAAGTCGGGGCGCCGGCCGTAGTTCTGGCCGAGGCGGCGCCACTTCCCCAGGTAGCGCATGGTGTTCACCTTGCTCACCTTCACGTCGAACAGACGCTCCACGGCCGCCTTGATCTCCGGCTTGTTGGCATCCTTCGCCACGATGAACGTGAACGCATCGTTGTCATCGGCCAGGAGCGTCGAGCGCTCCGTGACCACCGGTCGAATGATCACTTCCCGCGGGTCACGCATGCGCCACCTCCCCGGCGCGCTCCAGCGCGCCCGCTTCCACGATCACCGTATCGGCCCACAGCACGTCGTAGGCGGATTCCTCCCCGAACGGCCGGACCTGGACCCCCTGGAGGTTCCGGGCCGACTTCCAGGCCACCGGCTTGTGCCCGTCGGTCAGGAGCAGGACGTTCCCGTCGACCCCGGCGCCCTCGATCAGCTCCCGGATCGCCTTCGTCTTCGGCGCCTCCAGCTCCAGGGCGTCGAGCACCAGCAGGCGGCCGGCCTCGGCCCGGGCGTTGTACGCCGACCGACGGGCCAGCCACTTCACCTTCTTCGGCACGTCCTGCTTGTAGTTGCGGTCGGGCGTGGGTCCGAAGACCCGCCCACCGCCCCGCCAGAGCGGCGAGCGGATGGTGCCGTGCCTCGCCCGCCCGGTCCCCTTCTGCCGCCACGGCTTGTTGCTCCCGCCCCGAACGGCCGCCCTGTTCTTGGTGGAGGCCGAGCCCAGCCGCTGATTGGCCAGGTACGCCTTCACCGTCTGCCACATGGCCGGCTGGTGGATCACCCCGTCGAACAGGACCTCGGGGAGGTCGTGCTCGCCGGACGTCGCGCCGTCCATCGTTATGATCGTTGCCTTCATGACTCGCTCCCGTCCCTCACTGCGTGCGGATCAGTACCGTGGCGTTCTTCGACCCCGGCACCGAGCCCCGCAGGAAGATCAGGTTCCTCTCTGCGTCGACCCGCTCCACCCGGAGGTTGCGGATCGTGGTGCGGTTGTCGCCCATCTGGCCCGGCATCTTCCGGCCCTTGATCACCCGTGACGGGTCCGTACCCGGCCCGATGGAGCCCGGCGTCCGGGACATGGGGTGACCGTGGCCGCCCGGCCGGCCGGCGAAGCCGTGGCGCTTGACCACGCCCTGGAAGCCCCGCCCCTTGGAGGTGCCCGTCACCTTGACCTTCTGGCCGACCTCGAAATACTCCACGGTCAGCTCCTGGCCGGGTTCGTACTCGGCGGCGCTGTCGACCCGGAACTCCCGGAGGATCTCCGGTGCCTGCTCCAACCCCACCTTCGCCGCGTGGGCCCGCTCGGCCCGGCTCGAGTGCTTCTCCTTCCGCTGGCCGAAGCCCAGCTGGATCGCCTCGTAGCCGTCCGTCTCCATGGTCTTCACCTGCACCACGGGGCACGGGCCCGCCTGAATCACCGTTACCGGGACGGCCGCGCCCTCCTCATCGAAGAGCTGCGTCATCCCCAGCTTTCGTCCAATCACTCCAGCCATGACGTCAGTCCACCTTGATCTCGACGTCCACACCCGCCGGAAGATCCAGCTTGGTCAGGGCGTCGATGGTCTGCGGTCGCGAGTCGAGGATATCGATCACGCGCTTGTGCGTGCGCTGCTCGAACTGCTCGCGAGCCTTCTTGTCGATATGGGGCGAGCGCAGCACCGTCCACCGCTGGATCCTGGTCGGGAGCGGGATCGGCCCGCTCACCGCTGCGCCCGTCTTCTCCGCCGTGCGCACGATGTCCGCCGCCGTCTGATCGATCACTGCGTGATCGAACGCCTTCAGCCTGATCCTGATCTTGTCCTCAGCCATGCTCTCTCTCTTCTTCAGATCTGAGATCTAAGATCCAAGATCTAAGTGGTTCGTCGTGGGTGGCCATGTCCGCGGCGCGTCGTCTTCCGCCTCGGGCGCGGCCCGGCCCGGCACTACTTAGCTCTCAGGTCTTAGCTCTTAGCTCCTGGCTCTACTCGATGATCTCGGTGACCACGCCGGCGCCCACCGTGCGGCCGCCCTCG
>CAZSBL010000069.1:0-5831 GCA_964605205.1 uncultured Gemmatimonadaceae bacterium
CCGGCAAGATGGAGCTGGAGTACGAGGGCGAGCTCCAGGGCGCGCCGAAGATCGCACGGGAGCTGGTCTCACAGGCCGCGCTGGAGACGTTCGAGAGCCGCCGCCGGCTGCCCGTGGACGACGCCCTCGAGGACATCGTCGACTACTTCGACCGGGGCGGCGTGCTGCAGCTGGCCGACACCGCGAAGGACAAGACGCTCCTGGAAGGGCTGGAGGCCGTCCCGTCGCTCATGGAGGTGGTGGACGCGCTGGACGTCGACGACAACGGTGGCGCCCCCGGCACCCGGGCGGCGGCCGGCGAGCTGGTGCTGGAGGCGCTGGTGGCCGAAAAGCGGATCAGCCGGAACGAAGCGGGCGGGTACGCCCGGGGGAAGTGGCGGAGGCAGCCGCCGGGGGCCGGGCCCCAGTTCCCGGGGACGCTGGAGATCTGACCGCTCGCGTCTGCGGCGCTCGCTGTTCGATGGCGGCCCGCGCCTGATGGCGCGAGCGCGAGCGCGCGGAGCGGGCGTTCGATCGGTCGGTCGCTGCGCTCCCTCCGAGCCCGTTCGGGTGTTCGCTCTCGGGGCGATGACGCGCCCCCTGGGATCGAACCTCGTCAGTTCCCACCGGACAGCCGGATCACCCGTCCGCCGGAGCGGATCACGATCTCGCCGGTGGCGTCGTCGCGCTCGATGGTGATGGGCGCGTCCCGGAGGATGATCATCACCTCGCCCTGCTCGTTCCGAACGTAGAGGGGGCTGTTCTCGAATGTCAGGGGCTGGTCGAAGGCCAGCGTGTCGGGGCGCACGCTCCAGCGCCGTGGTGCCGGGGGCGCCGGCATCGTCACGGCCGAGGGAGTACGAACCAGGCGCTCGCCGGCCTCGAGGGTGACGGTCTGCCGCTCATTGCCGCGGCGGATGGTCAGCTCCACCCGCTCGCCGCGCTCGATCTCGCTGAACCTCTCGCCGCCCTCAGCGCTGGTGATGTCGTTCCCGTCGATGGCCAGGATCACGTCCTCGGGCTCGAGTCCCGCCTCACCGGCGGGGCTGTTTTCCGCCACGTCCGTGATCACGGGCGGGTTCTCATCGAAGTACCACACACCGTCGTGGATGCCGCACGGTCCGCACTTGATCCCGAAGCCCAGGTAGCCGGACGGCGGCATGGCCGGCATGGCCGGGGCCGGCGGGAGGGGGGCCTCCGCCGGCGGCGCGTCGGCGGGTGGAGGCGGCGGGAGCTCGAAGGGATTGATCCCGCCCTCCACGTCCCACACCTCCACTTCGGCTTCCGCGCGGTCCAGGCGGCGGTTCAGATCGCACGCCGATGCCGCCACCATCTCCAGATCCATCACCCGGCCGTTCCGGCGGACGTGCACGGTGATCGGCTGCCCCGCCCGCAGATCCACCAGCCGACCGCTGCCAGCGCGCGTGGTGATCAGCGCGCCGTCGATGGCCACGATCCGGTCGCCGGCCCGGAGGCGATCACCCTCGGGGAGTCCGAGCCACACGGCCAGGATCTGGGGCTCGGTCCGGAACCGGGCCTCGGTGATTCCTTCCTCGCTCATGCTGTACGTGCAGCCCTCGCAGCGCAGGGCCCGGATCCCCAGCGTACCCGCGCTCTCGTCACACGATTCCTGCGCGGTCGCGGGAGTCGCCATCGAGGCCATCAGAAAGGCCGTGGCAAGGATCGCCAGGGCTCCGCCCGCTCGGGCTCCGCCGGCTCGCACTCTGCCGGCTCGCAGTCCGCCGGGTAGCACTCCGCCGGGTAGCACTCCGCCGGGTAGCACTCCGCCGGGCCCGCCGGCTCCCGCCGCGGGCCCGGACCGGTTCGTCGTCGTTCTCGTGCGCATGGTCATGCTCCTAGAACCAGTGTACGTCGGTCTCCAGGTCTCCGTCCGTGTCCATCGGCTGCTCCAGCACGTCCAGAACCTGCTGCAGCCGCGGGTCTTCGGGGTGCAGCCTCGCCAGCTCGTAGGCGGCGGCGTATAGGGCGGTCAGCCCGACCTCCACGCCCGTGCCCACGGCCTCGCGGTCCGCGGTGGTCGCGGCGAGGCCGGCGATGGCGTCGACGTAGAGCGAGCCGGTCTGCTGGATCAGCGACGGCCGCTCGGCCGCGTCCGCAGACTGCAGCGCCGTCATCAGCTCCGCCGTGGTGGCACCCGCCCGGGCCTGGCCCATGGCCAGCCCGCCGAAGAAGAGGGCCAGCGCCGCCGCGATCCCGGCGGCCCACCACGCGGGGTGGAAGGGGCCGGAGGGGCGCCGCGGCCGATTGGAAGCGCCCGTGGCCGGTCGACCCGCCTCGTAGGTCGGGACCCGCTCCGGGGGGCGGGCCGCTGCGTCGTCCCGCAGCAGCCCCCGTTCCTTCAGCGCGGCGACGGTCCGCTCCTCCAGCAGCCGGCCGGGGTCCACCTCCCGGGGCAATGCGTCCAGCGCCTCGCGCTCCTCGTCGGTCCATTCGATCTCTTCACTCACGCTCTCGACTCCTCTCCCGTCGGCTCCAGCAGATCCCTCACTGCCCGCCGGGCGTGGTACAGCTGACTCCTCGATGTCCCCACGGCGATCCCTATCCGGTCGGCGATCTCCGGGTGCGTGTAGCCCTCCAGGTCGTGGAGGACCAGCACCGTCCGGTAGCCGTCGGGCAGCTCGGCGATGGCCTCTTCCAGCTCCAGCCGCCGCTCGGTGTCCGGGGGCGGGCGGCCGTCCAGCCGCTCCAGCAACCCGTCGGTGCTCGTCTCCTTCCGGCGCTTGCTCTTCCGGAGCTGCTCCCGGGCGCAGTTCAGCGCGATCCCGCTCAGCCAGGTGCTGAACGCCGCCTCCCACCGGAACCCGTCCAGCGCTTCCACCGCCCGGATCCACGTCTCCTGGATCGCGTCCTCGGCCTCGGCCTGAGCCGCCGACCCCCCGAGCAGCCGAAGGGCCAGCGGCCAGAGCCGGGGCGTGTGGCGCCGGTACAGGGCCCGGAACGCGAGCTCGTCGCCGTCCTGGACCCGGGCCGCCAGCTCCCGATCGGTCACGTCTGCCATGGCCTCATCATGTGTCACGGTTGTAGGTGACGTGGGAGGTGCGAAGCGTTGTATGGGGACGGCCGCTGCCAGAACACGGTTGGCCGATTCCTGGATCGCAGGGACTCCGAGGGCGCCGCCGGTCGCCTCCTCTTCATCTCCGTCTCCTTCGGCCTGTACCTGGCCCTCCACTTCGTACTTCTCCATGGGAAGGTACGAAGTCGAGGTACAGGTACAGGTAGAGGTCGAGTAGAAAAGGAGGCTCTTCTCCGAATTTGTGGGTCGTTTCCGGGGGTGCCATCAGGCGACTCGTTTGCTACGCGAGGGGCCGCGGCCTCGGGATTCCGGGCAGGTCCGACCTTCGCTCAACCGCGGCTTCGCGGAAAGCCGCGGAAGGGGCGCGGAAGGTTCGTCGAGTACCGCCGAGGAGCTGGCGGCAGCCGGAATCCGACGATGACATCTTCAACAGACTCCGCCGCGGAGTCGGCGTCTTCCGCGACGAAGCCTTCCGCGTGCTGTTCTTCCGCGTCTTCCGCGTCTTCCGGTGTGAGAGCGGTTCACCCGGTCACTCCCCAACAACTCTGGAGAACAACCGAAAAGGATAAGAAATCCGGGCAGGAATACCCGACTCGCCGCCTACCCCAGGACCCGCCGTCGGAACGACTCGAACCCTTCCACGTGGGTGAGCTCGCTATCCACGATGGCCGCCAGCTCCTCCGCCTCCCGCCACTCCGCCTCCAGCAGCTCGGCCTCGCTCTGCTCGTCCAGCGCCATCCCCAGCGCCAGTCGATCGGTGGCGCCCAGCTCGCCAAGCGTCAACTCCTCACGGGACAGGGTTACGACGAGTCCCTCGGGCCCTTCGGCCCGGTCCACCGACCGGGCGGCGCCGTGCACCAGCTCCCGGGCCCGGAGCCGGCGATTCACGATGCTCAGCCCGAGCCGGAGCGCCCCCCGGGCCGCGTGGATGGGGACGGCCACATCGGCGCCGCAGACGCCGCACGTGGCCAGCACGGTGGGCGTGTCCGCGCCCGTCCCGCCCGTCAGGCGCAGCTGCTGGAACGACCATGGCGCCAGCGCCAGCGGCCCTCCGCACGCGGGGCAGGCGTCGGCCAGGGGCACGTGGACGAACGCCGCCGTGAGCGTGGGCGCGTCATCGAGGAACGGGGAGGCGAACCAGCGCCGCTGCTGGCCGCCGGTATCCGCGAGGAGGTGGCCGTAGCCGGCGCCGTAGCCGAACGGCGTGGTGGGCATCCCCAGGATCGCCCGACGGAGCCATGCCAGGAAGCCCCGGCGGATCGGTTCCGGGAGCACGTCTCCGTACCGCCAGCCGGCCAGCTCCGGCCGCGGCGCGCGGCCGACCCGGATCAGTTGCGACCTGTCGGTCTCCACCAGGTCCAGGTGATCGGTCCGCAGCACCGTCCTGCCACGGTCCCGGGCCGCCCGCTCCAGCGCCTCCAGCCGCTCCCACCGGTCCTCCAGCGGCACCACGTTCCAGCGCCGGCAGTGCGGGCACACCCGCCACAGCCGCCCCAGCCAAGGATCGAAGGCCGGGCGGGTGCGATCGTCCAGGGGGCGGTCGCAGTAAAGACAGTCGGAATGCATGCTCCAACCTTGCTCCCACCCGTCCGCTCCGGCAACTTCACGACATGGCGAGTCGCGAGGAGGTGCCGGTCCTGATCGGGGTGGCTGGTGGCAGCGGGTCCGGGAAGACCACGGTGGTCCGCCGGATCGTGGAGGCCATCGGCGTGGACGACGTGGTGGTGCTCCATCACGACTCGTACTACCGCGATGCTTCGCACCTCCCCATGGAGGAGCGGATCGCCATCAACTACGACCACCCGGACTCCCTCGATACCGAGCTCCTGATCGAGCACCTCGAGACGCTCCGCCGCGGCGCGACGGTGGAGGTCCCCGTCTACGACTTCGCCCGTCACGTCCGGACCGACGAGACGGCCACCACCGAGCCCCGGCCGGTCATCATCCTGGACGGCATCCTGATCCTGTGGGACAGCCGGCTCCGGGAGATGATGGACGTGAAGATCTTCGTAGACGCCGACGCCGATATCCGTCTCGGCCGCAGGCTCCGGCGGGACATGGAAGAGCGAGACCGCTCCCCCGACTCCGTGCTGACACAGTACATGGCCACCGTCCGCCCCATGCACCTGGAGTTCGTGGAGCCGTCCAAGCGCTACGCCGACGTGATCCTACCCCGGGGCGGCTTCAACGAGGTGGGCGTCGGGATGGTGATCAGCACCATCCGGTCCGCGCTGGCGGGGCGGTCGGTGTCGGTGTGAGGCCGGGGCATTCGGGGCGACCGACACATCGGGAACCGCGGAGAACTTCTTTTTGGTTTGATCCGGGCGATTCGGGGTTTGTGGCGGAAGACGCAGGGGGACCGGCAGAGCAGGGTACAGAGACTCGGAGCATCGGCCTGGTCGCCGGACTGGCTTTCGGGCAGGATCGTGGCGCTCACCCGGGACGCCGGTTCCGTCGGGCACGCAGTCAAACCCACCCGGCGCTATGCTGTACCCTCGAAGGCAGCCATACTCCGGCCAGCCCGTCGCCGCCCGGACCATCTCAAAATGGAGTTCTCCGCGAGTACTCCGCGCCTTCGCGTCTCCGCGGTGAACCAGGCGCCGATGCCCGCACGCGCCGGCGAGTGCGCCACCAACGTCCAAGCCCGCTGTCGCGTCGTATGAATGACGTGCCGAACGCTCCAACCTGACGATACCGGAGACCCATAGTGAAATACCCACGCGCTGTCCTCTTCCCGATCTTCGCGCTGGCGCTGGTACTGGCGGCGCTCGCCGGGCCCGCTCCCGTTGCCGCCCAGACCGCCGCCCAGACCGCCGAC
>CAZSBL010000069.1:5931-17486 GCA_964605205.1 uncultured Gemmatimonadaceae bacterium
CCAGACCGCCGACGCTGGCGTCCTGACCGACCAGGTCCTGGCGCCGTTCTCCTTCCGGCTCATCGGGCCTGCCAACCACTCGGGGAGGGTCACGGCCATCGCAGTGCCCGAGGGCACGAACGGGAAGACGGCGTACGTGGGGTACGCCAGTGGCGGGGTGTGGAAGACCACGAACCATGGCGTGACGTGGAGCCCGATCTTCGACGACCAGCCTTTCACCAACATCGGAGACGTGGCGGTGGCGCCGTCGGACGCCGACGTGGTCTGGGTCGGTACCGGTGAGCGGAACAGCCTCCGGTCGAACGGCTGGGGCAACGGCATCTACAAGTCCACGGACGGCGGCCGCAGCTGGGAGCACATGGGGCTCGATGAGACCCGTGAGACGGGCCGGATCGTGATCCACCCGGACCACCCGAACACCGTCTGGTTCGCCGCCCTGGGGCACCTCTGGGGCGCGAACCCGGAGCGGGGCGTCTACAAGACCAGCGACGGCGGCGAGACGTGGGAGCAGGTCCTGTTCGTGAATGACACCACGGGCTTCGTGGACCTGAAGATGCACCCCGCGAACCCGGACATCCTCTACGCCGCTGGCTGGCACCGGATCCGCTGGGGTGGTGGGCGGATGGAAGGCGCCGGCGCGGGCTCGGGGATCTGGAAGAGCGGCGATGGCGGCGAGACGTGGACGCGGCTGTCGGACGAGGAGGGCAGCCGGGGGCTGCCGGAGTCCGGGTACATGGGTCGGATCGGACTCGGCGTGTCGCCCGACCAGCCGGACCGGGTCTACGCCGTGATCCAGGACGCCCGCAGCTCGTATACGCCCGGGCTGTCCATCTTCGGCGGCGTGTACCGCAGCGATGACGCGGGCGAGAGCTGGGAGCAGGTCCACGACCTCTCGGCGGTCCCCGACTACTTCTACAACGAGGTCTGGGTCGACCCGAGCGACGCGGACCGGGCGTACCTGGCCGGGACGTGGATGGCGCTGACCGAGGACGGCGGCCGCACCTTCGAGGACGTCCGGCTCCGGGGCGTGCACGTGGACCACCACGCCCTCTGGATCGACCCCGAAGACAGCGACCACATGATCGACGGCAACGACGGCGGGATCTACATCTCGTGGGACCGGGGCAGCAGCTGGCGCCACGTAGACCTGCCCGTCGGCCAGTACTACGAGGTCAGCGTGGACACCACCAAGACGCCGTACTACGTCTGCGGCGGGACCCAGGACAACGGCACCTGGTGCGGGCCCCACATGACCCGGGAGCGCATGGGGATCACCACCCACGACTGGTACAACGTCTTCGGCGGCGACGGGTTCCACAGCCACGTCAGCGTGGACAGCCCGTCCATCTTCTACGCCGAATCGCAGTTCGGGAACATCGGCCGCCGGAACGCGGACAGCTGGGAGACGGAGCGACTCCAGCCCCATTCGGAGGACGCCGGCTACCTGAGCGGCTACGAGTTCCGCTGGGACTGGAACACGCCGTTCATCATCAGCCACCACGAGCCCACCACGCTGTACCTGGGCGCCAACTACCTCTTCCGGCTCCACGACCGGGGCAAGAGCTGGGCGACGCTGGGGCCCGACATGACCCGTGGCAACCGCTACGACCCGGCGCCCGACAGCGCCCACACCTCGTACCGCTCGCTACACTCCGTGGCCGAGTCCACGCTCACCGCCAATCGGCTGTGGACGGGCTCTAACGACGGGCTGATCTGGACCAGCGCAGACGGCGGCGAGACGTGGGTCCGGGTCAACGACAACCTGCCCCAGGAGCCCCAGCACTGCTGGGTGGCCGAGATCGAGGCCAGCCACCACGACGCCGACCGGGCCTACGTGGCCCACGACTGTCACCGCCGCGACGACTACCGGCCGTACGTCTTCCGCACCGATAACGCCGGCCAGAGCTGGACGGACATCTCCGGCAACCTGCCAGACGACGCCGGGAGCTGGGTGGTCCGGGAGAGCTGGGTCGACCCCGATGTCCTCTGGGTGGGGACCGAGCGCGGCGTCTACATGACCGTGGACGGCGGCGAGCGGTGGACCCGTCTCGAGAACGGGCTGCCCACCGTGGCCGTGCGGGACATGAACTTCGCCTACGCCGAGCAGGACCTGGTGGTGGGCACCTTCGGCCGCAGTATCTACGTCCTAGACATCAGTGCGCTCCAGACCGTGAACGAAAACACCCTGGCCGGCCCCCACCTCTTCCCGGTCGAGGACGGCCGGATCTACAACCGGATCAGCACCTACGCGTCCGCCGGCGAGATGTTCAGCGCGCCGAACCCGCCGTACGGCGTGACCATCACCTACTGGCTGCCCGAGGACCTGGACGAGGACGCCCGGCTGTCCATCCGGAAGGTGGACGACACCGGTGACGCGGAAGCCGGGGCAGAGGGTGAGGAGGCCGGCAGCCGCGGCGAGACCGTTGCCCGGCTCACCGGCAGCGGCCGTCCCGGCATCCATCAGGTGACGTGGGACTACATGCGCAGCGAAACGCCGGCCCGGCAGCTCGGAGACCCCACCGGCAGCGCCCTGCGAGAGGTCGAGCCCGGGCTCTACGAGGTCCGGTTCACCGTGGGCGATGACACCATGACCCGTACCTTCCGGGTCGAGAAGGGCTGGGTGGAGGAGGTCCCGGGCCGGGTGAAATAGCCACCGATCGCCCGGGCGCGGCGGGTCCCTTTGCGGACGGAGGTACCATGCGACACACGACGGTCATCGGAGCGGCCGCGCTGGCCGCCTTTTTGGCGGTGCCCGGGCTTCTGGCCGGGCAGTCCGGCGCCCCGGATCCGACCGGCGCCCATTGGCGGCCCGACACGGGCGACCGCTCCATCGCGTTCTCGCTGCCCGAGGCGGGGAGCGGTGTCTTCGGGCTCTGGTGGCACAGGAGCCGGGGGTGGGCCTTCGGGCTGGAGCTCGGCGCCTCGGCGGCCGCGTCCCTCCGCACCGGCGGCGCCGACCCCGATCAGCTCGGCAGCAGCGTAAGCCTGTCCGTCGGACCGGCGTTGAAACGCTACCGCGGCAGCCTGGGCCCCGTGGCCCCTTACTTCCTGGCAGGGCTCGGCGTCAGCGGGTCGATCCAGTACAGCGCTGTGGATGTGCCCGGCACCGATCCCGTCGCCCGGTGGGGCGTAGGTGGTTACGTCCGGATGGCCGGCGGCGTCGACTGGTTCGTTGCCGAGCGCGTCAGCATCGGCGGCCACGTCGGCGGCCGGGTCGGCTACGGGTTCCAGCCGGCCCGCTCCGACAAGGCGGAGCCGGATCGCCACTCCCTGACCCTCGGCACGTTCACCAGCGGGCTCACGCTGCACATCTACTTCTGAGCCCGTCCCGCCCGTTCCCAGGAGGAACCTCATGCCACGGACCCTCGCCACGCTCGCGACCCTGGTGCTCTTCGCGGCCCCGGGCACCGCCCAGGAGATGGCCACCAGCCAGGGGATGCCCGGCGGCTGGATGATGCGCCTCGATCGCCCTTCCGCCGAGCTGGACCAGGTGGACTTCCGGGCCACGGAGCCCGGCTGGCACGTGACCACCGGTCGCGCCGCCGCCGCCATCTTCTGGCAGCCCGGGATGCAGGCCGATGGGCCGCTCACCTACTCCGCCACCCTGAACCTCTTCGATCCCGCGTCGCACGCCGAAGCGTTCGGGGTGTTCGTGGGGGGTGAGAACCTCGACGCAGCCGATCAGCGTTACCTCTACTTCCTCGTCCGGCAGACCGGGGAGTACCTGATCAAGCGCCGGTTGGGTGCGGAGACCGCCAACGTGGTGGGCTGGACCGCCCACGAGGCCATTCCGTGGATGGAGCCCGGCGCCGAGGGCTCCACCGAGTACAGCCTGGCCATCGCGGTCAACGCCCACGAGGTGGTGTTCATGGTCAACGGCACCCCCGTCCATACCCTCCCCGCGAGCCAGATCGATACCGACGGCCAGGTCGGCGTGCGGATCAACCATATGCTGGACGTTCACATCGAGCCGCTGGAGCTGACGCGCTCAGGGATGTGAGACGCGACGCACGGGCTTCAACCGATGAACGAAGCCCCCGAAGCGAGTCGTCCTCGCCCGGGGGCTCTCGTTACCCTGCCAAAGGTCGGGCGCGCGGCTCACGCCACGGCGCCCTTCAGCTCAGCGGCTCACGTTAGCTGACGTCGCGACCGCCCGAGGAGATCTCGATCTTCCGGCCCTTGGCCTCCTCGGCCTTCGGGACATGGATCTCGAGGATCCCGTTCTCGTAGTTCGCGGTGATCCCGTTCGCGTCCACCGCCCGAGGCAGCGTGAACTTCCGGGAGAAGGAACCCCAGCGCCGCTCGTAGAGCAGCCCCTGCGTCCCCTCTTCCTTCCGCTCTTCCTTCTTCTCGCCCTGGATGGTCAGCACGCCATCCTCGAGCTCGATGTCGATGTCCTCGTGCTTCATACCCGGTAGCTCGGCCGTGAGGACCAACTCGTCAGACGTTTCCTCGACGTCCACCGGCGGGCTCCACAGATCGTTCGACCCGCTCACCCCACCGAACAGGCTGTCCATCTCACGCGCGAGACGGTTCATCTCGCTCAGCGGCGACCGCGACCGGGTTACGACAGGCATCCGTACCATGCTTCCCTCCATTGTTCCGGTTCCGACATTCAGTCCATTGGTTTCGTCACCGCGCCACATGCTCGGCGCGTTGCCGCCCCCGAGTAGGAGCATTCCGCATGCCAGCCGGTTTCCGTCACTTTGGCAGGGAATACGGGTGAGGGCCGGGGTCCAATGTGCACGCGTGGCGGACTCCTGCCGGATTGGAAGACGCGACGGGGCCGGGGCCGGGTCGTGGCGGGATTCCACGTGCCCGGCGGGGCTGGCTCTCCGGCGAGGATTCACGCGAAGACGCGAAGAACGCGCAGGGGCGAGAGCACTTCGAAGGCTGCGGATTTCGGGGCCACCCCAGAATCCATTCGGTAGTCGGTTGCCGGCAGCTCCAGGGTTCGCCGCGAACCCGAAGCCACACGGCAAAGAAAAGGGTCTTCGATATCTGGCGTGGGTGAAACGGAGCCAGGGTCGGCTCCCGGGGGCTTGGGCGGAGCGTACGCGGAGTGTTTTCTGTCTTTTGCCGTGAGGCGGCGCGGCCGGCGGAGCAGCGGGGTGCCGGCGAGGCTGCCTTTCCGGGCGAACGTCCCCGACAGCTCATGTGGGTGAACCCGAACCCGGCCTCCGTGGTGCCAACGCAGAGCTCGCGTCTTCCGCCGCCCAGCCTGCCCTGCCCGGATCAAACTCAAAAGAAGTTCTCCGCGCGTGCTCCGCGCCTCCGCGCCTCCGCGGTTAACGGTGCCTCCGGACCCACGATCCACTCGAAATGTCGAAGAGCCAAAGAAAGAAACCTTCGAACAGTGGCTCTGCCGCGTGGTCAGACTCTCACCGGCGAGGCGGAACCGCCCTCGTCCGCGTTTTCAGGCAGCTCTTCGCGTCTTCGCGTGAAACTGAAGGTCGCCTCGCCGGGAGGCTCAACGCGCGAAGGTAGCCTCGCCAGGAAGGTCGAACGCGCGCGACGGTCGCCTCACCAGGGAGCTTGTCGCGCACGGTGGACGCGTCCATCTTCGCGCCATGGAAATGAGAGAGCATTTCGTGGCGTCGGGCCACTGGCTGTTCCGTCGGCGGAGCTGGCTGCCTTTGATCCCGCTGGTCTTCGTGCTGATCGGGCTGGTGGGATACGAGTACCCGTCGGGCAGCCGGGAGCTGCACCGGGCGTGGGGGCTCCTGTGCCTGGCGGTGGGGCTGTTCGGTGTGGGGATCAGGGCGCTGACTATCGGCTACATCGCCGGCGGCACGTCGGGACGAAACCGGTCGAAGCAGGTGGCGGAAGCGCTGAACACCCGGGGGATCTACTCCGTGGTCCGCCACCCGCTCTACCTGGGCAACTACTTCATGTGGCTGGGGGCGGCGCTCATCCCCCGAGACCCGTGGGTGGTGCTGGCCATCACCCTCGTCTTCTGGCTCTACTACGAGCGCATCATGACCGCCGAGGAGAGCTTCCTGCAAGAGAAGTTCGGGACGGCGTTCGAGGAGTGGGCGGCCCGCACGCCGGCGTTCATGCCGGCCCTGGGCCAGTGGCAGTCGGAGCACCGGCCGTTCTCGTTCCGGATGATCCTGCGCCGGGAGCATTCCGGTGTGTACGGCCTGGTGGTGGCGATCTGCGTGCTCGCGCAAGGGGCGGACATGATGGCGGCGGACGAAGTGCGGTTCGACCCGCTCTGGCTCTGGCTCCTGGGCGTCGCTACGGCGCTACTCGTGGTGATCGTGGGCCTCAAGCGGTACACGGATCTCCTCGAGGTGACGGACCGGTAGGCCGCGGCGCCGCGGCCGGGGCGCCCGGGCCGGCAGCCGGAGACGGGCATCCCCCAGGCCGGCATGCGGGCCCGGCGCCACGGCTCAGCCGTCTCGCTGGCGGAGGTACTCGCCGGCCGCGTCGGCGTCGAGCGGGGTGGAGAAGAGGAACCCCTGGACGGCAGTGGAGCCGAGCTTCCGCAGGTGGTCGAGCTGGACCTCGGTCTCCACGCCTTCGGCCACGGCCGACATCCCGAGGTTGCGGGCCAGCGCGATGATCGTCTCGACCAGGTCTCCTTCCCCGTCCTCCCGGATCCGGCTGATGAAGCTCCTGTCGATCTTGATGACCTGGATGGGGAAGTTGTGCAGGTAGTTCAGCGCCGAGTACCCGGTGCCGAAATCGTCGATGCAGAGCGTCACTCCCAGCTCCTGGATCTCGGCCAGCGAATCGGCCACGGCTTCCGGGTCGCGGATCACCACGCTCTCGGTCAGCTCGAGGCGCAGCAGCCCAGCCGGTACGCCGGTCTCCTCGAGCACGGAACGGATGGTGTCCACCAGCAGTGGGTCCGCGAACTGTCGGGGCGACAGGTTGACCGACATGAATACATCCTGATACGGCTCGCCCAGCTCGCGCCATTCACGGAGCTGGTGGAGCGCGGTTCGGAGCACATGGGCGCCGAGCTCCACGATCAGGCCGGTGTCTTCCGCGGCACGCAGAAAGCCGTCGGGCGGAACGAGGCCACGGGTCGGGTGCAGCCAACGCACCAGCGCTTCGAACCCCACCAGCCGGTTATCCGTCAGGTCCACCACCGGCTGGTAGTGGGTGACGAACTCGTCGCGCTCCAGCGCCCGCCGCAGGCCCGTCTCCATCTCCAACAGCGCCACTGCGCTCTCGTGCATCCCTTCATCGAAGATCCGGTAACCGCCCGGCCCCCGCTGCTTCGCCTTGTGCATGGCCGTATCGGCGTCCCGGAGCAGCGCCTCCGGATCCTCCGTGGCGCCGGCGATGGCGATCCCCATGCTGACCGACACGAAGACCTCCGCGCTGCCCAGCTCGAACGGTGCCTCGAGTGAAGCCTGGATCCGCTCCGCCACGAAGGTGGGGGCGGAGAGCTCGTCGATCCCGTCGAGCAGGATGGCGAACTCATCGCCGCCCATGCGGGCGAGGGAGTCCTCCGCCCGGAGCTCCGCCTCGAGCCGCTCCGCAAGGGCCCGAAGCAGCTCGTCGCCGACCCGGTGACCGAGGCCTTCGTTCACGTTCTCGAACCGGTCCACATCCAGGTACAGGACCGCCAGCTCCCGCTCCTCGCCCCGCCGTCTACGGGCCGCGGCCCGCTCCAGACGGTCCATGAAGAGGGCGCGGTTCGGGAGCCCGGTGCCTGGATCGATGAAAGCACCCTGCTCGGCCTCGGCCAGCCGCTCCGCGAGTCGCGCACGCTCGCGTCGCAGCCGTCCCATCTCTGCCAGGTGCTCCACCGCCCGGCGGATCCCGCCCGGGGTGGCGGTCTCCATCACGAGCAGGTCGGCACAACCCGACCGGTCAGCGATCTCCGCCCGCTCGTCCTGCATCGAAGGGACCACCCCGAGAACGGGGACGCCGCCCGCAATGGCCAGCGCCCGGCACAGCGCCGCATCCGTGTCATCATCACCGAGCCCCACCAGGACGGCTTCAGTGTCTTCGAGACCCGATGTCGCGTCGAACCCCTCCGTGGCGATCGTGTCCAGCGTGGCCACTGCAAAACGGCCGTCGGAGAGCGCCTCTTCGATCGTCCGCCGGTGGGCGGCGCTCACGCCTACGGCCAGGACACGTGTAGGCTGTTGTGGCATGGTGGCACCTCGAAGATCTCGGGGGTCGACCAATATTGGCAGCGCATTTGAGGGTTCCGAGGCAGTTCCAAGATGCGGTACCGGTATCCTGCACGCCAGTACCCCTGGCGGTGGCGACGGCCGGTGGCTGCGGGCAGCGCCGTCCGGGGGGCGTCACCGGAGGCCGGGCTGCGCGTGTCGCTGGCGCGCGGTCTGACGCGTTCCTAGCTTGGAGAGTCCAACACCGCCCTGGAGGTCCCTTGCAGCTACGCACCAGCCCGTTTGTCGCCATCCTCATCGCCGCGCTGTTGGCGGCGTGCGGGTCCGGAGAACGAGAGCGCCAGCCGGCGCCGCCCACACCGGCCGGCTTCGCCCCGACGCAGGACGAGATCGATGACGCCGCCGAGGACTTCGAGGAGGTCCGGACGGGATTCCTGGAATGGTACTTCGAGACCCATCCGGTGCGGGCCACCGAGCTGGGCGTGTACGACCATGCCCACGGTCTGCCGGCCATGGACCGGGCCGGGATCCAGGGCCGGATCGACAATCTGCTGGAGTGGCTGAGCGACGTCGAGGAAATCCGGTTCGACCTCATGCGGGGCGATGACCGGTACGACTACGCCGTTCTGGAGTACGGGATCCGGGCCGACCTGCTGCGGTTGGAAGAGACCCGGGACTGGGCGAACGACCCGGGGCTGTACACTGAGCTCATTGCCCGGGGCCTCGACGCCGTCGCCACACGGGCCTACGCGCCATTCGATGTCCGTGCGGGCGCCATCATTGGCCGGCTCCGGGCCGCGGCCGGCCTGCTGGATGCGGCGCGGGAGAACGTGCGTCGGCCGCCGCGGATCTGGACGGAGATGGCGTCGCAGGACGCACGGGGGCTCGTGGAGTACCTGGAGCGTGACTTCCCGGCCATAATCACCGGCCAGACGGCGCGGGTGCCGCAGGAGCTGGAGGGGGCCCGGGCCCGACTGGTGGCGGAGCTGGAGGCCCACATCGCCTGGCTGGATGGCGAGCTGCACCCCCGGTCCACCGGCAGCTACCGGCTGGGTCGATATCTCCTGGAGAGGAAACTCCTGTACGAGGAGCATATCTCGCTGAGTCTGGAGGAACTGGAGCGGCTTAACCTCGACGCCATCAACCGATACCGGCAGGAGATGGACTTCACGGCCCGGGAGATCGACACGAGCCGTTCCTATCAGGCGATCCTCGACTCCCTCACCGCCGTGGGACCGCCGCCCCGGGAGCTGCTCGAGCGGGCGCGAAACGCCGCAGTGGCGGCCCGGGACTGGACCGTCGAGAGCGACGTGGTACCGGTGCTCCGGAGCGACCTGCCAACAGTGCGCGAGGCACCGCCGTACGTGCGCCGCGGCTTCGCTTCCATGGATGGCGCCGGCCCCTTCGCGTCCGACAGCCTGGAGGCGTACTTCACGGTGACCACGCCCCGGCCCGAGTGGGACGACGCACGGACCCGCGCCCACATGGCGTACTTCAACGATGCCGGTGTGATCCTGACCGCGCTGCACAATACCTTCCCGGGCCACTACGTCCAGCAGCAGCACGCCCGGGAGCTGACCGACCTGCGTCGGCTGTTCGCCACTCGCTCGTTCTCCGCTTTTTAGGCCCATTACGCCACCGAGATGGCGCTGGAGCAGGGATTCTCCGATGACCCCGCGCTCCGCCTCGAGCAGATGCGGCGCGCGCTCCAGCGGCACGCCCGGTGGTACGCCGTGGTCCGGATCCACGCCATGAGCGACCCCCTCGATCAGGTGGTCTCCGGCGTCATGGAGATCGCGCGCCTGGAGGAGCCCGCCGCCCGGGTCGAGGTCCTGCGCGCCACCCGGGAAGCGGATCTCATCGCTGACGCCCTGGGCCGGATGCAGATCCGGGAGCTCCGAAAGGACTACCAGGAGCACCGTGAAGAGCGGGACGAGCCGTTCACCCTCGCGGACTACCACGCCGAACTGCTCCGCCTCGGGCTGCCGTTCCCCCTGGCCCGCGAGGTCATGATCCCCGAGGAGCGACCCCGGCGCCGCTGAGCCCGGGGACGAGCTCCGTCACCGATGGTCGAAACACACCCTTAGACCCCGTCACCACCGTCCAATGGCCGAAACCAAGCGCCCCACCATCGCCGAAGCCGAGGAGATCCTCGGCGGCTACTTCCCCGTCCTCGACCACGGCTTCGTGGCTCTCGTGGACTACATGGGCAGCGACGCCGACATCGAGCGCGCCGCCCGCGTCAGCTACGGCTATGGCACCCGGAAGGTGAGCGCCACCCGGGGGCTCGTCCGCTACCTCCGCCGGCACAAGCACACCACCCCCAGCGAGATGGTGGAGCTGAAGTTCCACGTCTGCATGCCCATTTTCGTGGCCCGCCAGTGGATCCGGCACCGGACGGCGAACGTGAACGAGTACAGCGGCCGCTACTCCCTCATGCCGCTCCTCTTCTACACGCCCGACGCCGACGACTTCGCCCTCCAGAGCGCCGACAACAAGCAGGGCCGGCTCACCGAGGGCGCCGACCCGGCGCTCTACCGAGAGGCCATCGAGCGGTGGGAAGCGACCCGGAAACAGGCCGCCGACCACTACGAGTGGCTCGTGGCACAGGACGTGGCCCGGGAGCTCGCCCGCATCGACCTCCCGCTTTCCGTCTATACCCAGTGGTACTGGAAGATCGACCTCCACAACCTGATCCACTTCCTCACCCTCCGCGCCGACCTCCACGCCCAGTACGAGATCCGGGCGTACGCCGAGGTCATGGCCGGGATGCTCAAGCGCGTGGCGCCACTCTCCTATGAAGCGTGGATCGACTACGACTTCGCCGCCTCACACGTCTCCCGCGCCGAGCTGGCCGTCTTCCGGGAGCTGATCAGGGCCGAGCCCGACGACGACGGTGGCACCGTCACCGCCCGCGATGGCGCCGCCCTCGACACCGCGGACCTCCGGGACCACGGCCTCAGCAAGCGGGAGATCCGGGAGCTCATCGACAAGCTCCAGCCCGCCGGGACGCCGGACTTCGAGCTCGACCTCTCACGCATGCAGTCCGCCGAGGAGATGGGTCAGCGGATGCAGGAGGCGGTGCCGAAGCTCGACCTCGACTAGAAGGCCCGTCGCATCGCCTTCGACCCCCGGCGAGGCCGGCTCCGGGCCGCCGGCGAGCGCACGGGCCATGGTCAGGCGGTGGGAAAGCGAAGACGGAGGTCCTGGGGGGCGCGGATCCACAACCGCGAAGTCGGACCTCCGCCTTCCGTTTGTGCGCGGGGGGCGAAGCCGCCGCTCGTCTCCACGACGATCAGACGGCCCGCCCTGGGGCTTCCCGCTGTTATCGGCTGCCGTACTTCCCGGCCTCAAGGCTCACGAGGCAGGCGTAGAGCGCTTCCAGTTCCACGCCGGGCCTGTTGGAGGGGTTCCTACGGAAAGTCACGTAGGGGTTTCCCCCACAACACCCTGTCTAGT
>CAZSBL010000070.1:0-17041 GCA_964605205.1 uncultured Gemmatimonadaceae bacterium
CCCGCGCCCCGAACGAATGTCGCCGCAGCGCCCGTCGCGCCGCCGGTTGCGCGGCTCCGCCGCGCCGCCCCGAGCGGCCGCGATGCAGGGAGCCCCGCCGCTCCACCTCGGAACGACAGGGCTCCTGTCTCTGCAGTGATGTAATGCCGCTCGGGGCCTAGTACATCCCCTCCATGCCGCCCGGCATGCCGCCGCCACCGCCGCCGCCACCTTCGTTCTCCTCCTTCTCGTCGACCACCACACACTCGGTGGTGAGCAGGAGGCTCGAGATGGACGCGGCGTTCTGCAGCGCCGTACGGGTCACCTTGGTCGGGTCGATCACGCCGGCCTCGACCAGGTCTTCGTACACGTCCGTCTGGGCGTTGTAGCCGAAGTTGACCTCCTTCGACTCCTTCACCCGCTCGACCACGATGCTGCCTTCCTTCCCGGCGTTGTGCGCGATCTGACGGAGCGGCTCCGACAGGCTCCGCATCAGGATGTCCACGCCGATCTGCTCTTCTTCGTTGTCCACCGTGAAGTCCTGCAGCTGGGCCATGGCCCGCAGCAGCGCTACACCGCCGCCGGGCACGATACCCTCTTCCACGGCCGCCCGCGTGGCGTGGAGCGCGTCCTCCACCAGCGCCTTCTTCTCCTTCATCTCGGTCTCGGTGGCCGCGCCCACGTTGATCACCGCAACACCGCCGGCCAGCTTCGCCAGACGCTCCTGCAGCTTCTCCTGGTCGTAGTCGCTCGTGGACTTGTCGATCGCCACTCGGATCTCCTCGATCCGGCCCTTGATCTGCTCCTGGTCGCCGGCGCCATCCACGATCGTGGTGTTGTCTTTGTCGATCACGATCCGCTTGGCCTCACCCAGATCGCCGAGCACGGCGTTCTCCAGCTTGAAGCCCACTTCCTCGCTGATCACGTTCCCGCCGGTCAGCACCGCGATGTCCTGCAGCATCTGCTTCCGACGGTCACCGAAGCCCGGCGCCTTCACCGCCACCACCTTCAGCGTGCCCCGCAGCTTGTTCACCACCAGCGTGGCCAGCGCCTCGCCCTCGATGTCCTCGGCGATGATCAGGAGCGGCTTGCCCTGCTGCGCCACCTTCTCCAGCACGGGCAGCAGGTCCTTCATCGCGCTGATCTTCTTGTCGTGGATCAACACCATGGCGTCCTCGAGCACGGCCTCCATGCGCTCCGAGTCCGTCACGAAGTACGGCGACAGGTAGCCACGGTCGAACTGCATCCCCTCGACCGTCTCCAGCGTGGTCTCCAGCCCCTTGGCCTCCTCCACCGTGATCACGCCGTCCTTGCCGACCTTCTCCATGGCGTCGGCGATCAGCTCGCCGATCTCGGCGTCGTTGTTCGCGCTGATGGCGCCCACCTGCGCGATCTCCTTCTTGCCCTTCGTCTCCACCGACATCTCTTCCAGCTTGTCGACCACTTTCCTCACAGCCGTGTCGATCCCGCGACGGATGCTCATGGGGTTCGCCCCCGCCGTCACGTTCTTCAGGCCCTCGCGGAAGATCGCCTGCGCCAGCAGCGTGGCCGTGGTGGTACCGTCTCCGGCCAGGTCGCTCGTCTTCGTCGCGACCTCCTTCACCATCTGCGCGCCCATGTTCTCCACCGCGTCATCCAGCTCGATCTCCTTCGCCACCGTCACCCCGTCCTTCGTGACCGTAGGCGAGCCGAACTTCCGATCCAGAACCACGTTCCGGCCCCGCGGGCCGAGCGTGACCTTCACCGCACGGGCCAGCTTGTCCACGCCCTTCTTCAGGCGCGCCCTGGCCTCCGTGTCGAATTCAAGCTCCTTCGCCATATCCGTTTCTCCTCGTTCCTATGTGCTCGATTCCATCGTATCTATCGGTCCTCGCGGTCCATCGGCCCTAGCCGATCACCGCCAGCACGTCCGTCTCACGCAGAATCAGATAGTCCTCGCCACCCACGGAGACCTCGGTCCCGCTGTACTTCCCGTACAGCACCTTGTCCCCCGTCGACAGCTCCATTTCGACGCGGTTCCCATCGTCGCTCACGCGACCCGGGCCCACCGCGACCACCTCGCCCTGCTGAGGCTTCTCCTTCGCCGTGTCCGGGACGATGATCCCGCCCCTCGTCTGTTCCTCCGTCTCGTCCAGCGGTCGTACCACCACACGATCCGCCAGCGGCTTGATGTTCACCGCGGAAGCAGTGGCCATGGATCCTCCTGTTGTTGCGGTTGAATCACTTCGATTGTGTTGACTCGCTCCGAGCGCTTGTTAGCACTCAATCGCGCCGAGTGCTAATCGCCGCGCCAAGAGTAGGCGGGCCCCACTGCACAGTCAAGGCCCGCGTCACCCTCACACTCATGCACACGCCGTGCCCGCGGAGATTGTCAGATCGGCAGGTCCACCGGTGCCGGGCTGGCAGAATGGCGGCGCTCACTAGCCCCGAACCTCCAGCCAGGCGAGCCTCAGCCCGTGGAGCGTCAGGAACGGCTCCACCCGGTCGATGGTCCGGGAGTGGGGAGCCAGCGACGGGGCCAGCCCGCCGGTGGCCACCACGAGCGGATCGTTCTGGCACCCGTCCCGGATCCGCTGGACGATCCCGTCGATGGAGGCCACTGCGCCCCAGAAGATGCCGCTCTGGATGGCGGTGTCGGTGCGCCGTCCCACCACAGATGCCGGCGGCTCGATGTCCACGCTGGGCAGCTTGGCGGTGCGGCGAGTCAGCGTCTCGGCGCCGGTCCGCACGCCGGGGGCGATGACGCCGCCCCGGAACACGCCATCTGCGGTGATGCAGTCGAAGGTGGTGGCGGTGCCCAGGTCCACGACGATGGTGTCCCGCTGGTACATGCGGGACGCCGCCAGCGTGTTGGCGATGCGGTCGGCGCCCACGGTGAGGGGCTCCTCCACGTCGAGGCGGACCGGGAGCGCGGGGTCGCCGGGCTCCAGGACGTAGGCGGCCATCCCCAGGTGCCGCTGGCACGCCTCGGCGAGACCGTGGGTCAGCGGCGGCACCACGGAAGCGATGGCCGCGCCGGTCACGTCACCCGGCTCCACGGCGCTCTCGCGCAGGATCGAGCGGAGCAGGAGGCCGTACTCGTCCACCGTGCGCTGCGGGTGGGTGGAGAGCCGCCAGTCCACCACCAGCTCGTCGTCCCGGAAGACGCCGAGGACGGTGTCGGTGTTGCCGATATCGAATGTGAGGATCATGCGTCGTCTCCTGAATCGGTTCGCACCGTCCCGGACCGTACCCGTCGGGCCCGGCCCGCGGGGTCCGCCACCAGCAGCGCCCCGTCGGGGGCCACCCCCTGCGCCACTCCCGCCGGCTCCCCGTCCACGGTCACGGCCCGGCCCGCCAGCACGTCCCGGTCTCGCAGCGCCTCCAGCTCCGCCGGCGCCAGGGTATCGTCCGGCCGCTCCAGCACCTCCCGCCACCGGGCCACCACCTCCTCCGCCAGCTCGGGGATGGCGATGGGCGAGCCGGCACGGGCCGTCAATGAAGAGGCCATCCCGGCCAGCTCTCCGGTCCACACGTCGTCGGGCTGGAGCACGTTCACCCCGGTGCCGGCGATGACGAATGCCGGCTCCCCGCCCTGGGTGGCGCCTTCACAGAGCATCCCGCCCACCTTCCGGCCGTCCACCTGGAGATCATTGGGCCATTTCACGCCCACCGCCAGCGGCGCCACTGCCTCGATGGCCCGGGCGGTGGCGAGCCCGAGGCGGATGGAGAGGAGCGCCTCGTCGCCCATGGTGGCCGGCCGGATCACCATGGACAGGAGCAGGCTCTGCCCGGGCGCGGACTGCCAGATCCTGCCTCGCCGGCCCCGCCCCTCGGTCTGCTCGTCGGTCAGGACCGGGGTCCCCTCCCGGGCGCCCTGCTCCGCCCACGCCCACGCCACGTCGTTGGTGGAGCCCACCGCGCGGTAGATCCGCAGCGCGGGCACGCCCCACGCCTCCCGCCACTCCGCCACGGGCCGGCCGTGCCACACCTCCAGCGGGGTGCCGAACCGCTCCAGCGCCTTCATCGGTCAGCCCAGGTAGAGGTAGCCGAGGAAGAAGAGCCCCACGGCCCAGACGTAGGGGGCGAAGTAGTGGAAGCCGCGACGCCGGACCAGCCAGACCAGCGACTTGATGGCGGCCACGCCCGCCACCAGCGCGGCGAGGAACGCGGCCACCAGCGGCCCGTCGACGGCCACGCCCGCCGCGCCGGTCCCACCGGCGCCCAGCTCCGCGGCCTGGAGGATCGCCGCGCCGGCGATGGCCGGCAGCGACATCAGGAACGAGAACTCGGCGGCCCGCTCCCCGTCGAGCTTCAGCCAGAGCCCGATGGCGATGGTGCTGCCGGAGCGGGAGATCCCGGGCAGGAGCGCCAGGCACTGGGCCAGCCCCATGGACACCGCCTGCCCCGGCCCCGGCTCCTCGATGGGCCGGTCCTGAGCGCCCCAGGTGGTGGACCAGAGGATCACCCCGGTGGCCAGGAGCATGAAGCCGGTGACGTACGGTGTGTCGAACGCCGCCTCGATGGCGTCCTTGAAGAGGAGCCCGATGACCACCACGGGGAGCGTGGCCAGCACCAGCATTCCGATGTAGCGGAGGGCGTCCCGGTCCCGGCGGACCGCGCCCACGAGGAGCGCCAGGAGCCTGAGCCGGTAGACCACCACCACAGACAGGAGTGTGGCCACGTGGAGCGCCACTTCCAGGAAGACGCCGGGGGCCGGCACGCCCAGGAACGTCTGGGCCATGACCAGGTGGCCAGAGCTCGACACGGGCAGGAACTCGGTCAGTCCCTGGACCAGCCCCAGGATCAGCGCGTCGAAGTAGCTCACGAGGCCAGGATCCTCCGGTAGTACGCCTCGTACTTCGGCACCACGGTCTTCGCCGCGAACACCGACGCCCGCTCCCGGGCCGCCTCACTGTAGTCGTGCCAGCGGCCGCCCTCCAGGATCTCGAGTCCCGACGCCGCCATGGCGTCCACATCGCCCACGGGGTGCAGGTACCCGGCGTCGCCCTGCACCACTTCCGGCAGCCCGCCCACATGGCTCCCCACCACGGGCACGCCGCACGCCATGGCCTCCAGCGCCACCAGCCCGAACGCCTCGTTGTCGCTGGGCAGCAGGAAGAGGTCCGCGCACGCCAGGATGTCCGCCACGCTCTCCTGCTTCCCCAGGTAGACCACCCGGTCCTCCACCCCTTCGTCCTGCGCCACCTGCCGGGTGTGGCCCCGCTCCGGCCCATCGCCGATGAAGACCAGCCTGGCCGACGTCTCCCGGGCGATCCGGGCGAACACCCGCACCACGTCGGTCACCCGCTTCACCGACCGGAAGTTGGAGATGTGCATCACCACCTTCTCCTCATCGGTGGCGAACTGGTCCCGGTGGCACGGCTCGATGTCCCGGCGGTAAATCTCCAGGTCCACGAAGTTCGGGATCACCTCGATGGTGTCCGGCGGCACGTCGAACCGCTCCACCGTCTCCCGCTTCAGGAAATCGCTCACCGACGTGATCCCGTCGGACTTCCGGAGGGAGAACCGCACCGCCGAATGGTACGACGGGTCGCGGCCCACCAGCGTGATGTCGGTGCCGTGGAGCGTGGTCACCGCCTTGGGCCCGTTCCCCTGCATCAGCTCCTTCGCCAGCCACGCCGAAGTGGCGTGGGGGATGGCGTAGTGGACGTGCAGGATGTCCAGGTCGTGGCGCTCCGCCGCGTTCTGCATCTCCACCGCCAGCGCCATGGAGTACGGCGGGTACTCGAAGAGCGGGTAGATCGGCACCTCCACCTCGTGGTAGTACACGTTCTCCACGAAGCGCGACAGGCGAAACGGCTGGGCGTACGTGATGAAGTGCACCTCGTGGCCCCGCTGGGCCAGCTCCAGCCCCAGCTCCGTGGCCACCACGCCCGACCCGCCGTACACCGGGTAGCCGGTGATCCCGATCTTCAGCTGCTCCATCGCCTCACCACTTCCTCCACCAGTTCGTCCATCGGTCGCGTCCCGTCGAGCCATACCGCCTGCGCCGGAAGCTGGTTCCGGAACCACGTGAGCTGACCACGGGCGTACCCCCGGGTCTTCCGCCGGATCCGGTCCGCCGCCTCCTCCAGCGACCATTCACCGGCCAGATGCCCGGCGATCTCGGGGTATCCGGTGGCCGTCATCCCCGGCGAGTCCGCCCCGTACCGCTCCAGCAGCCCGGCCACCTCGTCCACCAGCCCGGCCTCGAGCATGGCATCCACCCGGCGATTGATCCGATCGTACAGCGCGTCCCGGGGCAGCGACAGGACGAAGACCATGGCCTCCAGCCCCTCCCCCTCCGCCGCCCGGTGCTCGTGCCACCAGCCCAGCGGCCGCCCGGTCAGCAGCGCCATCTCCAGCGCCCGCAGCACCCGCTGCCGGCCGGCGCCGCCGCTGCGGGCGTCCAACCGCTCGGCCGTGTCCGGGTCCAGCGCCTCCAGCCACGTCCACAGTGCCCCGTCATCGTGGGCCGAGAGGTACGCCTTCAGCGCCTCCCGCCGCTCCCGGTCCATGGGCGGCTCCCGGAAGAGCGGGTCGGTGAGCGCCCGGATGAAGAAGCCCGTGCCGCCCACGATCATCGGCACCCGCCCCCGGCTCCGGATCTCCCGCACCCAGCCACGCGCCTCCCGGGCGAACCGGCCGGCGCTGTACCGCTCCCCGGGGTCCACCACGTCCACGCCGTGATGGGGCACCCGGTCCCGGGCTTCGGCCTCCACCTTGGCCGTCCCGATGTCCATCCCGCGGTAGAGCTGCCGGGAGTCGGCGGAGATGATCTCGGCATCGAGCCGCTCGGCCGTCCGGAGCGAGAGCTCGGTCTTGCCGACGCCGGTGGGCCCCGTCAGGACCAGGGCGTCGGGACCATCAGCCATGGCGCCCGAACCGCCGCTCCAGCTCGTCGAGGCTGAGCCGGATGATGGTGGGGCGGCCGTGGACGTCGTGGTAGGGGAGCTCGGTGCCGAAGAGGTCGTCGAAGAGCTCCCGCATCTCCGGCTCACTCAGCCGCTGGCCAGCCTTGATGGCGCCCTTGCACGCGAAGGTCATGGCCAGCCGCTCGTACTGGTTCCTCGCCGACCGGGTCAGCTCGCTCCCCTCAGCCAGCTCCGTCAGCATCTCCCGCAGGCACCGCTCGGCGTCGAACCACGGGTGCGGGTTCGGCGCCGCGTGCACGATCACCGTGCGGCCGCCGAACGGCTCCGCCTCGAACCCCGCCTGCTCCAGCAGCCCCTGGATGTCCTCCACCACGGCGTACTCGGCGGGCGAGAGGCGGAGCGTGATCGGGAAGAGCAGCCGCTGGCTCGACCGGCCGCCGGCGTCGAAGTCGCGCATCAGCTCCTCGAACAGGATCCGCTCGTGGGCCGCGTGCTGGTCGATGATCAGCATCCCGCTCCGGGTCTCGGCGATGATGTAGGTGTCGTGGACCTGCCACAGCACGTGGCGACGCTCCTCCTCCACCCCCGCAGCGCCCCCGTGGTCGGTGACCACCGCGGTGTCCGCGTCCGCCGGAGACGCCGAGACGAAGAACGCCAGCTGCCCCTCGTCGCCGGCGGGTGGGCCATCGCGGCGGCCCGCGCCGAAGTCCGAACTGCGGCGGCCCGTCTCCCCGCCCCGGCCATCGCCCGGCGTCCGGATCTGCGGCGGTGACGGCTCCCGGTCCAGTGTGGCCGAGCTCTCCACCGTGGCCATGGCGCCCCGCACCGCCTCCTCGATGGCGTCTTCCACCGCGCCGGCGTCGCCGAACCGGACCTCCGCCTTGGCGGGGTGCACGTTCACGTCCACGCCACCCTCCGGCACGTCCAGGTAGAGGAGCATGGACGGCTTGGTGTTCTGCGGCACCGTGGTCTGGTAGCCCCGCTCCGCGGCCGCCACCAGCGACCGGTCGGTGAACGGGCGACCACCCACGAAGAGCTGCACGCGGCGCGGGCCCGAGACCGCCGCATCCGGTCGCTCCACCAGCCCCACCACGTCCACCCCCTCGCGCTCGTGGTCCACGGCCACCAGCGCGCCCGCGAAGCCGTCGCCCCACAGGTCGGCGGCCCGGCTCGCCAGGTCTCGGGCCGCCGGCAGCTCCATGAGCGTACGGTCGTTGGAGACCAGCCGGAAGGCGGCCGAGAGATTGGCCAGCGCCAGCCCGGTCATGACATCGGCGATGGCCCGGGTCTCCACCGCCGCGCTCTTCAGGAACTTGGCCCGGGCGGGCACGTTGAAGAACAGGTTGCCCACCGTCACGGTGGTCCCCCGCTGACGGGCACAGTCATCGGCGCCCATGATGCGGCCGGCGGAGACCCGGACCCGGGTCCCGACGCCGCCGGCCTCCGCCGTCTCCAGCGTCAGGCGCGACACCGAGGCGATGGACGGCAGCGCCTCGCCCCGGAACCCGAAGGTGCGGACCGCGCGCAGGTCATCCTCGCTGGCGATCTTGCTGGTGGCGTGACGGTCCAGCGCCAGGAGCGCGTCCTCCCGACCCATCCCGTGACCGTCGTCGCTGACCCGGATCTCCGTCTTCCCGCCGTTCCGGATCACCACGTCCACACGGGTGGCCGCCGCGTCCAGCGCGTTCTCCACCAGCTCCTTCACCACCGACGCCGGCCGCTCGACCACCTCCCCGGCCGCGATCTGGTTGGCCAGCGTATCGGGCAGGATCCGGATCCGTCGGGCCATCAGGCGCTAGTCGAGCTGGTAGAAGGTCAATGCGTTCCGGGTGGTCTGCTCCGCCACGGTCTCCAGCGGCTCGCCCCGCAGCTCGGCCGCGGCCCGGGCCACATCCACCACGTACGCCGGCTCGTTCCGGCTCCCCCGGTGCGGCACCGGCGCCAGGTACGGCGCGTCGGTCTCGATCAGGAGCCGGTCGGCCGGCGTCTCCGCCACCAGCTCCTTCGTCTCGTAGCTCCGGAAGGTGATGAGCCCGGAGAAGGAGACGTACCAACCGGCCTCGACCCCGGCCTCGAACAGCGCTGGCGCCCCGGCGAAGCAGTGGAGCACGCCCGTGACGGCATCCCCGGCGCTCCGCATCATCGAGATGGTGTCGGCGTCAGCCTCCCGGGAGTGGACCACCACCGGGAGCCCCAGCTCCGCCGCCAGCTGCAGCTGCCGCTCGAACGACTCCCGCTGGATCCGCCGGGGCGAGTTGTCGTAGTAGTAGTCGAGCCCCGTCTCCCCCACCGCCACCACCCGCTCCTCGGTCTCCAGCAGTTCCCGGACGTGGTCCAGGCCGGCGGCGTGCCGCGTGGCCTCGTGGGGATGGACCCCCGCCGTCGACCACATCTCCACTTCCTCGGCGATGGCGAGCGCCTTGTCGGCATCTTCCTCATTCGAGGCGATGATGACGAACCGCTCCGCCCCCGCGTCCCGGGCCCGCGCGGCGACCGTGCTGGCTTCGCCGACGAACCGTTCGTCGGTCAGGTGACAGTGGGAGTCGAAGAACATCCCGTCCTTACGCGTTGGCCTTGGCTTTCGCCTTGGTCACACCGTGGGCATCTCCGGTGCGCTCCTCGATCTCCAGCAGCGCCGGCGAGGCGACGAAGATCGACGAGTACGTCCCGATCACCACACCCAGCATCAGGATCAGCGCGAAGTCCCGGATCATGGTGCCACCCAGGATGAAGAGCGCCAGCAGCACGGCGAAGGTGGTGCCCGAGGTCATCACCGTGCGGGGCAGCACCTCGTTGATGGACCGGTTGATGATGTGGATGTACGGGTCGCGACGCATCTTCCCCTTCACGTTCTCCCGGACCCGGTCGAATACCACGATCGTGTCATTCAGCGAGTACCCGATAATGGTCAGGACCGCCGCCACCGTGGGCAGCGAGACCTCCATCCGGATCACCGAGATGAACCCGAGAGTGATCAGGATGTCGTGCACCGTGGCGATCACCGCCGCCACCCCGAACCGCCACTCGAACCGGAACGCCAGGTAGATCAGCGTGAGGGTGAACGACATGAGGATCGCCAGGAGCGCCTTGGTCTGCAGCTCGTCGCCGATCTTCGGACCCACGGCCTCCGTCCGTACCACGGTGAACGTCCCGGCGCCGAAGGCGTCCTCCACCATGCCGGTGATGATCTCCGACGTCTCCGTCCCGCCCTCGGAGAACTCCGGCACCCGGATCAGGTACTCGTTCTCGCCCCCGAACCGGGTGACCTCCGAGCCCTGCATCGAGCCCAGCGCGCTCCGCAGCTCACTCACCGCCGTGGGCTCGTTGAAGTCGATCTGCACCAGCGTGCCGCCGGTGAAGTCCACACCGTAGTTCACCCACCCGTTCCCGGCGACGCCGAAGCCCACCATCGACGCGATGCTGATGAGCAGAACCGCGGCGCTGACGACGTACGCTTTCTGCCGCTGCTCGATGAACTTGTAGTCTGCGTGCTGGAAGAACCACATGTGTCGCTACAATCCCTTCGTTCAGATGCTGATGGGGTCGGTGGCGCTCTTCCGGTCGAGATAGAGCAGGAAGAACGTGCGCGTCACGTACACGGCGCTGAAGAACGATGCCACGATCCCGATGGAGAGCGTCACCGCGAAGCCCTGCACCGGCCCGGTCCCGAACTGGAACAGGATCAGCGCCGTGAGCAGCGTGGTCAGGTTCGAGTCCACGATGGCCGACATGGCGTGCTTGAATCCTTCGTCCGACGCCGTCCGCGGGACCCTCCCGGCGGCCAGCTCCTCCCGGATTCGCTCGAAGATCAGCACATTGGCATCCACCGCCATCCCCACCGACAGGATCAGCCCCGCGATCCCCGGCAGCGTGAGGGTGGCATTGAACGCCGCCAGCCCGCCCAGAACGATCATCATATAGACCCCGAGAGCGCCCACAGCCAGCGCCCCCGACACGCGGTAGTAGCCGATCATCACCAGCACCACGAGCACCAGCCCCACGATCCCGGCCAGCTGACCCTTCTCCACCGAGTCGGTGCCCAGCGACGGCCCGATCGTCCGCTCCTCCAAGATCCGGAGCGGCGCGGGCAGCGCACCGGCCCGCAGCACCAGCGCCAGGTCCCGGGCCTCTTCCAGCGGGGCCTGGCCCATCTGGATCTGCCCCTGCGCGCCGATCCGGCTCCGGATCACCGGCGCGCTCACCACCTCCTGGTCCAGGACGATGGCGATCAGCTCACCGATGTTCTGGCTCGTCACCCGCTCGAAGATCCGGCCGCCCCGCCGTGAGAGCTCGAACGAGACGATTGTCTCGTTGAACTGCTGCTCCTTGCCAGGCTGGGCGTCCTCCAGCTCCTCGCCCCGCAGGAACGGACGGTCCTCCAGCACCCAGAGCGGTCGGTACAGCTGCGCGCCCTGGGAGATCGCCTCCTGGCTCCACCGCAGCGTGGTGCCCCGCGGCATCGCCCGCTGCACCTGCGGGTGCTGGAGCCACTCCGCTACCCGCTCGTAGTCGCGCTCCTCCACCAGCAGCTGGCCGTCCTGGCCGCTCTCCAGCAGCTCCGCGCTCAGCGGCCGCCTCGACGGTCGATTCGAAACCTCCGCCGTGTCCGCCCCCGCCGTGTCCGCCCCCGCCGTGTCCGCCCCGACCGTATCCAGGGCCGCCCGGCCCGTGTCCCCGAACAGCAGCTGCTCCACCGTCTCGCCGCCGGTGTCGTCGGGCTCGCCGGGCTCGGCGGCCGCATCCGCGCCGAACGCCTGGAGCACCGCACGGTCCATCCGCGGCAGCGCACTCCGGAAGGCCTGGTATTCCTGCCCCGAGTGAACCAGGTAGAACTGGAGGAAGGCCGTCTGCTGGAGGATGTCCTTGGCCCGGCCCTCGTCCTGGATCCCGGCCAGCTCCACGATGATCCGGGCATCGCCCGCTTTCTGGATCAACGGCTCCTCGACCCCGAACTCGTCGATCCGGGTCCGGATGATCCGCAGCGCCCGGTCCGTGGCATCGGCGCGGCTCTCCGGCGTCATGGTGTCCTCGGTGTCTTCCACCTCCAGGACCAGGTGCATCCCGCCCTGCAGGTCGAGCCCGAGCTTCAGCCCGTTGCTGTACAGGTACCAACCGCTCCCGGCCAGAACCAGGAGGATGACGATGATCCGCCCTCTGAGACTACTGAACATGCGTTCCTATGGGCTCCGGTGGACCGCGTGGCGGGCGCCCGGCCCGTCGCGCTTCAAAGACGGGAAAAGGTGACGGGCCGGGGCCCGGTTGTCAACGTCGCGCCCCTTCCCGGATCACTCTTCCGGACGGTGGATCACGCGCCAGATCCGACCGCCGGCGTCATCCGCGATGTACAGCGAGCCATCGGGCCCCACGGCCAGCCCGGTGGGCCGGTGCTCTCGGGTCTCGGCCCAGTTCTCCCGCCCCTCGGCGAAGACCTCCCACCCCTCGGCGGCGAATCCGCCGTCGGTGCGCGGCAGGAAGACCACGTTGGCGCCCTCCTGCGGCAGCGGCGCCCGATTCCACGAGCCGTGGAACGCGATGAACGCGCCGTCCTCGTAGCGGGCCGGGAACTGCTGGCCGTGGTAGACGGTCAGGTCGTTCGGCCCCCAGTGACCGGGAAACGCCACCAGCGGATCGTCCATCCCGGCGCAGCGGCCCACCTCGTCGCCATCGCCACCGTACTCGGGCGCCAGCACCTTCTTCTCCTGCACGTGATCGTAGTAGCAGTATGGCCAACCGTAGTCGTCGCCTTCGCGGACCCGTACGAACTCCTCCGCCGGCAGCTCGGCGCTCTCCTCCGCCGTGTACAGCTCACCCCAGTTCTGCGCCAGCTGGTCCCGTCCGTGGATCGCCGCGTACAGCTCCCCGTCGCCCGGGTTGTAGTGCAGCGCCACGGTATTCCGCATCCCGGTGGCGAACCGGGTGCCGTCGGCCTGCGTCTGGCCCGGCGTCTCCGCGTCGAATCGCCAGATCCCGGCGTTGGTCTCCAGCTCCTCGCACGGATCCCTCCCCGGTGAGCCGGCCCGCCGGTCCTGCTCCTGACAGCTGTTGGACGGCGAGCCGATGTTCACGAACAGGGTGCCGTCCGGCGTGATCTCCACCGGCTTGGCCGCGTGGCCGCCCCGGGCCCGGAGCCCCCGCACGATCACCTCGGCCTCCTCCGCCGGCGCCAGCTGCCCCTCCGGCCGCCGGTAGCGGACGATCCCGTCATCGTGGCCCACGTAGACCCACCCGTTCCACAGCTCGACCCCGGTCCCGCCGACCTCATCGAACGTGACTCGCACGTCGGCCACGCCATCGCCCGTGGTGTCGCGCAGCGCCATGGCGCTGCCCGGACTCTGGCGGGTACCCCGCAGCGTCACGTAGAGGTCACCGTTCGGGGCCACGGCCAGATGCCGCGATGCGCCGAGCTCGTCGGCTACCACCACCGCACAGAACCCGTCCGGCAGCACGAGCCCGCCGTCGTCCGGCGCGCACGCCAGGTCCGCGTCCGACACCACCCGCGCGCTGTCGGCGGTATCGGAGGTACACGCCGCACCCGCGAGGGTGCACACCAGCGCGATCGTACCGAGCTGCTTCACCATCCCGCCTCCTGTGCATTGTGGATGAGTGCCTGACCCGGGAGAGGGCCCCGCCCGGGCAGCCGGCCCTGGAATCAGCACGGCGGCAAGTCCCGCGCCGTCGCCTTGCCGGCGCTCACGCCCACTCCTACATTCCTGCCCTGTCGATCTCCCCGACCGTCGAGCCGCTCGCTACTCGCGAGCCCCAATACCAATGAACCGGATGCGATGAACGACCCACGCGAGGGTTCCACCGAGGACACAGAGCGAGAACGACAGATACCGCCCGCGGTATCGCCCGTGGTCGACCAGCCGCCACCACCCCCGCCCGGAGCTGGCGAGGGGAGCACCGGCAGCCTGGTCTTCGACTACTTCGGCGGTGGCGGCAGCAACTGGGTGAAGCTCGCCCTGGCCGTGGCGGCCATGTCCGCCTACATCCTCGCCTTCATCCCCCCGTTCACGCCGGAGGCGACGGACATCGCCATGCTGGCGGCCACGCCCATCGTGGTCTTCGCGTGGCTCTTCGGGTTCTGGGGCGGGACCATGGCGGCGATCATCATGATCCCGTTCAACGCGTTCCTGTTCTCCCTCACCGACCCGCAGCTCACCTTCGTCCATGTGCTGCAGGGGCAGCAGGACCTCCTCCAGGCCGTCCTCCTCCTGGTCCTCGGCGCCGTGCTCGGCGGGCTTCGCGATGTCGCCGACCAGATGCGCCGCGAGTTCCTCGCCCGCACCGAGGTCGAGGAAGCCCGGCGCGAGAGCGAGGAGCGGTACCGGTTCGTGGCAGAGAGCGCGTCCGACGGCATCCTCACCATCGACCAGAACCGTCGCATCCTCTTCGCCAACCGCGCGGCCGAGAAGATCTTCGGTCTGACCATCACCGACATGGTGGGCCAGCCGTTCAGCATGCTAATCCCGGAGCGCGTGCGTGACGACCACGACGCGGCCCTCCAGCAGTACCTGGACACCGTCGTCACCAGTAACCCGGAGTACGCCCTCCAGATCCAGGGGATGGGCAAGGGCCACCGGGAGATCGCGCTTGAGATCTCGTTCGGCGAGTACGTGAAGAACAACGAGCACATCTTCACCGGTGTGGTCCGAGACGTCACGGAGCGCAAGCAGCTCGAGCACGTCCTGAAGCGGGCCAAGGAAGACGCCGAGAGGGCGAACCGCGCCAAGAGCGAGTTCCTCTCCCGGATGAGCCACGAGCTGCGCACGCCGCTCAACGCCATCCTCGGCTTCGCCCAGCTCCTGGAGATGGACGCCCTCGACTCGGAGCAGACCGAGAGCGTGGACCAGATCCTCAAGGCGGGCCGCCACCTCCTCTCGCTCGTCGACGAGGTCCTCGACATCGCACGGATCGAGGCCGGCCGCATGTCGCTCTCCCTCGAGCCCATCGACGTGGGTGCCGTCGTCCGTGAGGCCTGGGAGCTGGTCAAACACCGGGCCGACCAGGAGAACATCACCTTCGCCGGCGCCGACGCCATGGACTGTGACGTCAAGGTGACCGCCGACCAGCAGCGGCTGAAGCAGGTGACGCTGAACCTCCTGTCCAACGCCGTGAAGTACAACGAGCCGAACGGCACCGTGACCGTGACGTGCGGTCGCGGCATGACCGGCGCGAACCGGATGCGGGTGTCCGTGACCGACACTGGCCGAGGGATCCCCGAGGAGGCGCTGAGCCGCCTCTTCCAGCCGTTCGAGCGATTGGGCGCCGAGACCAGCGGGATCGAGGGTACGGGCATCGGGCTGGCCGTCTCCCGGGGGCTGATCGAGGCCATGGACGGCGAGATCGGCGTGGAGAGCACCGAGGGTGAGGGCTCCACCTTCTGGTTCGAGCTGCCCCTCGACCCGAACCAGGAGATCGCCGAGGCCCCCGTCGAGGAGGCTGGCGCCATCGAGGTCGATGAGGCCACCGCCGCCCGAAGCTCCCGGATCCTCTACATCGAGGACAACCCGTCCAACTTCAAGCTGGTGGAGCGCGTGCTCACCCGCCGGCCGAATATCGAGCTGCTGACGGCCATGGACGGGCAGTCGGGGCTCGACCAGGCCCGTGAAGAGGGGCCGAACCTCATCCTCCTGGACCTCCACCTCCCCGACATCCACGGCTCGGAGGTCATGCGCCGGATCCAGGACGACCCCGCGACAGCCGACACGCCCGTGGTTATCATCAGTGCGGACGTCACCAGCAACCAGGTCCAGGAGCTGCTGGATTCGGGCGCCACGGCCTACCTGACCAAGCCGCTGGACGTCCAGGAGTTCCTGCGTCTGGTGGACGAGGTCCTCGAGCCGGAAGCGTAATGTTCGAAGACGAGTATCTGGAATCGACCATCCTGATCGTGGACGACGAACCGGCCAACGTCCGGCTCCTCGAGCGCATCCTCCAGCGTGACGGGTTCAAGAACATCGAGAGCACGAACGACCCACGGAAGTTCCTGGCCCTCTACAGCGCGAAGAAGCCCGACATCCTGCTCCTCGACCTCCACATGCCCGGACTCGACGGGTTCGGCGTCATGGAGCAGCTGCGGGGACGGATCGCGCCCAGCGAGTTCGTCCCGATCCTCGTTCTCACCGCCGATATCACGCCCCAGGCACGCCAGCGCGCCCTGTCGGCCGGCGCCAAGGACTTCCTGACCAAGCCGGTGGACCCCACCGAGGTCATCCTCCGGATCAAGAACCTCCTCCAGACCCGCTACCTCTACCGCCAGCTCCAGAGCCAGAACGTCAACCTCGAGCAGAAGGTCTACGAGCGGACCCGGGAGCTCGAGCAGGCCCAGATCGAGATCCTCGAACGCCTCGCCCGGGCGGCGGAGTATCGGGATGACGAGACCGGCCACCACGCCCAGCGCGTCGGGCATACGTCTGCCGTCCTCGCCCACGAGCTCGGCCTCCCCGATGAGCAGATCGTCCTCATCCGCCGGGCCGCGCCCCTCCACGACGTGGGCAAGATCGGGATCCCCGACTCCATCCTCCTAAAGCCGGGCAAGCTGACGGACGAGGAGTTCGACGAGATGAAGAAGCACACCTCCATCGGCGCCGGGATCCTGGCCGGAAGCCGCTTTCCCGTCCTCCAGATGGCCGAGGAGATCGCCCTCTACCATCACGAGAACTTCGACGGCTCCGGCTACATGAACATGGAAGCGGACCTGATCCCCCTTCCCGCCCAGATCGTCCACGCCGCCGACGTCTTCGACGCCCTCACCCACGAGCGGCCGTACAAGGAAGCGTGGCCCATTGACAAGGCCCTCACCGAGATCCGCGACCTCGAGGGCCGCTTCTTCGATGCCGAGGTGGTCCGCGCCGTCTTCTCCGTTCACGAGCGCGGTCGGCTCGAGATCACCGGCGCACCGCCACCCCTGGCCGAGGTCTTCAAGGAGAACGGCGGCCGGGCCGACGAAGAAACCGACGGCCAGGAGCTGGCCGCGCGGGCTGCGGAAGCCGAAGAACGGGCCCGGCGGCTGCCCACCGACCCGGCGGCCGTGCCCCCGAGCCAGGCCGGCGATCGGGCCGGGAACGGCTCCGCACCGCTGGATCCGGCGGAAGCCTAGCCCGCAACACGGCCCGCGGCGCAAGGAGTGGGCCCGGCAGGACTCGAACCTGCGACCCTCCGATTATGAGTCGGGTGCTCTGACCAGCTGAGCTACGGGCCCG
>CAZSBL010000071.1:0-16811 GCA_964605205.1 uncultured Gemmatimonadaceae bacterium
CGATCCGCGTTCCGTCCTCCAGCTCCGCGGCCGCCGGCCAGGGGACCTCGGCCCCCGCCAGGAACTGGCGCACGGGGACGCCGGCGCGGTCCGCAGGCGCGTCCGGCCGGTCAGCCATACTTCCGGGCCTGCTCCCGGGCGTACGGCACGCCCTGCTCGGCGCTCCAGACCACGCGGCCGCCGACGAGGGTGGTGTGCGCGCGCCCCTTGAGGGTGCGGCCCGCGAACGGGGTGTTCCGGCTCTTGGACACGAACTCGACCGGGTCCACGGTCCACTCGGCTTCCGGGTCGAAAACCGTGACATCCGCCGGCGCGCCTTCCTCCAGGGTGCCCGCGGGCAGGTTGAACGCCCGGGCCGGCGTGGTGCTCATCCGGTCGATCATCTCGGGGAGCGTGATCACCCCGCCGTCCACCAACTCGGTGATGGCGAGCCCGAGGGCGGTCTCGAGCCCCACGAGTCCCATGGGCGCGTCCTCGAAGGCCTGCTCCTTTTCGTCGTAGTGGTGCGGCGCGTGATCGGTGGCGATGCAGTCGAGGGCCCCGTCCTTCACGCCCTGGCGGACGGCCTCGCGGTCTTCGGCGGTCCGGAGCGGTGGGTTGACCTTGGCCTCGGTGCGGTAGCCCACCACGGCCTCATCGGTGAGGGTGAAGTGGTGGGGTGTGGCCTCGGCGGTGACGTGGACGCCCCGGCCCCTGGCCGCCCGGATCATCTCCACGCCGGCCCGGGTGGAGACGTGCTGGATGTGCAGCCGTCCGCCGGTCAGCTCCGCCAGGAAGAGGTCCCGGGCGATCATGACCTCCTCGGCCGCGCCGGGCACGCCGGTGATCCCGAGGCGCGTGGAGACCACGCCCTCGTTCATCGAGCCGCCTCGCGACAGGGTGACGTCCTCGCAGTGGTCGGCCACGGGGATGCCGAAGCTCAGCGAGTACTCCAGCGCCAGCCGCATGAGCCCGCTGTCCTGGACGGGCAGCCCGTCATCGGTGATGGCCACGGCGCCGGCGTCCACCATCTCGCCGATGAGCGTCAGCCGCTCGCCCTTCTGCCCCACCGAGATGGCGCCCACGGGGTAGACCCGGGCCGCGCCGGCCCGGAGCCCCTGGGCGAGGACGAACCCGACGGCCGCCGGGTCATCGATGGGCGGGTCGGTGTTCGGCATGGCGCAGATGGACGTGAAGCCGCCCACCGCCGCCGCCCACGCGCCGGTCCCGATGGTCTCCTTGTGCTCACCGCCGGGCTCCCGCAGGTGCACGTGCACGTCCACGAGCCCCGGTGCCACCACCAGCCCGGGCACGTCCCGGACGTCGGCGTCGTCAGGTGCGTCGAGGTCCCGCCCCACGCCGGCGACTTTCCCGTCGGCCAGGAGGACGTCCAGCGTCTCATCGAGATCCCGGGACGGGTCGATGACCCGGCCGCCCTTCAACAGCACCGCTCGCTCAGCCATTGTCACCGCCCTTCGCCGCCTCCGCCTTCTCCGGTGCGCCCCCCGCCAGCAGGTAGAGCACCGCCATGCGGATCGCCACGCCGTTGGTCACCTGGTTCAGGATCACCGAGTGTTCCCCATCCGCCACGTCGCTGTCGATCTCCACGCCCCGGTTCATCGGGCCCGGGTGCAGGATCAGCAGCTCCCGGGGCGCCGCCTCCACCCGTTCGCGCGTCACGCCGAAGACGCGGTTGTACTCGCGCAGGCTGGGGACGTAGCCGGCCTCCATGCGCTCGAGCTGGAGCCGGAGCACGTTCAAGGCGTCCGCCCACTCGATGGCGTCCTCGATCCGATCGAAGACGGTGACGCCGAGCTCCTCGATCCCCATGGGCACCAGCGTCCGGGGGCCGCAGACGGCCACCTCGGCGCCCAGTGCCCGGAGCCCGAAGATATTGGAGCGGGCCACCCGCGAGTGCCGGATATCGCCCACAATGCAGATGTTCTTCCCCTCGAGGGCGTCCAGGTGGTCCCGGATGGTGAGCATATCGAGGAGTGCCTGGGTGGGGTGCTCGTGCCGCCCGTCGCCGGCGTTCACCACGTTGGACGGGATCCGCTCGGCCAGGAACTGGGCCGCGCCGCTCGACGGATGGCGCATGACCACCATGTCGATCCGCATCGCCTCCAGGTTCCGGGCCGTGTCCACCAGCGTCTCGCCCTTCACCACGCTGGAGCCGCTGCTCGAGATGTTGACCGTGTCGGCGCTGAGCCGCTTCTCGGCGAACTCGAAGCTCACGCGCGTCCGGGTGCTCGGCTCGAAGAAGAGGTTGACGATGGTCATCCCCCGCAGCACCGGCACCTTCTTGATCTTCCGCTCGCTGATCTCCTTGAACGGCTCGGCGGTGTCAAGGATCGCCGTGATCTGCTCGGCCGAGAGCCCTTCGAGGCCGACCAGGTCCTTCCCCAGATACGTGGCCGTCGCTTCCGCCATCACTCGCCTCCCATGGGGCCGAACTCCACGGCCAGCCGCTCATCCAGCTCCGGGACGAGCACTTCCACCCGCGTGCCCTCGGGCACGTCGAGGTGTCGGCCGACGATGTCCGGCTGGATCGGGAGCTCCCGGCCGCCCCGGTCCACCAGCACGCAGAGCAGGATCCGGCGAGGCCGGCCGAAGTCGGCCAGCTCGTCCATGGCCGCCCGGGCCGTCCGCCCGGTATGGGCCACGTCGTCGATGATCACGACGATCCGATCCTCCACCCCTTCATCGGGCATCCGGGTCTCGCCCAGCACGGGGCGCGGGCCGATGGCCGTCAGGTCGTCGCGATAGAGGGTGATGTCCAGGGATCCGACGGGCGGCCGGACGGCCTCCGCCTGCTCGATCTCGTCGGCGATCCGCTCGGCCAGCTGGACGCCGCGTCTGTGGATCCCGATGAGAGAGAGGCCGTCGGTCCCGGCGCTCTTCTCGATGATCTCCCGGGCCATCCGGGCGAGCGCGCGCTCCACGCCGCGCTCATCCATGATCTGCTGCCGTTTCTGGGCCATTCAGTGGTCGTTCGAGGGCTGCTTCCTTGGGTCGGGCGCAAGCTAGGGACGCGGGTCCGAACGGTCAACGGCAGCGGCGCCCGGAGGGCGGTCGGGGAGGCGGAGTCCGGCTGCGGTACTCCACCGCCGACGGGCGGCCAGCCTTCCGGGCGGAGCGGAGTTCGCGGCGGGGCTCCTGCCTTCACGGACCGCTCATGCTGGCCGGTGCGGGTGGCAAAGTCCGCTCCTCGTCCGGACACCGCCTCCCCTCGCTCCGGCGCCGCGACCCGCCGACCGCGCGGCGCCAGTCCAGGGGAAAGTGGAACGGCGCTTCGCTCACCCCGGGACCAGCTCGCGCCATTTGCCACCCGCCCCGCCCGGCGCCTATCATTCCGGCCGACTTTCACACGCAATCCACTCGATTTCAAGCCACATGGACGTCATCGATCCCGGCTGGCTCAGTCTGCTCCCACCGCTGGCCGCCATCCTGCTGGCGCTGATCACCCGCGAGGTAGTGGTCTCGCTCTTCGCCGGGATCTGGCTGGGCGCCCTCTTCATGGCCGACTGGAACGTGGTGACGGCCACTTTGATGAGCGTGGACGAGTTCGCCCTCCAGGCGCTGGCCGGGAACGCCGACCACGTGGCCATCGTGATGTTCAGCCTGCTCCTCGGCGGGATGGTCGGGGTCATGTCCCGGAGCGGCGGCACGCTCGGAATGGTGGAGGCGATGCGGCCGTACGCCACCAGCCGCCGACGGGGCCAGTTCTTCACCTGGCTCGCCGGGCTCCTGATCTTCTTCGACGATTACGCCAACACGCTCATCGTCGGGAACACCATGCGGCCGATCACCGACCGGTTGAAGGTGAGCCGGGAGAAGCTGGCGTACGTGGTGGACTCCACTGCCGCGCCCATGGCCGCCATCGCCCTCATCAGCACGTGGGTCGGCTTCGAGATCACGCTCATCGGTGACGCGCTGGCCTCGGCCGCCGGAACCGTGGCCGACCCCGCCGAGGCCGCCGACCTCCTGGCGGCGTCGGAGAACCCGTTCAACGTCTTCCTCCATTCCATCCCGTTCCTCTTCTATCCGATCCTGGCCCTCTCCTTCGTGGTCATGACAGTGGTCACCCGGCGCGATTTCGGACCGATGCGGCAGGCCGAGCAGCGGGCGGTCTCCGGGGGCGGACTGCACCGGCCCGACGCCCAGCTGGCCGCCGACACCGGCGGCGGGCTCATGGACGCACCGGAGGACAAGCCGCACCGCTGGATCAACGCGGCGCTGCCGGTCTTCCTCACCATCGTGGTGGCCCTCGGCGGGATCTACGTGACCGGCCGGGCAGCCATCGGCGCCGACGCGGGGCTCCGGGCGGTGGTGGGCGCCGCCGACCCATTCAAGGCGCTGATCTGGGCCTCGTTCCTCGGCTCGGTCACCGCCATCGTCATGACGTGGGGCCAGGGGATCCTGAAGCTCCAGGAGACCATCGAGGCGTGGGTCGGCGGGATGCGCGCCATGATGCTCGCCGTCATCATCCTGGTCCTGGCCTGGGGGCTCGGCGGGGTGACGGAGGCGCTGGGCACGGGGCCGTACCTGTCATCGCTGCTGAGCGACACACTCCCGATCCACCTGCTCCCGGTCCTCACCTTCCTGACCGCGGCCGTCATCTCGTTCGCCACGGGCACCTCGTGGGGGACCATGTCGATCCTCTTCCCCGTGGTCATCCCCCTGGCGGTGGCCATGGGCGCGGGCGTCGGCTTCGATGCCGGGTCGCACTACTCGATCCTGCTGGGCACCGTCAGCTCCATCATGGCCGGCGCCATCTTCGGCGATCACTGCTCGCCGATCTCCGACACCACGGTCATGAGCTCCATGGCCTCGGCGTGCGACCACGTGGATCACGTCCGGACCCAGCTCCCCTACGCCGTGACCGTGGCCGCCGTGGCCATGCTCGTGGGAGACATCCCGTCGGCGTACGGCTTCAGCCCGTTCCTCGGGATCGGGATCGGCCTCCTGATCCTCTACGCCGTGCTCCGTTTCTTCGGCCGCCGCCTGGATGAGGACGTGGTGGAGCGGATCGAGGAAAAGGCCATGGAGACGCCGGTCGTCTAACCGGACCGGCTTAGTCCCCAAGCCCCCGGTCCCCCCGGTCGGGGTGGAAAGGGGGGACGGGGTCATGGCCCCGGCTCGTCGGCGTACCCGGTGAGCTCCACGTACCCGCGGCCGGTTACGGTCCCGCCATCGCGGCTGCCCTCGATGGCCACGGCGCCCTCCCAGTAGCGGAACGCCAGCGCCAGCTCCTGGTCGCGGAGGCGAGGCGTCACGGCGAGATCCAGATCGAGGGATGGCACCCGGACCCGCCACCCCGAGGGATAGCGGCCGCCGCGAGGGCTGCTCCACCCGCCGGTCTCGACCAGCTCGAAGTCGTCGGCCGAGAGCCTGACGACGCTCCCATCGCCGCGAACGAAGGTCCCCGCCGAGAACGGAGCCGTGCCGCCGTCGTCTTCCCGGAGCCGGTAGACCATGAGCTCCGAGCCGTCATCGAGCTGGAGCGCGAACCAGTCCCACCCCGCGAGCCCCGGCGAGAGCGCGCTGGTGCTCCATTCGCGGTCGAGCCACGCCAGGCCCCGGACCGGCACGTCCGCCCCATCGACCGTGACCGTGCCCTCGGCCGCCATCCGGGTGAAGGAGTAGTAGTACGACGCGTTCCCCGCCTCGGGACCCTTCTGGCTCAGACCCTCGGCGCCCTGCAGCACCACTGGCTTGAGGGCCTCGACCACCAGGTCGATGCCAACCCCGGCCTCACCCGCCCCGATCCGGAAGGTCGCCCCCGCCGCCGAGCTCGCCTCCCAGCCTCCCACCCAGACCCGCATCGGCTCACCCTCCGCCCCGGCGAGCCCCAGCGCCCCGCGGTCGAACCGCTCGAACGCGTAGAACCGCTCGTCCGTCACGTCGGTCAGGGCGAAATGGCCCATGTACGCCTGCCGCGTGGCCCAGGCGGATTCGACCCCCGATGTATCGGGACGCAGCGCGCTCCGGAAGAAGGTGAGCTGGAACCCGAAGTCGCGGCCGTCGGCGGCCGTCAGGTTGCCGGTGTAGTACCACCATTCGGTCCGGAACCCCGGATGCGGACCGTGGTCCGCCGGGAAGGTGAAGCTCCGCGGCTCTGCTGCCCGGGCGAACCCGGCGGTGTCGCCGGCCATGGCCTCGGCCACGGAGAGGGTGGCCCGGGCGGGGCCGGGGTCGGTGCAGGCGGCGAGGGCGAGCAGCACGGCGAGGAGCGGAACGAGACTGGTACGTCGTCCGTCAGTCATCACTCGCTCCGCAGCGCTTCCGCCGGCGACGTCCTCGCCATCCGCCAGCTCGGGTAGATCCCGGCCAGGAGGGCGGCCACGAGGGCGAGCCCCACGGCCTGGAATAGCACGGCCGGCGGGATCGCCAGGTCGATGCTCCAACCGAACGAGCGGCGGTTCACGAACTCGATCATGAGCACGGCCAGGATCAGCCCCATGGGCAGCGCCATCAGTCCGGACGCGATGCCCATGAGCCCGGTTTGCGACGAGACCATGGCCCAGACCTGGCGCGGCGTGAGGCCGTTGGCCCGGAGCACGCCGAGCTCCCGGCCCCGCTCGAGCTGCAGCGCCATGAGGGCGCTGAGCACGCCCACGAACGCCACGATCAGCGCCAGCAGCCGCAGGACCTGGGTGATGGCGAACGTCCGGTCGAAAACGACCAGACTCGCCTCGCCCACCGCCCGGTTCGACCGGATGCTCAGCGCCTGCTGCGACGCCGTGGCCTCCCGCAGTCGCTGGATCACGGCGGCGCGGTCTGCGCCGGGCTCGAGGATCAGCGCCATGGTGGTCACCGTGGAGTCATCGTAGAGCCGGGCGTACGTCCCGTATTCCAGCATGAGCATCCCCCGGTCGGAGCCGTAGTCCCGAAAGACCGCGGCCACCGGGAGCGTGACATCCCCGCGAGCGGTCTGAAGCGTGATGCGGTCACCGACCTCGATCCCTCGCCGGTACGCGAACGGCTCGGAAGCCATGAGCACCCGGCCGGCCACGAAGTCGTCCCAGAACACGTCAGGATCGCCGGCCAGGTAGTCGAAGTGACCCCGGAGCCGGGAGTCGATCCCGATGGCCATGAGGTCCACCGGCCCGTCGGGCGCAGGCACGTCGCCCCGGTGGTAGCGGCGGACCTCCGAGACCGCCGGATCGGTGGTCAGTGTAGTCACCGCGGCGGGGTCGATGATCGCGGAGCCCGTGGCGCCCCCGGTCCCGCCGGGGCGCGCGGGGGCGATGTAAATGTCGGCCGAGAGGGTGCGATCGAGCCACGTGATCAGGCTCCCGCGGAAGCTGCCGACCATGACCGCCACGCCGATGGTGGTGGCCACGGCGATAGTCAGCGCCGCCATCGCCGGCGCCGTCCGACTCAGCCCGGCCGTCACCCCGCCCGCCGCCATCCGCCCGAGGACCCCGAACAGCCGACCCGCCAGCGGCTTCAGCACCCGCATCAGGAGCACCGTCGCAAGCGGCGTCAGGAGCGCCATCCCGAGAATGACGCCGAAGAGACCCAGGAAGCTGCCGTCCACCGACGACGATGCCCAGAGCACCACGCCCCCGGCGGCCGACAGGCCCACCCCTGCCCACGACACCGCCGGCAGCCGGCGCCGGAGTCCGGACTCCAGCTCGGAACGCAGGAGTGCCGCCCGGGGATGGGTAAGCGCGCCCTCCAGCGCCGGCGGCGCCGCGGCGGCGAGGGTGCCGAACACGCCGAGCCCGATGGCCTTGCCCAGCGTCCACGGGGTCAGGATCAGCTCCCGGACGGTGACCACGAAGTACAGGTCCTGGATGGTGCGGGTCACCAGGCGCACCAGCCCCTGCCCGAGCCCGATCCCCAGCGCCACGCCCAGCGCCGCGCCGGCGAGGCCGAGAACCAGCGCCTCGGACTGCACCAGCCCGAAGACCTCCCGTCGCGTGGCGCCCAGCGCCCGCAGCGTGCCCAGCAGCCGACGCCGCTGCACCACCGAAAAGGTGACGCTGTTGTAGATCAGGAAGATCCCGAAGATCAGCGCCAGAAGGCTCAGCGCCTGGAGGTTCAGGTCGAATGCCCGGGTCATGTCCCGGAGCGCGCCCGCAGTGGCCCCGGAGGACTGGATGGTGGCACCGGGCGGGAGGACCGCCCGCACCCGGTCCACCGGGTCTCCTTCCCCGTCGGGCCCACCGTCGGCCAGGATCAGATCGATCCGGTCCAGCCCCGTCCGCCCCAGCAGCGCCTGGGCGGTCCCGATGTCGAGGATCAGCAGGTTCTCGAGCCCGAGCCGGCTCGCTTCGTCCACCGGTTCCAGGACCCCGGCGATCCGGACGCTGTCCCGGCGGCCTCCGACGTCCACGTACAGCCACTCCGCCTCGTCGACGCCCAGCCCCCGGGCCGTGGACGCGCTCAGCAGCGCCGTCCGGGCGCCGATCAGCGCCGACGCCGCCGGCCCGATCTCGCCGCCGCCGCTGTAGCGCCGGAACGGGCCCTCGGCGAAGGGGTCTACGCCCAGGACCCGCAGCACCGCGCCCGCATCGACCGTCACGACATCGCCATCCACTACCGGGGCGGCGGCCTCGACCTCCGGGAGCTCGCGGACCCGTCGGTAGAGGGTGTCGGCGAGCCCCGTGGGCCCGGCCACCACCTGATGAGTGGCGCGGCCGGCCACCGTCTCCGCGGAGATGGTGAAGCCCCGCTGCGCGCTGGAGACGGCCAGGTCCACGGCCAGGACCACTGCCACACCCAGGCCCACCCCGAGGATCGAGAGCGCCGCCTGCCACCGATGGTGCCAGAGGTGGCGAAGGCTCGAGCGTCGCAGCAGGCTCATTCCCGGGGCCGGATCGCGCCGTCGCGGAGCTCCACCACCCGGTCGGCCAGCGGCACCGCCTGCTCACTGTGCGTCACGACCAGCACGGTCTTCCCCGCCGAGCGCGCTAACGCCTCCAGCAGATCGAGTACCGTCTGCCCCGTGCGGCGATCGAGGTTCCCCGTCGGCTCATCGGCGAGCACCACCGCCGGCGCGTGGGAGAGCGCCCGGGCTACGGCCACCCGCTGCTGCTCACCGCCCGAGAGGCGGTCGGGATACACGTCGGCCCGGTCCGCGAGCCCCACCTCGGCCAGGAGCGAGCGCGCCCGGGCGTGATCTTGCGGCGTGTCCCGCCCGCTGAGCTCCAGTGGCAGCAGGAGATTCTCCTCCACCGTGAGCGTCGGGATCAGGTTGAAGAACTGGAACACGAAGCCGATCCGATCACGCCGGAAGAGCGTACGCTCCCGCTCCGTCATACGGGTCAGGTTCTCGCCGTCGATCAACACCTCGCCGGCCGTCGGCAGGTCGATCCCGCTCACCAGGTTCAGCAGCGTGGTCTTCCCCGACCCGCTGGGACCCAGCAGCACCACGATCTCCCCATCCTCCGCCCGTAGATCCAGCCCTCGAAAGACGAGCCGCTCGCCCCCCGCCTCCGGGTAACTCTTCGTCAGACCCCGTATCTCGATCATGCGCTCGCCCTCTCCCTCACACTCACCCGCAGCCGCTCACCCGCCCGCCCGAAAACGCACTCCCCTCCCACCGTAGCAGCCCCTGACATCCACCAAAGTAGATCGAACGTGATCGATCTACCTCGGGGTAGGTTTTGCTAAACCATTGCTACCCAACTACTTACGCCCGACCATGCCAGAATAGATCGTTCACGTTCGATCTAAATTCCCTGTCGACAGGGGGCATCCACCGCCGGCGAGGGCATCGACGCCGATCCTCGACTCCGATCCTCGACCCCGATCCCGAGCTCAGAACCCCCAGCTTCCCCGCGTGATCAGTTCGATGCTGTTCCCACTGGGGTCGCGGAAGTACAACGATCGCCCACCCGACGGCCACTCGTGCTCATGCTCGATCTCGACCCCGGCCACGGCCAGATGCTCCCGCCACGCAGCCAGCGCGTCGGCATCCGGCACATCCAGTGCCACGTGGCCCGGCCCCTCGGCGCCGTGGGCGGGGACAGTCCCGGAGCCGGAGCCGGAGCCTGAGCCGGAATCCGCGCGGTCGCCTCGGGTGGCCTCGGCGTCGAAGAGCAGGAGCATGTCGCGGCCGGCCCGGAAGAAGGTGTGGCGGCCGTCTTTCCGCGCCACGAGCTGGAGCCCGAGTCGGCGCCAGAACCGCTCGGCGGCCCGGAGGTCGTCGACGTAGAGCGCGGCCTCGTGGATCCCGCCGAGGGGCGGGTGGATCTCAGCCACTGTCGGCTCCTTACACCACGGGCGTCACGGGCTCGTCGCCCCGGACGCACCGGACCAGGTTCTCCCAGGCCAGGTCGAACATGGCCTGGCGGGTGTGCTGCGTGCCGCTGCCGAGGTGTGGCAGGAGGACCACGTTCTCCAGCGCCTTGAGCTGGTCGGGGACGACGGGCTCGTCCTCGTAGACATCGAGCCCGGCCCGGATCCGGCCGGATTCGAGCTCGGTGATCAGCGCGGCCTCGTGGACGATCTCACCCCGGGCGGTGTTGACCAGGATCGCCCCGTCCCGGAGCCGCGCCAGCACGGCTGCGTCGACCAGGTGATACGTCTCAGGCGTGGAGGCGACGGTGACGGAGAGCACGTCCGACTCGCCGGCCAGCTCCGCCACGGTCCCCATCCTCCGGGCGCCGATCTCGGCGGCCCACGCGTCCCGCGGCGAGCGGTTCCAGTAGGCGACGTCCATCCCGAAGGCACCGGCGCGGCGTCCGACCTCGCGGCCGATCCGGCCCGCGCCCACGATGCCGAGGGTCCGACCGCCCAGCTCCATGCCCAGCAGCTGGGTCGGCGCCCAACCGTCCCACTCGCCGGACCGGACCGTCCGCTCGCCCTCGCCCAGCCGCCGGGCCGCGGCCAGGATCAGCGCCCACGTGAGCTCGGCGGTGGCGTCAGTGAGCACGTCCGGCGTGTTCGTGACCCGCACGCCCCGCTCCCGGGCGGCGTCGAGGTCGACGTTGTCGTAGCCGACGGCCATATTGGCCACCACGCGGAGACCTTCCATCCGGTCCAGCTGCTCCGCCCCGATGGTGCGGGTGAGGAGCGGCAGGATCCCGGCGTAGCGGCCGGCCGGGACCTCGTGGTCGGGGTCCAGCAGCTCCACCTTGAGATCGTCGGGCACCTCCACGTTGCGGAGGAACGCTTCCACCTCGGTGGACACGAGCACACGGTTCATCGGCGGGCCTGGAAGAAGTCTCGAAGGAGCGAGCCGGCCCGGTCGGCCAGCACGCCGGCGGTCACCTCGATCCGGTGATTCAATCGGTCATCGCGGGGGATGTCGGCCAGCGACCCGGCCATCCCGGCCTTGGGGTCGCTGGCCCCGTAGACCAGGCGGTCGATCCGGGCCAGGACCATGGCACCGGCGCACATGGCGCACGGCTCGAGGGTGACGTATAGGGTGGCGCCGTTCAGCCAGTGGTGGCCGAGGGCGTGGGCGGCGGCCCGGAGCGCCAGGATCTCGGCGTGGGCCGTGGGGTCGTTCAGCGAGCGCGGGCGATTGTACGCCTCAGCCACCACGGTGCCGTCAACCACCACCACGGCGCCCACCGGCACCTCGTCGTCGGCCGCGGCGGCCTCGGCCCGGGCCAGCGCCCGACGCATCCACCGGGCGTCGTCGGACCGCTCGGGCTCGAACGCGGCGTCAGTCCCCTTCGACACCCTCGCCCACCTCCCGCCGGCCCAGGGGCTGATCGGTGCGCAGCTGCCGGAGCACGGCGTTCACCCGGCCCAGCACCTGTCCCGCACTGAGCCCGGCCAGCTCCCGGACCGGCCGGTCCGGACCGGAGACGAGCACCGGGCCGTCGTCACGCCGCCGGAGCCGCCAGACACTGATCTCTCCGTCCACCCGGCAGACCACCAGCTCGCCGTCCGGCAGCTGGGCCTTCGGCGTCGATTCCACCAGAAGCAGGTCACCGTCCCGGATCCCCTCCCCCACCATGCTGTCGCCCACCATGGTCACCAGGAAGCAGCCGGCCGACCCCGCCAGCCGGCGGTCCAGCACCAGCCTGTCCAGTGGGTCGCCCAGCGCCGGGTCGTCCACGTGCACGTCCACATGGGGCACGGAGATGACGTCGGCGTCCAGGTCGAGGGTCAGGAGCCGCACGCCCCGGGAACGCGACGCGTCTCGCTCGATCCAGCCCTTCTCGGCCAGCGACTGCAGCAGCTCCGAGACGGTCTTCGTGCTCTTGATCCCGAACTCGGCGCCGATCTCCCGGACGGACGGTTGGTAGGTGTGCGTGCGGACGTACTCGATCAGGTAGTCGAGGACGTCGCGTTCGAGCGCTTCGAGCGGCTTACGCATGGTGCCTCAATTGCCCCTCCTGGGCTCGAACCAGGACTCTTCTGATCCAGAGTCAGACGTGTTGCCAGTTACACCAAGGGGCAGTATCCGCGACCCGGAGCCGTGCCCGGCGTCGTGGTCTAGGATCGTAGAAAAGCCCCCCGGGCGTGTCAACCGAGAGATTCCACGCGGCGGATCGCCTCGTCGATCCGGGCCAGCGACCGCTCGCGGCCGATGGCCACCAGCACCTCGAAGATGCCGGGCGAGGCGGCCATCCCGGTGAGAGCCACCCGGAGCGGGTGGATCACCTTCCCGGCGCCGACGTCCAGCTCGGCGGCCAGCTCCCGGAGCACTTCTTCCAGCGGCTCCTCCTCCCACGCCACGTCTTCGTAGACCTCCCGCAGGCGACGCAGTCGCTCGAGCACCTCGTCGGGCTTCTTCGCCCAGTGCTTCTTTACCGCCTTCTCGTCGTAGTCGAGCGCGTCGACCAGGTAGATCCGGGCCTGGTCGGCGATCTCGTTCACGGTCCGTGCCCGGGTCTTCAACAGGTCGATGAGCCCCAGCAGCCACTCCTCGCGTCGGGCCAGCTCTCCGGCGTCGACCCCGGCGGCCACCAGCCGGTCGATGACCGGGGCGGCCAGCGCCTCCGCCGGCGCCTCGGCCAGGTACCGGCCGTTCAACCACTCCAGCTTTTCCGAGTCGAATACGGCGCTCTTCCTGTTGATCCGGTCGAGGGTGAACCGCTCGATGAGCTCGTCGCGGCCCATGACCTCGGTGTCATCGCCGGGCGACCAGCCAAGCAGCGCCAGGAAGTTCATCATGGCGTCGGGAAGGATCCCCTCATGGCGGTACTCACCCACCGCCGTGGCACCGTGTCGCTTGCTCAGCCGCTTCCCGTCGGGGCCGAGGATCAGCGGCACGTGGGCGAACGTCGGCACCTCCCACCCCAGCGCCTCGTAGAGCAGGATCTGCTTGGGGGTGTTGGAGATATGGTCATCGCCGCGGATCACGTGGGTGATGGCCATGGCGTGGTCGTCGCTGACCACGGCCAGGTTGTAGATCGGCGTGCCGTCGGTCCGGAGGATGATGAAGTCGTCGATCTCGGCGTTGTCAAAGGTCGTGTCCCCGTGCACGGCGTCGTCCCACCGGGTCTTCCCTTCCGGGACCTCGAACCGAACGACGAAGGGCTCGCCGGATTCCGCCCGCGCGTCTGACTCTTCGGGCGGCACCTGCCGCAGGCACGTGCGGTCGTAGCGGTACCCGCCGCCCCCGGCCTCGGCCTCCTTGCGCTTGGCGTCGAGCTCGTCGGGCGAGCAGAAGCACCGGTACGCCTTCCCCTCGTTCAGGAGCCGGAGCGCGTCCTCCCGGTGCCGGTCGAGCCCGTCGGCCTGGTGCACGGGCCCCTCATCCCAGTCGAGGCCGAGCCAGCGCATCCCATCGACAATGGCCTCCACCATCTCGTCGCTGGAGCGGGCCCGATCAGTGTCCTCGATCCGGAGCACGAAAGCACCGCGGTGGTGCCGGGCGAACAGCCAGTTGAAGAGCGCCGTGCGGGCGCCTCCGACGTGGAGGTAGCCGGTGGGCGACGGCGCGAAACGTACCCGTACGTCCCTCACCGCGTCCCCCCGACCCACGCCATCCCGTCCGGCTCAGCGCCGGCCACCACCTCACCCATCATTCGCCATTCGTCCAGATCGATCACGCTCACCTTGTCCGCCTGCGTGTTCGCCACGTACGCCCGGGAGCCGTCGGGCGTGATCTCGATCCCCACCGGCATCTCGCCCACCGGGATCCGTCGCTCGACCTCCCACGCTCTCAGGTCCACCACCGCCAGCTCGTTGGCCCGCGCGTTCGAGACCAGCGCCCGGGTCCCGTTCGGCAGGATCTCCACGCGGATCGGGAACGCGCCTACCTCCAGTGTGCCCGTGACCTCGTTGGTCACCACGGCGATCCGGCTCAGGGTGCCCGCCGACCGGTTGGTCACGTACACGTGGCGGCCGTCCGGCGAAAGCGCGATCCCCTCGGCACCCGCGCCCGTCACGATCTGTCGCAACACCTCCCCGGTTCCGGCGTCGATGGCCGTGACCGTGCCGCTCCCGATATTCGCCGTGTAGACCCGATCCTCGCCGGCCGCCACCACCATGTGCGAGGTCCGCTGCGCCGTCCCGGCCTCCAGGACCACGGAGCGCGTGACGGGGTCCAGCTTCAGCGCGTGAGCCGACCCCTCCGTGGTGACCCATAGCGAGCCGTCCGCCGTCACCACCACCCCATGGGGGCGCGTGTGCTCCCCCAGATCGATCTTGCCTACCGCGGCCCGGGCCGCCACGTCCACGATGGTCACCGTGTTCCCGGGCCGGGGACCCGTGCCGTAATCGGTCACGTACGCCCACCGGCCGTCCGGGCTCACCGCCACTTCGTGGGGCGCGTACCCCGTCTCCACCTCGGCGATCTCCTGCCCGCTGACCGCGTGGATGAACGACAGCGTGTTCCCGCTCTTGTTCACAACCAGCAGCACGCCATCCTGCGCCACGCCCGGAGCCGCCAGCCCCAGGGCGAGCAGCCCAACGCACACGAACCCGACAAGTGTCTTCATACCTGACCCCCCGATCGTTCCCGAGAACCCCTAACTCAACCGTCGCAACGGATCTCGACACCGAACTCGAACCCGCGCCTGCCAGTCGCGCGCCTACCCGCCGCGCTCCTTCTTCGTCCCCGGCTCCGCCACCTTGATCTCCACGGCGCCCATCAGGGCGAACCCGTTGATTCGCAGCACCGGGGCGTCCGGCCCCGGCCGGGTCTCCAGCTCCGCGTCCTGGTCGAACCCGCCCATCAGTGCGAACCCGCGAGACTCCACCTCCACGCCGGGCGGCACCGTGATTTCCACCCCACCCCAGAAGGCGAAGCAGTTGATCTCCGTAGTGCCCTCCTGGAGGACGGCGTCCCGGAAGTCCAGCTCCACGCCACCCATCATCGCCACCGCCACCATCTCGCCCGGCGGCGCCCATCGCCCTGCACGCCGCGTTCCACCCATGATGGCAATGGCCAGATGGCTGGACGACCGAACCTGGTCACGCTTCGGCGGGCGAGATTCGGAGGGCTGTGCCAGCGACGTCTCTTCCCGGGGCGCCTGGCCGGCCGTGCCCGCCGGCCCCGGGGCCGGTCTCGCTTTCGCTGTCATTGGCACGTTCTGCCCGGGAAGGTCCCCCAGCAGGCGGTTCAGCTCCGCCCGGGTCCGGGCGGCGCGGGCCGTCTCGAGGCGCCGCTCCAGCTCGCCCAGGGATATGGACTCCTCGGCGAATCCCTGGCACAGGGCGTCGATGGTGGCGTCCCGGACCTGGTTCAGGCTCCGATGTTCGGTGCTCATGGTTTGAGTATAGGGCCTCCGCCCGCCGGCGCCACCAGGCGGTGCACCCGAACCCGCTGGATGTCGAGGCTGTCTCGATCCACCGTGGAGAGCCTGTCACCGTGGAGGTAGGGTGGGATCGCCGTGTCACGGTCGGGCGCCGAAAACGTCGCGATCCAGCGGCCCCGGCGGTCGAAGAGGTCGAACGCCACCCCCGCCGGACGGTTGTACTCCACCAGGAGCCGGCCGTGGTGGTCGAAGAAGAGGTCCCGGAGGACGGGGCGGACACCGGTCTCGGCGATCGCGCCCTGGCAGTCGGCCCCGCGCCAGGCGCGCCGGAACTCCTGGTAAGCGGCCTCCTCGGCCGCCCGGATGGAGTCCGGCAGCGGCACCGGTGGCACATCCCGCGCGATCACCCGCACCGTGTCTCCCACGGGGTCGAGGAACGCGATCCGGTACTCGCTGCTGACCGCCACGGCCCGCTGCAGCCCCGGGGCCGGCCGCGCGATCACCGACGGGGCGTACTGGTTGCTGATGAACCCGATCCCGTCGCCGCGGCAGATCACCCCGTTCGTCGGCAGCGACACGCCCAGCGATTCCTCATCCGGGATGCGCAGCGTATCCGGGGCGCCGGCCAGTGCGTACCGGACCCACACCGAGCCCAGGCGCTCACCGCCGCGCTGCCCCTGCACGATGACGTACACGTAGGCCTCGCCCGGGCCGCCGTTGAAGAGGAACCGCTTCGACGGACCGGTGATCGGTACCCAACCCCACTGGCCCACCGGCTCGCCCTCGACCGTCATCCGGGCCAGTCGCGCGTTGCCGTAGTCCGCCACGAGCATGGTGTCTTCCGCCAGCCACGCCATCCCGTGGAGCCCGCCGAACTCGCCCGGCCCCGCCCCCTTCCGGCCCAGCGTCCGCACGTGGGACCCGTCCGGCCCGAACACCCGGATCTCCGGCGGCATCTGCTCCGCCACGTACACCCGCCCGTCAAGATCGCTGATCACCCGGGCGATCCGCCCGAACTCGGCCGGCGACGGGGCCTCGGTGAGCCCTCCGCCCTCCCCGATCTCCAGCACCGGCTCCAGCCGCCACTCCGGCGCTGCCCCGGCGTGCTGAACCTGGACCACGCCGCCCACCGTGTCGATAGTGGTCTCCAGCCGGATGGCGCCCCGATCGCCCCCGCACGCAGTGAGCTCCACCAAACTCATGAGCGCCACCAGG
>CAZSBL010000072.1:0-16806 GCA_964605205.1 uncultured Gemmatimonadaceae bacterium
ATGACGAACTTCATCATGAACGTGGCCGCCATTGCCATCACCATGCCCGTGGCGCTGGTCATGGCGCCGTACCTGGGCGTGGCGCCGGAGGTGATCCTCTTCGCATCGCTGGTGGTGGCCGGGATGCCGTTCCTCTTCCTGATCGGCGCGGCACCCAACGCCATCGCGTATACGAGCAAGCAGTTCACCACGAAGGAGTTCTTCGTGGCCGGCGTGCCGGCCAGCATCCTGCTCATGGCGGTGCTGGCCGTGTTCATCTGGCTGGTGTGGCCGGCCATGGGGATGCCGATCCTCAGCTGACGGAGGGGGTTCGAAAGGTGGTGTGGTGAATTCACACGATACACCCTGCAGCCGGAAGGAGGCACGGCGGAAGGCGGCCGCCCGGAGCCCGGGTGCCGCCTACCTCGTGCTGGTGGGGCCGGATCCGCCCAGAACCCGCAGCGCCTCCGGCACCGGGCGCCATCCTCGTCGCCCGCCGGAACCCCGACCTCCCCCCTTCCTGAACCAGCCCAAACGAGCAGGCCGGACCGGTAACGCACCCGCCCGTTCGGCCTCCCCAATCCGCAGACCCAGACCCGGAGTCTGATCCTATGCAGATCATCTGCGTATCTCGAGGTGCCCTATCCCGGGGCAAGGAGCTGGCCGAGAATCTGGCGAGCAAGCTGGGCTACAGTGTGGTCAGCCGTGAAACCCTGACCGAGGAGGCGATCCGCGCCGGCATTCAGGTCAGCAAGCTCGAGGCGAGCATGCTGAAGCCGCAGCTCTTCACCGAGCGGCTTGCCCGTGAGCGAGACCACTACCTGGCATTCAGCACGGCTTACCTGTGCGAGCGGGCGCTGGAGGGCCCGCTGGTTTACCACGGCAGAACGGGACACCTGCTGCTGCGAAGGATCGGCCACGTCCTGAGGGTCCGCGTGGTGGCGGATGACGAGGACCGCATCGCCGCCACCATGCGGGAGCTCGGGCTCGACCACGAGAAGGCACGACGATACCTGGAGGATGTGGAGGAGGATCGTCGCAACTGGGCCCGGGCCATGTACGGCAGCTCCGGCGAGGAGCCCGGCGACTATGACGTGGTAGTGAACGTGGAGCGGATGAGCGTGCCCAACGCAGCCGCGTCGCTCCTGGGGGTGTGCCAGCTGCCGGAATTCCAGATGACACCGGCCAGCCGGCGGGAGCTAGAAGATCTGCTGCTGTCGGCCCGGGCCCGGCTGCTGCTGGCCCAGGACCCCCGGACGGCGGGGTTCAGCTTCACGGCCAGCGCTCATCACGGGAAGCTTACGGTCACGTACCTGCCGCCCGACCTGGAAGTGGCGCCCCATATCGAGCCGGTCCTGGAGCCCCTCGACGGCGTGGACCTGGCAGTGACCATGGCGTCCACCACGATCCTCTGGGTCCAGGAGACGTTCGACCCGAAGGGAGAGGTGTTCCGGAACGTGGTGGAGATCGCGCAGAAGTGGAACGCGGCCGTCGAGCTGGTGCAGTATGTGGCCACCGAGGCGGAGAGCCCGGAGCCGGTGCACGCGGGTGCCGCCGCGGCACCCGTGCCCGAAGTGGTGGGTGGCATCGAGGAGGATGTGGAGGAAGAGCCGGTAGACGAGCGGCTGGAGGCCACGCTGAACGAGTTGGCGCGTCTCGGGTTGTCCGGGGGCGCCCGCCAGGTCCACGGGCAGCGGAGCAGCCTGGTCAACACCTGCTGTACGGGCGTGCCTCACTCGCTGGTGGTCATCGGAGAGCTGTTCCTGGACAAGAACCCGGCGGCCCGGACCCGGCTCCGGCGTGAGGTCCAGGAGTCGATCACGAGCCGGATGCGGGTGCCGGTGGTCACGGCCGAGGAGCTCCGTTCGGAGTACATCTTCGGAACCGGGGACGCGGTCCGTGCCGCGGGCTACCTGCTCGTGGTGATCGTGCTGTATCTCCTGGTCTTCACCAACCAGCTGCCGGTCCTCGAGTTCCTGGCGGCGGAAGGCGGTCTGCTGTACCGGGCCCTTGTGGCCGTGTCGGTCTTCGCGTTCATACCGATCGTGGCCTGGTCGTACGGCACAGTCGCCAGCTCAGTCATGAAGCTGATCAAGATGGAGTAGCCCCATGGATATCTCATTCCTCTTCGAGCATTTCGTGACCCTCGACCTCGCGTCGGCCATCCAGGTGGTGATCCTGGGGTGCATCGGCGGCATCCTGTCGGGATTCATCGGGTCCGGCGGTGCCTTCTTCATGACCCCCGGGATGATGAACCTCGGCGTGCCGGGCGTGGTGGCCGTGGGTAGCAATATCGCCCACAAGTTCGGCAAGGCCATGATGGGCTCGCGCAAGCATGGCGAGCTCGGCAACGTGGACAAGCGGCTGGGGGCTTTCCTGATCCTCACGTCCTTCATCGGGATCCGGTTAGCGGTGTGGATCAACAGCTCCCTGTTCGAGGGCGGGGGCGATGGTCACGGTTCGGGTGGCTCGGCGGCCGCCGACCTGTACATCAGCGCGGTGTTCGTCTGCATCCTGTCCGTCGTGGCCATCTCCATGCTCCGGGACGCGCTCCGCTCACGCGGACAGGACGACGTGGGGCCCTCCCGTCGGATCGCCAACTTCCTCGCCGGGCTCCACCTGCCGCCGTATATTGATTTCAAGACCGCCGATGTCCGCGTCTCCCTGTGGGTGCTGGGGGTTATCGGCCTCGCCACGGGGTACCTGGCCGGTACCATCGGCGTGGGCGGCTTCATCGGAGTCCCGGCCATGATCTACGTCTTCGGTGTCCCGACCGCGGTCGCGGCGGGCACCGAGCTCTACCTGGCAATGTTCATGGGCGCCTGGGGCGCGCTCAACTACGCGTTCCAGGGGATGGTGGACCTCCGTCTCACCATGCTGCTCTACCTGGGCTCGCTGGTCGGGATCTACGTCGGCGCCTACGGCACCAAGGTGGTGAAGGAGATCATGATCCGCGTGGTCACAGGCGTGGTCATTCTCCTCTGTGTGATCAGTCGTGCCATCGCCGTTCCGGCGTACCTCCGCCAGCTCGGTTGGATCGAGATGGATCCCGCGTGGGACGGCTACTTCAATATGGCGAGCAAGGCCATGCTTTTCGCCGCCGGCATCGCCGGTACCGGGCTGATCCTGTTCCACGTGATCCGTGCCTACCGACGGCGGCTCCGGACGCAGCAGAAGCTGGCTCAAGCTCGCAGTCCGGCGTGAACAGCCGGATGAGGTCCGAATCGAAGGAGGAGCGATGAGCGACATGAAGAAGAAGATCGACGACTGGATGGTCCGGATCTCCTTCGCGGAGGCGGGAGCCGACCGCGAAGGGTTCCAGACCACCGGCGAAGACGTGGACCGCAAGACGAGCCTGGCGCTGGACCGTCTCCGGATCGTGCGGAGCGAGCTGGCGTCGGGCGAGAGCGAGGAGAGACCCATGGAGCCCGAAGCAGCCACGCTGGGGAGCCTGAGCGTGATGGTGCTGGACGACGAGCCGATCGTGGGGAAGCGGTTGAAGCCGGCGCTGGAGAAGTCCGGGTTCGAGGTGGAGTGCTACGAGCACCCGGCTGAGGCCGTGGAGCGGCTCGAGGAGAAGGAGTTCGACATCATCGTCACCGACCTGCGGATGGACGGGATGGACGGGATCCAGATCCTGGAGCACGTGATGGAGCACTGCGATCGGACCCGCGTCATCCTGATCACCGGCTACGCTACGGTGGAGGTGGCCCGTGAGGCGCTGGTGAAGGGCGCGTTCGACTTCATCTCGAAGCCGTTCAAGCCGAAGGATCTGCGGGCGGTGATCAACAAAGCCGCCCTCTCGCTCGGACACAAGGCCATCGGCTGAAGCCGGCCGTGCCATGACCGACGAGGACCAGCAGGCCGGAGGCGGGCCGCTGGACGCGGTGGCCGCCGTGGCCCAGCGGGCGCTCCACGAGCGTCCGAGCCTGTCCATCCGTACTCGCCTCACCGTGGGACTCCTGCTCTGGTTCGTCCTGAGCCTGGCCATCACGATAGTCTCGCTGATGCTGATCGACGGCGTACGGGAGAAGCTCCACATCGTGGACGCGGTCGACCGCTACACCTTCGAGATCCAGCAGGCTCGACGGTACGAGAAGAACTTCTTCCTGTACGGGACGAACCTGGCCGATGCCCTGGCCGGTGTGCACACCGCCCGCGTGATCCTCGACCAGGAGGCCGGCAACATGGCCGCGGTGATCGGCGAAGAGGCGGTGAGCACCATGCGCGGCCACGTCCGGCGCTACGAGCATCTCCTCTCGGAGTTGACCACGCTGGACCCGGCCGGAGACGCTCTACGGGTGGGCGAGATCGAAACCGAGCTGAGGGTCCACGGCGCCGAGATGGTGCGGGTGGCGGAGGACCTGGCCACCCGGGAGCGGCGGGCGGTGGAGGGGATGCTCGTGGCGTCGGACCGGATCGCCATCGTATTCATCGTCGCACTGATCCTCCTGATCGTGCTGCTCATGGTCTTCATGGCCCGGCAGGTCTTCGCTCCGCTCAATCGGATCATGCTGGCCACCCGCCGGATCGCGGAGGGCGACCTCACCCCGATCACCCCCAAGCGCCGCTACCACGACGAGTTCTCTGAGCTCGCCAGTGCCATCAACTACATGATGCGGGAGCTGGTCCGTCGTCAGGAACTGCTGGTGCAGACACACAAGCTGCAGGCCATCGGCACGCTGACCGCCGGCATAGCCCACGAGCTGAACAACCCCATCAACAACCTGATGTTGACCGCCGACGCCCTGGACGAGGACTACGCGGAGCTGACCGACAGAGAGCGCCTGGATATGGTCCGCGACCTGGTCCACGAGTCCGAGCGGGCCCGGGACATCGTTCGGAACCTCCTCGACTTCGCCCGGAAGGGCGAGGTGGACCTGATGCCGCTGGATGTGGAGCAGCTGATCGACGAGACGCTGCAGCTGGCGAGCAACCAGATCAAGCTCTCCAAGGTGTCCGTGCGAGGCGAGGTGGACGAGAACCTGCCCCCGATCCACGGGGATCGGCAGCAGCTGACCCAGGTCTTCCTGAACCTGGTGCTCAACGCCCTCGACGCGATGGACGACGGCGGTGTCCTCACCATCGTCGTCCAGAAATCCGCCGACCGGAGCGCCGTCGAGATTGCGTTTGCCGACACCGGATCCGGGATTCCGGGACACCACCTGGACACCATCTTCGACCCGTTCTTCAGTACCAAGAAGGCGGGTCGTGGGACCGGGCTCGGGCTCAGCGTCTCCAAGGGGATCATCAACCAGCACGGCGGCGCCATCCGGGTGACCAGCACCGAGGGCGAGGGCACCGTGTTCACGGTGACGCTGCCTGTGGCGCGAGTACCCGCCGGCGCGGATGATGAGCTGGAGATCCCCGCATCGACCTGACCCGGACCGAAGCGCCGCCCGCAGGACGGGATCATGCCCCGCACACTTCTTTGAGGAGGCCCCGTTGGAGCTCGACCGCTACGAAGTTCGCCCCATAGGCTTCGTCCGATCCCCGCTGAAGGACCGGGCCGACGCACCGCGCCAGGGCCGGTACGGCGCCCCCGCCGCCTGGATCGAGCTGGAGCCCGCGTACACCGAAGGGCTGCAGGGGATCGAGCCCGGCCACGAGCTGGTCCTCATCACCTGGCTCCACCTCTCCGAGCGCGACATCCTCCAGGTCCACCCCCGGGGCGACGAGGACCGCCCCGTGCGCGGCGTGTTCAGCACCCGGGCACCCGTCCGGCCCAACCCGCTGGGGCTCCACCCGGTCACCGTGCTGGAGATCGACGGCACCCGGCTGAGAGTGGAGCCGCTGGAGGCGGTGGAAGGGACGCCCGTGGTGGACATCAAGGCGGCGTACCGGCCGGGCTCGACCGACGCCGGGTAGGCGACGACCGGGGGTGAGCCCGGGGCGCGGCGGCTTCCCGCCCTAGTTGGCCAGGTAGCCGCCGTCCACCGCGTGGTAGGAGCCGGTGATGAAGGAAGCCCGGTCTGACGCCAGGAAGGCGATGAGCTCGGCCACCTCTTCCGGCCTCCCCAGCCGGCCGATGGGGTGACGGGAGACGAGCATTTCGTTGGTCTCCCGGTCCTCCTCGAGATCGGAGATCATCGGGGTGGAGATGAACGCGGGGCCCACGACGTTCACCCGTATGCCTGACGAAGAGTATTCGAGGGCCGCGTTCTTGGTGAGCCCCACCAGCCCGTGCTTCGCGGCCACGTACCCGGGCGCGCCGGTGAAGCCGACCTTCCCCAGGATCGAGGCCACGTTCACGATGGCGCCGCCCCCGTTCTCCAGCATGGCGGGGATCTGGTAGCGCATGCAGTAGAACTGGCCCGAGAGGTTGATGTCGATGACCCGCTGCCAGTCCTCGAACTCGTACTCGCCGGTGGGCGCCTGCGCGCCGCCGATCCCGGCGTTGTTGCACGCGATGTCGAGCCCGCCGTACCTCTCGACGGTCTCATCGACGAGCGTCCGGCAGTCTTCCGGCTTCGAGATGTCGGTCCGTACGAACGTGGCCACACCGCCGGCATCCTCGACCCGCCGCACCGTCTCGCGGCCACCGTCATCGTCGATGTCGGAGACCACCACCCGGGCCCCATGCTCGGCCATCAGTTCGGCCGTGGACCGGCCGATCCCGGAGCCCGCGCCCGTCACGATAGCAACTCTTCCGTCCAGCTCGCTCATATCCGCTCCCGTTTTCATGTTGATTTCACACATCGGCGTGCGGGAACCTTGAATGGAAGAATCGTACCCGGAGAATCCTCCAACTCCCTACAGCGGGAGCGCGGTGATACGGTTATGTATCGAGGTCACTGCGAGCGCGGAGGAGATTCATGCAGAGCATCCGAGAAGCCGCCGAGGAGTTCCTTGCCCGGAAGCGTATCGCCGTGGCCGGGGTGTCACGGGACGAGAAGCAGACGGCCAACGCCATCTACCGTCACCTGCGGGAGAACGGGTATGACGTGGTGCCCGTGAATCCGCATGCTGACCAGGCGGAAGGCGACCGCTGCTGGCCCTCGGTGGCAGCCATCCCGGAGCCACCGGACGGCGTGCTGATCGTCACACATCCGGACGCCGCCGCGGACGTGGCCCGCGACTGCGTCGAGGCCGGCGTCCCCCGGGTCTGGATGCACCGGTCGTTCGGGACGGGGAGCGTCTCCGACGAGGCCGCCGCCATCTGTCGCGATGCCGGGATCGCGGTGCTGGATGGCGGCTGTCCCATGATGTTCCTGGAGCCCGTGGACGTGGCCCACAAGTGCTTCCGCTGGATCCTGGGCAAGACCGGGAAGCTGCCCGATGGAAAGGACTACACGGTCACCGAGTGATCCCGTAGCGTCGAACGGGTCCGGGTTTCTGCTAGCGGATCACGCCGCAGGCGAGCTTCGGACCACCGCCCCCGGCCGGCTGGCTCTGGTAGTCGTCGGGGTTCTGGTGTATGACGAGGGCGGCGCCGTCGTCATCGAAGAGGGACCCGTGGGCACCGGCCATCAGGGTCACGCCCTCGGCGAGCCGCTCGGTCATGACCTGGCCGCTTTCGGGCACGTGGAGGTTCATCAGGTCGCCAGCGTGCTTGCCGTGGGGGTGCAGCACGCCGTGGGCGTTCCCGCGGGGCGCGAAGTGACCGCCGGCATCGGAGAATTCGGGCGCGGTGCACGCGCCGGTCTCGTGGATATGGAACCCGTGGGCGCCGGGCGCCAGGTTGTCGATCCGCACCCGGATCAGCACGCCGTGGTTCGGCGTCTCGATGAGCTCGGCGTGACCGATCTCCTCGCCCGCCGGGTTGATGAGCGTGGCGGTGGCGGTCATCTGCTGCGCCGACGCGGCGGTCGCGCCCAGCAGCAGCGCCAGGGCGGTGGTCAGGAAGGTCTTTCGCATTTCTTCCCCCTGTGGATTCGTTCGAGCCGTTCCGACGGACCGTGTGCGCAAGCTTCGCGCCTGCCGGGTGTCAGGCGTCATCCCCCAGATACCCTCCAGGGGTGAGGCTCGCGGCCAGCATGACGGTGTTGATGTCCTCGTGCTCGGTCCAGGTCGGGGCCCGACGGTTCTCGGGGTCGAGCCAGTGCTCGTGGATCGCCCCGCGCAGATGGGCCGCCCCCGCCATGGCCTCGGCGTAGTGCGCGACGCCCGGCAGCCCGGCGCCCGGCGACCCGGCGTCAGGCGACCCGGCGTCCGGCGACCCGGCGCCCGGCTGACCGTCGGCGGCGAGGCGGTTGACGGCCTCGATCCCCAGGGCCAGCCCCAGCTCCCGGAACGCCAGCCGCTGGGTGGCCGGCAGCTCCAGCATACGCGACCGCTGTACGGTGGCCAGGCTCCGCTCACCGGCGTCGAGCACCCGCTCCAGGATCTGGCGACGGCGAGGCTGGTGGGGCTCGGTGATCCGGGCCAGGAGCCATGCGTCGGTGAGCAGCGAGCCCGTACCCAGCGGGTCGTTGGTGGCCAGGTCACCGTCCTCCACCATGCCGGCCAGGGCGTCGATGGCGCCGTCGAGGCGGGCGGCGGTGGTCCCGTCCAGTGCCGCCGCGCGGTCCGAGCCGTCGCGCAGCGTGCTGAGCGTCACGTAGCCGTCCAGCGGGTCGTGCTGCCCCATGCTCGGCACCACCGGCCGGGAGAGGTCGATGCTCATCTTCCAGTAGAGCCGGGACGGCACGGACCCGGGCCCGTGACCGAACCGCTGGAAGGCGACGAGCCCGAGCTCCACGGCCCACCGGTGGTATCGGTCTCCGTTGGTCAGTCCGCCGGCCACGTCGGCGGTACGGTCCAGCGCCCGCACCCACTTCGTGAGGTAGTGAAAGTACTGGCCGTCCCGCTCCCACTCGAGCTGCCGATCGAACGGGTCGTCGGGGCCGCGCTCGGGGAGCGGCTTCCCGACCCGGAGCCCGCCGGCGGTGGGGTGCTCGGCGCCCTCGTCGTCCGGGAGCCCGCTGAGCCAGCCGTCCCGCTCATCGTCGGGGCGGTGGCGGCCGAGGACCCGATGGACACGGTCCACCAGCGCGAGGGCCTTTTCCCGCTCGTCGATTCCGAGCCAGGTGCACACCGCGAACGCGTCCGTCCACAGGTACCGACGGTCTTCGGCCCCGCCGGTGAGGCCGGTGGTGGCCGCGAATCCGTCGAGGAGCGAGCGAGCCTGCTCTTCCGCCGTCGCCATGGTTCCGTCCTCCGGTGGGGTGACCAGGGGATCCACCCCACAATGGGGCAAGAACGGTGCGAGTCGGCGGCGACCGGTTGGCTGGCGGGGCAAGGCTGTTAGCTTTACCACGCTATGACGAACTACCGAGACATCGACCTGGTGCTGGTGGACTTCGACGACACGCTGGTGGACACGGCGCCGCGGTTCGAGCGGGCCCGGCGCCAGCTCTTCGAGCGGATGGAGGCGCTCGGCTTCGAGCGCGAGCACGTGGAGCACCTGCACCACCACGAGGTGGACCCCGGGCTCCGGGAGAAGTACGGCCTCGGACCCCGGCGGATGGCGCCGGCGTTCGCCGAGACGTACCGGGCGCTCTGCCGCCACGCCGGGGTCGAGGCCGACCCCGAGGTGGCGCGGGCGGTGCGTCGCTTCGGCGCCGACGTGGCGGGCACGCCACCGGCCATCGACGGGGCGATAGACGCGCTCCGGCGCCTCGCCGCCGCACTGCCCACCGCCGTCTACACGCAGGCCAGCGACCTCGATTACCAGATGGGGTGCCTCCGGGACGCCGGCGCCCTCGACGCGGTGGGGCCGGATCGGGTCCGGGTGGTGCCGCTCAAGACCGCCGAGGTGCTGCGGGAGACGCTGGCCGCGTTCGACGTACCCGACCCCGAGCGCACGTGGATGGTGGGCAACAGCATCCGGAGCGACATCAACCCCGCGCTGGAGGTGGGTGTCCAGGCGATGCTGGTGGAGGTCGAGGAGCCGTGGCAGCACGACATGGTGGAGCCGCTCCACAACGGCTTCCCACGGGTGAAGACTTTTCGGGACGCGGTGGGGCTGCTCCTGGACGGGACCGGGTCGGAGGAGCCGCGATGAACGGCGAGGTGAGCGGCGAAGTCTGTATCGCCAATATCGGACCGGGCGAGCGACGCCGGCGCCTGCTCTTCGGCCTCGTGGCGTGGGCGACGGCCGTGGCGATCCTCGCCGCGCTCCTCTTCCTCGACGCGAGTCGACTCTGGCGCCTCACGCTCCTCGGCCCGCTCTGGGCCGGCGCCCTCGGGTTCTTCCAGTACCGGGAGAAGACCTGAGTGGCCCTGGCATCGCGCGGTCTGCGCGACATGGATGGGGGCCCGGAGACCATCGAGGACTCCGACGCGCTGGCCCAGGTCCGCAAGCAGGCCCGGCGGGTGCACGGGAAGGCGGCGCTTGTGGGGGTGGTGGGGACGCTCCTGATGACGCTACTGCCGGCCTGACCACAACGGCACCCGGCGGGGCGCCGCAACCGGCCCGGGGCGGCGAGCCGCTTCGCTGCGATCCGGGTGTCCGGCGAAAGGCCGGGCCCGTGGCGCCTTGTCCGCGCCCGGGGCCCCGGGCATCAGGCGCCGCGACCTACGCCCCGGCGACACGCCGTCAGGTGGCGGACGCGGCGCATCAGGCGGCGGGAAGATGCGTCGGCGACATCGGTCCGCGCCCGGGCTCGCAACCGGCCGGCCTGCGGCCGGCAGCGGCTCGCCCTGTGGGCTCGCAACCGGCCTCCGCTCCGGCAAACTGCGCCGGCCTGTCGGCCGGACGCAGCGGCTCGGCCCTCCGGCCCTCGCAAGGAAGGGCTCGCTCCGCTCGCCCTGCGCCGCCTGCCCGGACCCCGGATCTGCCCCGTACCGTTGCCGGTCCGCGCCCCCTCGATCGCCCTCGCCCCCCCCTTGCGAGCGGCGCAGCCGCGAGCCCCTGCGTCCGGCCGCAGGCCGGCGCCGGTTGCGAGGCGCGAAGCGCCGAGCCCCGTTGCAAGCCCGCAGGGCGAGCCTTTGCCCGGCCGCCAGGCCGGGCCTGTTGCGGCCGAAGGCCGCCTGATGCCCGGGGCCGACACCCTGACGCAGACCGACGCCGTCGGTGCCCGGGCCTGATGCGCCGCGCACGTGGCCCGTCGGCGTGTCGCGGGGATGCCGGTCGCGGCGCCGGTTGCGGCGCGCCCGTGGCGCCTTCGAATGTCGCCGCGATACCAGCCGCGCCGCCACGCGCGGCCCGGACGCGCGCCTACTGGTCGATGACCCGGGTGAGGCCCTCCTGCGCCACACTCGCCACCAGCCGCCCGCCGCGCGTATAGAACGCCCCCCGGCTGAAGCCCCGGGCGCCGCCTGTGGTGGGGCTCTCCATGGCGAAGAGGAGCCAGTCTTCGACGTCCACGCCGCGGTGGAACCAGAGGGAGTGGTCGAGGGAGGCGACCATGACGTTGTCGCGGCGCCAGGTCAGCCCATGGGGCTGGAGTGCGGCGGCCAGGAGCCCGTAGTCCGACGCGTAGGCGAGGATGGCGGTGTGCTGGAGGGGCGTGTCCACACGGCCGATGGCCCGGACCCAGAGGTGGCGGACGGGCTCACGGGGCTCGGGGTCGAAGGGGTCCACCGGGTCGACGGGCCGGATGTCGAGGGGCCGGTCCTGGGTCAGGATCGGGCGCACGCCTTCGGGGATCCGGTCCTCCATCTCCCGGATCAGCTCGAGCTCACTGGGGAGCCCTTCGGGGCCCGGGACGTCCGGCATCGGCGCCTGGTGCTCGGGCCCCGTCTCGTGCTTGTGGAACGACGCCGACATGGTGAAGATCGCCCGGCCGTGTTGGATGCCGGTCACGCGACGGGTGGTGAAGCTGCCGCCGTCACGGAGCCGGTCCACGAAGTAGACCACGGGCGCGTCCAGGTCGCCGGGGAGGATGAAGTAACCGTGCATGCTGTGGATCGGGCGGTCGTCGTCCACGGTCCGGCTGGCGGCCACCAGCGACTGGGCCAGGACCTGGCCGCCGTAGATGTGGCGGGTCCCGATGTCTCGGTTGGTGCCGCGGTAGATATTGTGCTCGACGGGCTCGAGCTCGAGGGTCCCGAGCAGGTCCTGTGCGGTGTAATCGGTCACGACGCCTCACTCGCGGGGTTCCGGGGGTCGGCGGCCATCGGGTCCAGCAACTCCGCGGCCAGCGGCAGGAAGTCACGCTCACTCAGGATCCCCACCAGCTGGTGGTCCTGGACCACGGGCAGGCTGGAAACCTCGTGCTCGCGCATGAGCCGGATCGCCTCCGCCAGCGCAGTGTCCGGCGGCACGGTGACCGGGTTCCGGGTCATGATCTCGTGGACGGGCACGGCGTCACCCAGCTCCCGGAGCCGGCCATCGGCCAGGAGGCGCAGCAGCGAGCGGTAGGAGATCAGCCCCACGAGCCGGAACTGCTCGTCCTCAACCAGGATCTGGCGGGTGCCCTCCCGGTCCATGATGAACGCGGCCAGGTCCACCAGCTCGTCCTGGGAGACGGTGAAGAGCTGGGTGGTCATGTACTGATCCACTGTAGGGCCGGGGATGCCGGCGCTCTCGCCGATCCGGGCGATGGACCACTCGTGCACGGGGCGCCCCGACCGCTGTCGCTCGATCATGGCCGACGTCAGTGCGGCGCACCGTTCCGGCCGGCTCGTCAGCCCGGCCAGCGCCTGGGCCGACTTCTCGAGCCAGCGGGTGCCGGTGAGGTCGGCGGCCAAGCGTCGGTCGATGATGTCGAGGTAGCGGCCGGCCTCGGCGGGGTCCACGCCGAGCCGGTCGAGCCCGTCGGCCGCCAGCGGCAGGAGCCGATCCCGGATCAGCGCCCTGGCCCCCATGTCCTCGTCGTCGAGCCAGGTGAACGAGGTGTTCAGCCCGCGCCTGGCGGCGGCGATGAAGTTGGCCCGGACATCCGCGAAGTCGATCCGCCGCGGCAGGTCCGGGTACCGCTCGGGTACGGCGAACACGAGTCCGAGCCAGAACGCCGCGTTGGCCACCTCGTCGACGATGGTGGGGCCCGAGGGCAGCGCCCGGCACTCGATCCGCAGGTGGGGCTTCCCGTCGGTGATGCCGTAACACGGCCGGTTCCACCGGTAGACGGTGCTGTTGTGGAGTTGGAGGCACTGGAGCTCCGGCACGCCGCCCTGGTCGAGGACCGCCAGGGGGTCCTCGCACGGCTCCCGGGTCATCATGGTGCGGAAGTGGATGATGTCGTGCTCGAAGACCTCCGCCACGCCCCGCTCGACCCACGCGTCGCCGAACCGGACCCGTCGCACCAGCTCCCGCAGCGACGGGCTCGAGGTCCGGGAATCGATGGTCTGCCGGAAGACGGCGATCCGGGTCTCCGCCCAGAGCCGCTTCCCGAACAGGAACGGGGAGTTCGCGGCGGCCGCGAGGACCGGGGCCAGCACCAGCTGCGCGGCGTTGTAGAAGTCGGCGAACTCATCGGGCTCCACCTGCAGGTGGACCTGGAAGCTGGTGTTGCACGCCTCGATCATCATGGAGTCGTGCTCCACCCGGAGCTCGTCGATGCCGGCGATGTGCAGGAGCAGCCGGCCGCCGGCCTGCGCCATGGTGGCTTCGTTGAGCCGACGGTAGCGGTCCACCGGCGCCATGTTCCCCAGCGAGAGGTCTCGCTGCTGCAGACACGGCAGGATCCCGGTCAGGACCACTTCGGCCCCGTGATCGCGGGCCGCCGCCTGGACCCGGGCCACCAGCTCGTTCAGTGTGGTCTCGAGGCCCGAGAGGAGCGTCGGCTCCACCGGGACCGGCCGGGCGTTCACCTCCACGTTGAACCGGGCCAACTCCGTGGCGTACCGGGGGTCGTCGAGAGCGACCAGGATCTCTGGCGCCACCGGGGCGGGACGACGCTGGTGGTCCACCAGGATCATCTCCTGCTCCGCACCCACCCGGCGGACCCCGGTCTCGATCCGGCCTTCCTCCAGGATCCGCTGCAGCGCCCGGACGTCACGGAGCAGGGCGCGGGTGAACGCCGGGTCCGGCTGGCGGGGGATCGGTTGAGCTGGCATGGGACGCATCCGGTAGCGGATTCCTCCGCATGATGACGCCGGCAGCTTCGGGGGGCAACGGGCGCTTGATCGCGAAACGTCCCAGGCGTTACCATTCGCCCTGTCAGCGGCCCCCCAGCTACTCGGAGCGCACGTCATGGCCCATATCCCCGATGGACTGCTGAGCCCCCCCGTCATCACCGGTGCCGCCGTGGTGAGCGCCGCCGCCCTCGCCCTGGCCGCACGCCGGTCGAAGACCGAGCTGCGTGACCGGCAGGCGCCACTCCTCGGCGCCGCCACCGCCTTCGTATTCGCTGCCCAGATGTTCAACTTCCCCCTCGGCGCCGGCACCAGCGCCCACCTCCTCGGGGGCGTGCTCATTGCCGTAGTGGTGGGGCCCTGGGCGGCCATGCTCGCCCTCTTCGCCGTGCTCCTCGTACAGGCCCTCCTCTTCCAGGACGGCGGGATCGCGGCACTGGGCGCGAACACCCTGAACCTGGCCGTGATCGGCGCCGGTGGCGGCTGGCTGGTCTACCGCTGGCAGATCGCCCTCACCGGCGTGAGCCCGAGACGCCGCCTCGCCGCCGCGGGCGTGGCCGCCTTCGTCTCCTCCGTGGCCATCGGGCTGGCGGTGGGGCTCGAGCTGGGCATCTCCGGGATCGTGCCCACCGGCACGGCGGTGATGGCCGTGGGCGGGGCCCACGTGCTCGTGGGCGTGGCCGAGGCGGGACTCACCGCCGGGATCCTGGCCATGGTGCTCCGGGCCCGGCCCGACCTGGTGGAGAGCACGGAGGTGACCGCTCGGGCCCGACGGGTGACCACCGTGGCCACGGCGGCCGCCGGCGTGGCGCTGGCCGCCGCCCTCTGGGCCTCCGACCTGCCCGACGCCCTCGAGGCGTCGCTGGAGGCCGTGGGGATCGAGGGTGGCGGGGCGCTCCTCGAGGCGCCCATGCCCGACTACACCGCGCCCGGCGGGAGCTGGGTGGCGGCGGGCGCCGGCGTGATCGTGGTCTTCCTCCTCGGCTGGCTCCTCTTCCGCGTCACCACCCGCACCCGGACCACGTGAGCTTCCACCACCTCGACCAGTACGCCCACGTGGACTCCGCCGTGGCCCGGCGGTCTCCCACGGTCCGGCTGCTGGGCGCGGTGATCATCGCCCTCGGCGCCGCGCTCCTCCCCCTCGGCGCCTGGCCCCAGATGGCCGGCCTCGGGATCCTCGTCCTGGCGCTGGCCGCCGCGGCCCGGGTGCCGGTCACGACCTTCGCCGTCCGGCTCGCGACACCGCTGGCGTTCGTGCTCCTGGTCTCCGTGGGCATCCTGGTGCTCGCTCCGGGCGAGGCGGTGGCCCGACTCGGGCCCCTGGCCGTCACCGATACGGGCCTGCTCCGCTTCGGCTCCGTCATGGGACGCGGCGCCGTGGCCCTCGGCGCAGCCGTCATCCTGGTGAGCACCACCCCCTTCGACGAGCTCGTACGGGCCCTCCGGGTGCTCCGGCTCCCCGACGTGGTCACCACCGCCCTGGGGCTCGCATACCGCTTCCTCTATATCCTCAACGATGAGGTGGAGCGGCTCCGTCGAGCGGCCCGCAGCCGGAACGCCGCCGAGGGCGCCGCGCCCCGTCGCCGGCTCCTCATGGGGATCGCCGGTGCCGCCCTCCAGCGCAGCTTCGACCGTAGCGAGCGCACCCACCGGGCCATGCTCGCCCGGGGGTTCACCGGCGAGATGCCCACCCTGCGCCACGTGCCCGGCCACGGGCGCCCCACGCTCGAGGTGGCCGGGCTGGTGATCCTCGTGGCCGCCATCGCCGGGAGCGCGCTCCTGTGAGCGCCTCGCTCGAGGTCGACGGGCTCCGCTTCGCCTACCCCGGCGGAGAGACCATCCTCGATGGCATTTCGCTCCGCGTGGAGCCGGGGGAGCACATGGCCGTGCTCGGCGCCAACGGCGCGGGAAAGAGCACCCTCCTGCTCCACTTCAACGGCCTGCTCACGCCCGGCGAAGGACGCGTGGTGGTGGACGGGACCCCCGTCTCCGACGAGACCGCCCGGGAGATCCGGCGGCGCGTCGGCCTGGTCTTCCAGGACCCCGACGACCAGCTCTTCCTCCCCTCGCTCCTCGAGGACGTGGCCTTCGGACCCCTCAATCACGGAGACGACCCCCACCATGCCGAGGACGCCGCACGTCGACAGCTCGAGGACTTCGGCCTCCTCCACGCCGCCGACCGCGCCGCCCACCACCTCTCCGGCGGCGAAAAACGCCTCGCCGCCCTCGCCACCGTGCTCGTCATGAAACCGGATATCCTCGCCCTCGATGAGCCCACCGGTGCCCTCGACGCACGGGCGCGCCGCCGCGTTATCGACACCCTGGGCGCACGCGACGAGTCCCTCATCATCGCCACCCACGACCTCGGCCTCGCACGCGAACTCTGCCCCCGCACCGTGGTCCTCTCCAGCGGCACCGTGGCCGCTAACGGGACCACTGACGATATCCTCGATGACGCCGCCTTCCTGCGCACGCACGGCCTGCTCGACCCGGGCTGAAGGGGCCCGGGTCGAGGAGGCCCGGGGCGGAAACCGTCCTATTTCCTGGACGTGTATTGTGACATGACGTGGACAGGAGAGGCGCCGGGGGATGAGGTTCCCCGAGGGGAAACGGGGAACCCGGGAACGGCACGGGTCGTGCCCTGGTATATAGGGTGCTACCCCCGGGAAGGAGGATGCCGCCGTGAAGAATGAACACCGAGTCGACAGGCCGGGCCCGCCGGGTGTGTCTCGTGGCCTGGCCATCCTGGCGACTGTGACCCTTGCCCTGGTGTCTTCTGCCGTTCCGCTATCCGCGCAGAAGGCCGATTTCCTGTTCGGCCGACCCGTTGCGACGATCACGGTGCTGAGCGGCTGGACGGTGCCGGGGGAGAGCAGCGACCTGTTC
>CAZSBL010000073.1:0-16671 GCA_964605205.1 uncultured Gemmatimonadaceae bacterium
CGGCCTCCGTGCCGCCGTCGCCCAGGCCGGTGGCGTCCAGGAGGCCAGGGCCTTCCGCCAGCCCCTCGTTCCCGGGTGCCGGGACCTCCTCTCCGAGGGCAATGGCCGGGATCTCCTCCATGATCTCGGGCTCCGGCGGCGTGACCTGTGTGACGTCGGGCGTGGGCGCGGGGATCGGCGGGGGCGGCTGCAGCGCCTCCCTCGGGGTGGTGAGCTGGATCGTCTCCAGGCCCCCGCCGGGCGCGGCCCGGAAGTCGCCCATCCGCTCGCCCGCCGCGGCGAAGGGCGAGTGGGGCAGCGGGCGTTCGGAGAACAGCAGGAAGGCCCCGGCGTGGAGGGCGACGGAGACGACCATCCCCCACGTCAGTGCGCGGGTGAAGCGCCGGTCCTGTTGTCGGGTCCGCTCCGTCATCTGCCCGTGTATCGGTCGGGAAGTGAGTCCACGCACGCCCGTACGAAGAAGCGTCGGCCTGGGGTTTCAACCGATGATACGCCCTTCCCGACGTGCCCGTTCCCCCGGGGCGCGGGTCCGGCTTCAATATACGACGCCGATTCGCCCCGGCCGACCGGCCGAACCCCGCCGGCGCCCGCCCTTGCCGCCCGTACCACCCTTGTCCTTCAGTCGCCGGACCGAACCCGGTAGTTCACCAGCCGGTCCACGTCCATCTCGTCGGTCTCGATGGCGATCAGGCCGCCATCCGGGAAGAACGCCACGGGGACGGGGGCATCGACCAGTGTGCCGAGGTATGCGCCATCCGGGGCCAGCAGATCGATGCGGCCGGGCTCGCCACCGATGGTGAGCCGCTCCACCCAGATCCGGCCCGACGGATCGGTCAGCAGGCTTCTGACGAACGGGACCCGGCCGGCGAATCCGCGGGCATCGATGACCTCAGCCGGCGGGATGGTGCATGGCGGTCTGCCGCTCACGCTCACCGTCATCCCCTCGCCAAGGGATGCCACCGCCAGCTCCCGGCTGGCCCGTCGCGGGGTCAGCGCCCTCCGGTAGCTGGCTACGCGAACGGTGTCGGCGTAGACATCCACCACGTAGTCGGTCTCCGTGCTCACGACCAGGCGCCCGTCCGGCGACGGCGCCCACTCCACGTCCGGGTGGAAGAGGGGCGGCAGCCGGAAGCCGATCCGACAGCTCTCGAAGACGTGCATCGGGGCGTCGGGGATCGACTTGCTCACCACCGGACGCAGATGCCGCCACTGCGCGTCTCCGCTGTCGTACGTGGTGTCCATGATCACCAGGACGTCTTTCATGTCGTCGGCGTCCCGAACGTCCGTGGTCCTGAACACCGCCCCCGTGGGCCGGAGCTCCAGCCCGCGGCCGGCATAGAACGCCGGGCTCGTGAACGTCGGCAGCGGCTCCCCATCGGGCCCGAAGCGGACGATCCCCGTCTTGCCATAGTCCCAGACCCCCACCACCCCGCCGTCCACGTCGACCCCCGACGCCATCGCCAGCTCGCCGGGACCGTCGCCCTCGCGGCCCAGCGTGCGGAGGTGCCGGCCCTCTCCGTCGAAGACCACCACCCGGTGGGCACCGCCGTCCAGGACGTGGATCCGGCCCGCGGCATCGGTGGCGATGAGGCTGCGGCTCAGCGAGTAGAACGCCCCCGGCCCCTCGTCGTCGCCCCCGAGCCGGAGCCGCTCCTCGAACGCCCAGTCCAGCACCCGGTCGGCGCCTTCGGAGACCACCAGCGCCACGCCCGCCGAGTCCGTGCGGGTCACGACCGCCACCGCCGGACTTTCACACCCCGCGACGAACAGCGTCAGAGCCGGAAGCCCGGCCAGGAGGAAGCGCGCGAATCGAGCCATGAAGGCCTCCATGTGATATGCGTGGGACGGCGTACAGGGCGGCTCGACCCTGGGATGCCCGGAAGAAGGGATTCCGTTGCCGCGCGGCACCGGCCGGGTCCGGTCCGGTCCGCCCAACGCTGGAGTCGCCGACCCTCAGATGGCGCCCAGCGGGTCCCGGAGGAAGTCGATGCTGACCCGGTTGAACACCTCCGGCCGGTCCACGTTGCAGACGTGCCCGGCCCGCTCCACCACCGCCAGCACCGAGCGCCGATGCTTCTCCGCCAGGCTGCGCGCCGTGGGCAGGAACATGTGATCTTCCTCACCCATCAGGTAGAGCGTGGGGATCTCCGTCTCCCGCTCCTCGAAGAGCCGCAGGATCGGCTTCAGCTCCATGGTCATTCGGAACCAGCGCAGGAACTCCTTCCGCGCCAGCTTCTCCGCTTCCCGTACGAACAGGAGCCGGCTCTCCTTGTGCCGCTCCCGGGGCATGATTATCCACGCGAACAGACGGTACAGCCACATGAACGGGACCACCCGCTTCAACGCGTTCCCCAGCGCCACCAGGATCCGGGAACGGATGTTCAGACGCACCACCGCGCCACCCAGCACCAGCGACTGCACCCGGCCCGGCGCGATATCCGCGATCGTCCGGGCGATGAGCGACCCCAGCGAAATGCCCACGAAATGCGCCCGCTCGATCTCCAGGTGGTCCAGTACCTCCACCACCTCCCGGCTCACCGACTCGAACGTGTACTTCTTGTGCTCCCGACCATCCCGCACCCGCGCCGACCCGCCGTGGCCACGCAGGTCCACCAGCAGCAGGTTGAACTCCTCCCGGTACGCCCGCAGCTGGCGGAACCACACCGATGAGCTCCCGCCCGCGCCGTGCACCAGCACGACCCAGTCCCGGTCCTCGCCCTTCACGTATGTCCTGTAGTGCAGCATGCCGAAACGTAAGAGAGATCGGCGGGCAGGATAACCCGTTTGACGCGGCCGCGCTGGGGCGCTAGGGTTTTAGGTGACCCTAAAACGACGCCATGCCTTACCCTGATCCCGACAACCGCACCCCGGGGCACCACGCCGGCTCTCTCTCCACCGTGCCCACGCTCCTGCTGATGGCGCTCCTCGCCACCGGATGCGCCGGCCCCGCCTGCCCCCCCGGTCCCCCCGCTCCCCCCGCTCCGCTCGGCCCCATGGTCACCGACCGCCCCGACTTCACCGAGAGCGCGAGCACCGTGGCGTCCGGTCACGCCCAGCTCGAGGCCGGCTACACACGGGCCACTGGCGACGGCCCGGACTCCCACGAGCTCGGCGAGCTGCTGGTGCGGACCGGGCTCAGCCAGCGGGCGGAGCTTCGCATCGGGATCGGGTCGTGGCGGATCGAGGCTCCCGAGGCGGGAACGACGACGAGCGGTCTCGGCGGTTCCTCGCTCGGCGTCAAGCTTCGACTCCCGGGCACCGCCCTCGTCCCGGAAGGGGCCGTGCTCCTGACCACCACGGTCCCGGTATCTTCCCCGTTCGACGACGGGTGGATCCCGTCACTGATCCTGGCCGGAGCCTGGACCGTGCCCGGCGTGGAGCTGGGCGCCAACCTCGGCTATACGCACCTCGAGACCGGGAGCGGGACGGGCGAGGTGCTGGCCAGCGTAGCCGCCGGACTGCCCTTCCCCGGCCACGACGCCGCGGGCCTGTTCCTGGAGGCCTACGGCCTGGCGCGCCTGGGCGGCGACGACCCACGCATCGTATTCGACGGCGGCCTGACCATGGGGCTCACCCCCGACGCACAGCTCGATTTCCGGGTGGGACGCGTGGTGGCGGGTGGTGCGGAGACCGTGGTGGGTGTGGGCCTGGCCGTGCGCCGCTGACGCTCTCCAGGACCAGCCGGCCCGGCTGGCCCCCATCGCCCTCCATCGGTGAATGTTCGCAGCTGCTGTTGGTCCATCGTGGGCAAGGCGTGGCCTGACGGCTCAAACCATTGGACCACAATGTCTTACCAGCCCATTCACGGCATGTCTCGCTGGGACCAACAGCGTTTGCGAACAGTCACGACGGCGGCGCCGCACCTTGACATGTCGGCCGGCCCCGGATAGGGTAGGGGGGTATGCTAAAAGGAGAGAGCATGAGCACCGACACCCATACGCACCACGGCGCCCTCGCCCACGAGCCCGAGACGAGGGCGAAGGTCGAGGCGCGGCTCAAGCGCATCGAGGGCCAGGTCCGGGGGATCCAGAAGATGGTGGAGGAGGGACGCTACTGCCCGGACGTCCTGACGCAGATCGCGTCGGTGCACGCCGCGCTCCGGGGAGTGGGCAGGGTGCTGATGCGGAGCCACCTCCAGCACTGCGTGACCGACGCCCTTCGGAGCGGTGACCCGATGGAGGCGGAGCGGACGTACGAGGAGGTCATGGAGCTGATGTACCGGCATGTCCGCGAGTAATGGCGCCGACGCGCGTCGTGACCGGGGTCGGGCTCCAGTTCGGGCAATGGAATCGGATTGAATGATGAGTGACGGAACGGCAACAGAGGCACGGCCCGAGGAGCGGACTCCAGAACAGGAATCGACCGGGGCTGCGGGCCCTGGCGCCGGAGACCAGAAGCCCTTCGACCGGCTGGAGATCCCGGTAACGGGGATGACGTGCGCGGCGTGCGCGTCGCGGGTTCAGAAGGGGCTGTCGGGCGCTCCGGGTGTGAAGGAGGCGGGGGTCAACTTCGCCACGGAGCGGGCGACGGTGGAGTACGATCCGACCACGGCCACGGCGGCGGAGCTGGTGGAGGCGGTGAAGGCCAGCGGCTACGGCGCACGGCTCGAGGAGACGGAGCTGCAGATCGACGGGCTGGACATGGCGGTGAGCGGCGCGCCGGTGGAGAAGGAGCTGAAGGCGCTTAAGGGCGTGCTGAACGCGGAGGTGAGCCTGGCGACGGGGAGTGCCCGCGTCGTCTTCCTGCCGGATGTGGTGGACCCGAGCGATTTCGAGCGGGCGGTGAAGTCGGCGGGGTACGAGCTGGCGGCGCCCATCGACGTGGCGGACCCGGCGGAGCGGGAGCGCATCGCCCGGGAGCGGGAGTACCGGGCGCTGCGGAACAAGACCGCGTTCAGCGCCTTGGTGGCGGTGTTCGCCATGCTGGCGTCGATGCCGCTCATGGGCGGCGACAGCGCGGCGGTGCAGAACGACCTCTTCCACCGGCTCATGATGCCGGTGAACGACGCGCTCCAGTCGGTGATGCCGTGGCTCTACGCCATCGACGAGACGATCCTGACCTGGTCGCTCCTGGCGCTCACGATCCCGGTGGTCTTCTGGGCCGGCCGCCAGTTCTACAAGGGGGCGTGGAGCGGGCTGCTCCACGGCACGGCGGACATGAACACGCTCATCGCCGTGGGCACGGGCGCGGCGTTCGTCTACAGCGTGGTGGCCACGGTGGCGCCGGGGATCTTCACCTCCGCCGGGCTCCCCGCCGACGTGTACTACGAGGCGGTGGTCATGATCATCGCCCTGATTCTGCTGGGGAAGATGCTCGAGGCCCGGGCCAAGGGGCGGACCAGCGAGGCGATCCGGAAGCTGGCGGGGCTCCAGCCCCGTGAGGCCCGGGTAGTCCGAGACGGCGAAGCGGTGGACATCGACGTGGACGACGTGCAGGTCGGCGACATCGTGATCGTCCGCCCCGGCGAGAAGATCCCGGTGGACGGCGAGGTGGTGGAGGGGAAGACCGCCGTGGACGAGTCGCTCCTCACCGGCGAGCCGATCCCGGTGGAGAAGACCGCCGGTGACGAGGTGGTGGGCGGCACCATCAACGGCCAGGGCGGGATCCGGTTCAGGGTGACGAAGGTCGGGCGCGACACGGCGCTGGCCCAGATCGTCAAGCTGGTCCGGGACGCCCAGGGCTCGAAGGCGCCGATCCAGCGGCTGGCCGACATCATCGCCGGGATCTTCGTCCCCATCGTCATCGGGATCGCCACCCTCGCCGCCGCCGTCTGGTGGCTCGTGGGGCCCGACCCGGCGTTCATCTTCGCGCTGGTCACCTTCGTGACGGTGCTGATCATCGCCTGCCCGTGCGCCATGGGGCTGGCCACGCCCACGGCGGTGATGGCCGGCACCGGCGCGGGCGCCGAGCGCGGCGTGCTCTTCAAGGGCGGCGAGGCGCTGGAGACCGCCCACAAGCTGGATACGGTGGTCCTGGACAAGACCGGCACCATCACCGAGGGCGCGCCGGCGGTGGTCGAGATCGTGGCGGCCGGCGACGGTCCCGTGGGCGCCGACGAGGTGCTCCGCCTGGCGGCGTCGCTGGAGACCGCGTCGGAGCATCCGCTGGCCGCCGCAATCGTGGACGCGGCCCGGGAACGGGAGCTGCGACTGTCGGACGCGGAGGACTTCTTCGCTGTCGGGGGCCGGGGGGCCGAGGCCATGGTCGACGGCCGGCTGATCTTCGTGGGCAACGGCGCGTTCATGGCGGAGCAGGAGATGACCATGGACGGCGGCGCCGACGGCCCCCTCGCCGAGGCGGCCGAGCGAATGGCCGCGAAGGCGCAGACGCCGGTCTTCGTCGGGAGCGAGGGCAAGGTGCTGGGCGTGATCGGGATCGCGGACCCGGTGAAGGAGACCAGCGCCCGGGCCATCGCGCGGCTGAAGGAGATGGGTCTCGAGGTGGTCATGCTCACCGGCGACAACCGGACCACGGCCGAGGCCATCGCCCGGCAGGTGGGTGTGGACCGGGTCGTCGCCGAGGTCCTGCCGAAGGGCAAGGTCGAGGAGATCGAGCGGCTGCAGGAGGCCGGCCGGAAGGTGGGCATGGTGGGCGATGGGCTGAACGACGCGCCCGCGCTGGCCCGAGCCGACATCGGGATCGCCATCGGCACCGGAACGGACGTTGCCCTGGAAGCGAGTGACGTGACGCTGGTGGGCGGTGACCTGGACGGGGTGCCGGACGCGATCCGACTGTCCCGGAAGACGATGCGGGTGATCAAGCAGAACCTCTTCTGGGCGTTCATCTACAACATCATCGGGATCCCCATCGCGGCCGGCGTGCTGTACCCGGTCTGGGGGATCCTGCTGAGCCCGGTGATCGGGAGCGCCGCCATGGCGTTCAGCTCGCTGAGCGTGGTGACCAACTCGCTGCGGCTGAAGCGGATGGGTCGGAAGGTGGTGGCGCCCGCGGGGGCGTGACCCGGCAAGAACAACAACACAACCGAGGAGATACCGAGATGGCACGCACGAAGCTGACGGTGAAGGGCATGACCTGCGGCCACTGCACCCACGCCGTGAAGACGGCGCTCGAGGGACTGGACGGCGTCCGCTCCGCCCGGGTGGACCTGGAGGGCGGCACCGCCGTGGTGGACTACGACGACGCCAAGACGGAGCCCCGGGAGATGGGGATCGCCGTGGCCGACGCCGGCTACGAGGCCATGACCGACTGACCGGTCAGCGGGCCTGGCCCTTCAGTCGTTCGGCCAGCCCGGAGACGAGGGCGGCGAAATCGGCGTCCGTGAGGACCGCCATCAGGTCACCGCCCCGGAGGCGTGCTGGATCGAGCCGCTCGGCCGTGGCCCCGAGCTCACCGTCCTCGCGGAGCGACGTGATGGCCCGGGCCACGGGGCCGAGGGAGCTCGCGAGGGCGGACGCCAGCTCGTCGACGGAGAGGCTGCCCCCTTCCACCACCCCCACCCGCCGCAGCGCTTCCCGGAACTCGGGGTCGTCCAGGAGACCGGCCAGCTCCGGCCGCCGGGCCAGCTCCGCCACCCGGCCCTCGGCCAGCAGCCGGAGCACCTCCGCGTCACCGGCCAGGCGCCGGACCGCCGGCTTGGCGGCCAGCCCGTCCACCATGCGCCGGAACTCCCCGGGATCCCGGAGCAGCGCCCCCACCGTCGACGCCGAGAAGTCGTCGCCCAGCCGCGACGCCGTGACCCGCTTTCCCACCGCGCCCACCACCTCTCCCGCCACCCCGCCCGTGAAGCTCGCCGCCTGCGCGTCGGTGCCGCCCCGAACGGCCACGAAGCTCTCGGCCGCCCACACCAGGATCATCAGCACGCCGAAGGCCCAGAGCGCGTTGAGCGCCGCGCCGCCGGCCCGGTCCATGCCCGGCCGATCAGAGGCGGGGCCCGCCGCCCCAAGCTCGTCGTCGTCGAACCCCAGCGCCCGCTCGAAGTCGGAGGGGCGGTCCTGTCGCCGCTTCACCCACCACGCCACGGCGCGGAACAGGAGCACCACGGCCACGAGCGCCCCGAGGCCGGCCACCGGGTAGGCGGCCAGGGCCGGGACGCCCCGGTCGACCAGCGGCGCGGCCAGGGGGCGATAGAGGGTGAAGGCCGCGGCGTAGCCGGTCACGAGCCCCACCACCGGCAGGGCGGTCAGGAGGGTGCCCCGCCGCCACCCCATGATGGCAGCAAGGCCGCAGATCATCAGGACGAGGCCGTCAATCACGTCTGTCCTCGCCGGTTCGGGGCTACGGTTCCCAGTCGTTGTTGGAGCGGTCGATGTCCGGGAAGTTGCGGTCGGCGTCGATCACCACATGGGTCACCCGCGGCCCCGCCGGGAGGGTGACGACGGTCTCGTCGGCACCGGCGAGCCAGCGGTCGACGGGGATGACCTCCGTTGTGGTGGAGCCGTCCTCGCGCGTCACCTGCAGGTGGACAGGCATCGGGACCCAGCCGAGGTCGGCCACGGTGACCCGGGTCTCACCGCTCTCGAGCCGCTCGACGTCGGCGATGGCCTGGTCGAGGAACCACTCGCCGTCCTGGGTGCTCTCGTAGTACCACGCCCGCCAGAACCACTCGAGGTTGCGTCCCGAGACCGATTCGAAGGTCCGGAACAGGTCCCACGGGTACGGGTGCTTGAAGGCCCAGCGCCGGAAGAACTCCCGGTACGCCTCCATGAACACGTCCTCGCCTAGCACGCCCCGGAGCGCGTGCAGCACGGCCGCCGGCTTCGAGTAGCTGGCCGTGCCGTACGCGGCGCCGGGGCGGTGGAAATCGGACCAGCGCATGATCGGCCCCTCCATCCCGGCCCGGGCCACGCTCAGATAACCGTTCTGCTCGCTCTGGAACGGGTTCCCGGCGGCCTCGACGCCGCCGAAGAACTCCACCCGCGCGTTGTTCTCATTGAAGGTGGTGGTGCCCTCGTCGAGCCACGCGTAGCGCCGCTCGTTGGTGGACAGCGCCATCGGTACCCACATGTGCGCCAGCTCGTGGGCCGTGACGTAGTAGAGGGCGTCGGCGCCCCGCTGGTTGTAGTCGCCGATGAGCGTCATCATCGGGAACTCCATCCCGCCGCCGATGATCCCGCCACCCTCCACCACGCTCATGTGGGGCCACGGGTACGGCAGCCCGGTGAAGCGCGACAGGAAGTCGATGGAGTGCTGGGCGTAGCGCCACGCGTCCACGTAGTTCCCGGCGTACTGGCGCCAGAAGGCGTCCACGCGGCTGTACTCGGTCTCGCCGTCACCATCCCGGTCGCCCACCGGGGTGCGGGCGGCGTCCCAGGCATAGTGTTTCATCACGCCGAACGCCACGTCCCGGACGCTGTCGGCGCTGAACTCCCAGCGGAGCCGGCCGTTCCCACCGTCGAGGGTGGCGTCGGACGCGCCGTCGTGGGTGACTACGTGGACCACCGTGTCGCTCCGTTCGGCCGCCCGGAGCCGCTCGACCACCTCCGCCTTCAGCACCGCGTCCGGGTTCCGGAGCGCGCCCGTGCTCATGACCAGGTACTCGGCCGGCGCGTCGATGGTCACCTGGTAGCTGCCGAAATCGGAGTAGAACTCGGCATTGCCCCGGAACGCCTCCAGGTGCCAGCCGACCACGTCGTCGTACACGGCCAGCTGCGGATACCAGTACGCAAGGTAGAAGAGCTCATCCCCGCTGTACCCCATCCGGGCGCTCGCCCCGGCCTGCGGGATCGGGAACGACCAGTCCACGGCCAGCTCCACCGTCTCCCCCGGCGCCACCGGCGTGGGCAGCACCACCAGCATCAGGGTGCCGTTCACGATCCAGCCCGGCTGCTGCTGGCTCGACGTGGGTCCCAGCTCCCGACCCTGATAGGCGACGCCCTCGATCTCCATCCCACCGGTCACCTCCGTCGGCCGGATCCGCTCCACCCCCTCGGCGTGGTAGTTCTGCGTCAGGTTCAGCAGCAGCATCGGCAGCCGGTTCGGCGAGTTGTTGTGGTACCGGATCGCCTCGCTCCCCACCAGTGTCCGGGCGTCCGTGTCCACCCGCGCCTCGATGTTGTACTCCACCCACTGCTGCCAGTACTCCGGGCCCGGCGCGCCATCCGGCATCCGGGTCTCCATGGTCACCGATCGTGTGTAGTCCCCCGGCGCCGCCACCGGGTACGGCAGCGGCCGCTCCAGGTCGGGCGCCCGCTCCGGCGCCGGGGCCGGGGGCGCAGCGGGCTCCGGCTCCGGCGTGCCGGCGCCCGGGCCGGCCACGCCGCACGCGCTGAGGGTCAGAGCTGCCAGGAGGAGGGAGAAACGTCGCATCGATGCGCTCCGCGTGTTGCTGTCGAGTCTCGTGCTGTCGAGCCTATGGGATGGATCGGCCCCGTATCGGGCGAAGTTAGATAAGTTAAAGATTCCCGCCTCCCGCCGACACCCCTGGATCACCTGCCACCGTTGAAAACGGGGCCGGAATCCGCTAACTTGTTTCGTTACCTTCTTTTCCGTTTTCCGCAGGAGGATTCATGGACGAGGTGGCCAAGGACGCCAAGCGGCTGCTCCTCCGTTACGGTGCACCGATCAGGGTCGTCAACAAGCTGCCCGAGAATGACCGGATCAGCTACGCGCGCTCCGTGGTCCGGACATCGCTCAGTGATCGGCCGGCCAAGGTGAAGGAGCTCCTTGCCGAGGGTGGCTGGATGGACGACTGACCCTCGGGTCGCCACGAGCCAGGCAACCGAGCCGCCCGGCCCCATCGTGGGGTCGGGCGGTTTTCTTTGGTGGCTCTTCGACATTTCGAGTGGGTCGTGGGCTCCGGAGGCATCGTTAATCGCGTTAACCGCGGAGGCGCGGAGCACGCGCGGAGAACTTCTCTTGAGTTTGCTCCGGGCTGGGCAAACTGGGCGGCGGAAGACGCGAGCTTCGCGTTGGCATCACGGAGGCCACGGTCGGGTTCGCCCACACGAGCTGTCGGGGGCGTTCTCCGCCCTGTAAGGTGGCCTCGCCGGCATGCCGCCCCCCGCCGGCCGTCCCGCCTCACCGGAAAAGACAGAAAACGCTCCGCGTATGCTCCGCGTCTTCGCGCCTCCGCGGTTGATGATGCGCCGGTCCCCGCCACTCCCCGGAAGTGCGCGGTCGTCAGGCTACCCGCCGAGCGGGACCGCGAAGCCGCCGGTGATGGCCACACCGTTGTGGCGGGCGTCGAAGGCGTTGCCGCCGGCCTGGATGGAGTTGACGCCGAGAATGTACCGGGCGTCGATGAAGAGGGTGCTGCGGCCGATGGCGACGTCGAGGCCGGCGCCGGCTACGAGGCCGAAGTCGGTGGTCCGGGGGTCGAAGCGCTGGGTCGCGGCGTCGTCGTCGCACGAGGTGGTGGTCCCGCCGACGGTGACCTCGCAGCCGGCCAGGAACGAGACGTACGGGCCGGCGAAGAAGCTGCCCAGGAGCCGGCTCCCGGGGAACCCGGCCCGCAGCAGGATCGGCACCTCGACGTACTGCATCTGGAGCTCCACGCCGGGCGCGTCGGGGTCGAGGCTGTCGGTGCCGAGACCGAGGCCGGTGGCGCCGCGGACGCCGTAGACCGCCTCGAACTGCAGCGCCAGCCGGTCGGAGAGCCCGAACCCCATGTACGCGCCGTAGACCGGCTCCGTGAGGGTGCCGGTGCCCTGGCTCGTCTCCAGTCCCGCGTTGCGCAGGCCGGCCCGGAACCCCGCGGCCGTCTGCGCACTCGTCCCCATGGGCGCCGCCAGCAGGATCGCCACGGCGAACACCACCATCATCTTCTGCATCAGCCTGCCGCCTCGTTCTCGCTCCGGTAAGACCTCGGAACCTAAAGGGAATCGGGCTCGAACTCCACTTCCACCGTCCGGGGCCGATCGAGCACGATCTGTACCGGCACTCGCCGACGGCCGTCCACCGGGGCCGGCTCCAGCTCCGCCGGTACTCCATCCACCCGGGCCCGGACCACGCCTTCCCCGACGAGCTCCGGCTCGAGCACCAGCTGCAGCGGCGCCGCTCCCCGGATCTGCTCCAGCCGGAACCGGTGCACGCCGGCCTCGTGGCGATAGGCGACGTCGATGGCGGCCGACCCCACGGCCAGCCTCCGGACTTCGAGGCGGTCCCATTCCTCGGGGAGCCGGGGCCGGAGCACCAGCCGGCCCCGGGGCGCGTCGGGGTCGGCGCGGAGGACATCGAAGACCAGCGTGGCCACCGGACCGGACGCTACGGGGCCGGCCTCTCCGGACGCTCCCCTCCTATCGCCGCCACCACCCCGCTCCTCCACGGCGGCAGCCGGCACGGCGCCGGCACCGATCTCCTCGGCCGCCACGGCCACTGCGGCGAGGGCCGTGGCGCGGAGCCCCGGGGCCGCCCGGCCGATGAAGCCCGCGTCGGTACCTTCCTCCGCAGCGGTGGCTCCGGCCGTTCCGGCGGCCGCCGCCCCGGCCACCCGCTCCACCGCGGGCCAGAGCCCCCGGGTCCGGTTGATGTCGCCGGACCACGCCAGGAAGCGAGCCACGAGGAGCGGGAAGATCGCCGCCCCATCGTCGTCCCGGGGTGAGAGCAGTCGTCCGTCGGCATCAATGGAGCCTGCCAGGGTGCGGAGGTAGTCGTGCACCGCGTCGAAGCCACCGGCCGCCAGCCGGGCGAGTGCCTCTCCCGCCGTCTCCTCGATACCGCGCTCGGGTCCGCTGGCGATCCGGGCAGTGTCGTACCGGATCACGGCACGGGCCACGCCCTCGTCGAGGTCCGGGTCCGGAGATGACACGGCGAGCCCGTCGGCCAGAACGCGGTTCGCCGCGCCCTCCCGTGCTCGCACGGCCACCTCGGGGCGGCCGGCGATGCGGAGCAGGCGGGGCAGGTCATGGTCGGGGCCGGCGCCCACCACGGCCAGCCGGAGCCCCCGAAGCCCCTGATCACCCGGAAGCGCCACCCGGGCGCGGACGATCAGCTCGCCGCACTCCTCGGCCACGTCCAGCGTCTCCGGCTCCGCGCTGAGCACGAAGAGGGCGACCCCGCCCCGGGCCCGGGCCACCCGGAGCCCCCGCCCCACTCGCTCCCAGGCCACCGCCTGCGACGGCCGGGACGCCGCGACGGGCACGCGCCACGATAGCTCGAGGATCCCGGCCTCGCCGGCGCCACCCTCCGCCGGCCCATCGGGCGTCCACTCCACCCACGCCACCGGCGCGTCGCGGCTGACCACGATCCGCTCGACCCGCCCGTCGGCAAAGTGGCGCGCCACGCCCAGCGGCGTCTCCACCACCCGCGGCGTCTCCAGCATCGCCGGCGTCTGCGCCGGCGCCCGGCCGGCGGCTTTCACGGCTACCCGCAGGTCGCGCAGGACGATCCGGCCGCCGAGGCGGAGGGTGTCGATCCCCCGGGCGGTGCCGGTGGCCGCGCCCCTGCGCCCGGCCACCTCGAAGGCGTCGACGTCCCGGCGGAGGCGGAACTCCAGCGATCCCACCGGCGAGTCGAGGGTGGGGATCTCGCCGGGAAGCCCGGTCACGAGCCGTCGTCGGGCTCGAAGTCCAGCGCCGCCGAGTTCAGGCAGTAGCGGACGCCGGTGGGCTCGGGGCCGTCCGGGAAGACGTGGCCCAGGTGTGCGTCACAGCGGGCGCAGACCACCTCGGTCCGCCGCATCCCGTGGCTCGTGTCGTCCCGGGTCTCCACCTTCTCCTCCGCCAGCGGCGAGTGGAAGCTGGGCCACCCGGTACCCGACGCGTACTTGGTCTCCGCGCTGAAGAGCGGCTCTCCGCAGCACACGCACCGGTACGTGCCCGGGTCCTTGTTGTCCCAGTACTCACCCGTGAACGCACGCTCCGTCCCCGCCTTCCGCGTGATGCGGAACTGATCGGGGGTGAGCTGCTTCCGCCATTCCTCGTCGGACTTCCGGACCTTTTCGTCACTCATGGTTGCGTTGCCTTCGTAAAGGGTGCGCCATGCCTGGTTCGCGGTGGAGTCACCCCCGGCGCTCCCATCCCGTGCCCGGCGGCCCTGCTCTTGCCTCCACTCCCAATCATGTTCGTAGTTGTACTCGTACTCGTACTCGTACTCGTATTCGTACTCGTATTCGTACTCATACCCATTACCCCGGAGCCCCGCCCGTGTCACATCCCGCTCTCCCTCGCCGATCGTTTCTCAAGGCCGCTGGCACATTCGGTGCCGCCGCGGGTCTCGGGCTCCTCGCCCCGGGCGCTGCGTACGCGACGACGGTGGGGGCCGGCCCGTCGTCTCGCCCCGGCCGTCGTCGCCCGACTCGGGTGGCCGAGCCCTGGGGCCGGCTCGAGGAGGTGGCGCAGGGCACCTGGGCGCTGATCTCGAACCCTCGGAGCGACCACCCGGAGGCGAGGCGGACGCTGTGCAACGGCGGGATCGTGGCGGGCAGCGACGGCGTGGTGGTGATCGAGGGCTTCGCCAGCCCGGCGGGCGCGGCGTGGATGGCGGAGCAGGCGGTCCGGCTCACCGGGCGCCGGCCGACCCATGTGGTGATCACCCACTTCCACGGCGACCATACCGGCGGGACGGCCGGCTACGTCCAGGGGGCTGATATCCCGGCGATCTTTTCCACTGCCACCACCCGGCGGTTGCTGGCGGAGCAGGCGGCCGGGTACGAGCCGGACCGGTGGGAGGCCCGGTCGCTGCTGCTCCCCAACCAAATGCTCCCCGACGACGTGGACGAAACGCTGGATCTGGGCGACCGGACGATCCGGCTCGTGGGCCGTCGGGGCCATACACCGAGCGACCTGGTGATCCGTGCCGGGGGCGTGGTCTTCGCCGGTGACCTGGTCTGGAACGGGCTCTTCCCGAACTACACCCACGCCATCCCGCCAGCGCTGGGCGAGCACGTCCGCGCGCTCCGGGACGCCGGCGCCGACGTCTGGGTGAGCGGCCACGGCGAGCTGGCCCGGGCCGCGGACATGGCGCGCTACATCGATCTCCTGGACCATATCGGCGAGGCGGCGCTCCGGGCGCTGGAGGCGGGGACCCCGCTGGAGGACGCGGCCGCGGCCTATTCGGTACCCGAGAGCCTGGGCGAGTGGTACATGTTCAGCGACCGGTACCCGTTGGTGGCGTTCCGGGCGTGGGCCCGGAGCGTGTGAGCGTCAGCCGTCGATGAGAACCAGCCCGATGAAGAGGTCGAGGGCGCGGGCGTAGGAGCCGGCGTCGTGGATCCCCGGCCAGCGCGGGTCCGGGTCGGGGACGGCATCGGTAAGCGACGTGCTCGCCCGGGCCTCCACGAAGGCCGGGATCCCTCGCGGCGCGAAACCGACGCCGGCGGTCAGCTCGATCTGCACATCGTCCTGACCTTCCTCGGCGCCGGCGGTGTTGGCCCGGGGCCCGGCCAGGGCGTAGACCGTACCCGCCGCGCCCTCCAGGAGCGCGGCCCGGGCCAGGACGGCCACCGAGGGAGACACCCACTTGTGCGCCTGGATCGGCGGGTCGGCGCCGTGCTGATCACGGGCGTACCCCCGCTGTACGAACCCCAGCTCCAGGACCCCGGCCACGGGTCCGGCGAGCGCCCGGGTCTCCACCGCCAGCAGCCCGCTCCAGAAGGGCCAGAAGAGGCGGCCCGGCGCGCTCATCTCCAGGGGCCGGGCGGCGGTGGTGCCCCACGTCACCCCGCTCTTGAGGCCGACCCGCCGGATGAACCCGGGCCGGAGCGCCGCGTCGTCCCGGCCGCGGGCGCCGACGCCCAAGAGCAGATCGAGGGCCCGGGTCCGGACCCCGTCGCCGTTCAGCGACAGGTCCGTCAGCCCGAGGCTGCCCCGCAGCTCGACGAAGACCGGCAAGCCGGCCGGCAGCTCCACCCCCACGCCGCCGGTCACTTCCATGATGACCTCCCGAACGCCCGCGAGGTTGCCACCCAGATCGACGTTGGCCCGGGGCCCGGCCAGGGCGTAGACGCGGACGGGCCCGTCGGTCAGTCGGACCCGGGCCAGCGGCGCCACGGAGGCGAAGCCGTATCGGGTGGTTTCGCCCGTGGTGGACGTGGGCCCGTCGGGGGTGACCAGGTAAAGGGAGTAGAGGGGCGGCCCGCTCCGCTCCACGTACCCCAGCTCCAGCACGGCTCCCACGGGCCCGACACGGCCGGCGGGCTCCAGCGCCAGGAACACGCTCCGGACCCGGTCCGCGTGCCGCGTCGACCCGGACCCGGCACCATCCACGGGCGCCGCCGTCCAGCTCGGACCCGCCTTCACGCCAACCCGCTCGAACAGCCCCTGGCCCAGGACGCCGGCCGGCCCCATGAGCAGCCCCACACCAACCAACGCCGCCATGAGCCTCGCCCATCGACGGCCCGGGGCGCTGGCCAGCCGACCCACTCGCGGCCCGGCCAGCCGACCCGCCAGCCCCCACGAACCCCACCGCCCGACGCCTATCGCTGGCCCAACCACGTCACCAGCGCCCCCACGCCCCCCACCACGAACGCCGCGGGCGCCACCACCACGGCCAGGAGGAACGCGCCGGCATCCAATGCCTCCCAGAGCGCCCGCAGCCACGCCAGCTCCGTGACCGACGCCACGGCGTAGCCCAGGTTGTGCAGGAGCGCGAAGACCACGAAGCCGATCACGGCGCCGTAGAAGAGCCGCAGGAACTTCCGGGGCTTCCGCCAGCGGTGGACCATCGCCGCAACGCCCGCGATCACGCCCAGGTACAGGAGCGCGAGCCCGGACGGGTTGGCGGAGAGTGGACGCGGGGCCGGGCGGGCTTCGGGGTCGATTACGCCAGCCATGC
>CAZSBL010000074.1:0-16493 GCA_964605205.1 uncultured Gemmatimonadaceae bacterium
TCGCTGCGCTCGCCGGGGGAACGCTCGCGTCGCTCGCACTGCGCCCGCCCCTCTCGCCTGCTACCCCTGCGGGCGAAGCCCGCGGATTGCCGGGCCCGCCGGGGCCCGGCGTGTTGCGAGCCGCAGGCGAGCTCATTGCGCCCGCGAAGCGGCGCCTGTTGCGAACGGAGTGAGCGTGGTTGCGAACGAAGTGAGCCGTTGCGAGGTCCGGAGGGCCGAGCCGGATGCGCCGCCGCCGGGCCCCGACCGGCAGACCGATCCGCAGTTGGCGGCGCCTGATGCCCGGGGCGCCGCGCCCGGAGAGGGCGCCGCGAGGCCGGACTTCACCCCGAACCGAGGCCCGGCGCGGCGAAGGCTGCCGCCCTGGGCCTGTTGCGGCGCGTCCGTGGCGCCGACGGATGTCGCGGCCGTGTCAGTCGCGCCGCCTGTTGCGAGGCGGGCGGAGCCCGCCTCGCTCCGGCGTCCTACCGGACGCCGAACGTCAGCCCGACCGCCCCCATGGCGTCGGCGCCCAGCTCGGTTTCCCGGGCGGCGCCGGACACCGACAGCTGGATGGGTCCGAGCTTGAGCCCCACGCCGCCGGACAGCTGGTAGCCGCCGGAGATGGCGGCGACGCCGGCCCGGAGCGGGAGGATGGGGATCAGGGTGAGCTCGGCGCCGACGCCCACGTGGTTACGGGTGCCGACGTCGAGGTTGTCATCGATGGCGTGGCGCAGCTCGCCGGTCACGGTGAGGAACGGCAGGAGCCGGGCGGCCGCGCCGGCCTGGAGGACGGGGCTGAATGTGTAGAGCGACTCGATCCGTTCGATGAGCTCCGGCGGCGCGTTCTCGATGCCGGCCGTGTCGAAGCTGACCGTGGACGTATCGGTGTTCCAGGTGGCCGCGCCTTCCCGGAACCGGAGGTTCTCCAGGTCCCACTCGAAGGTGTTGACCAGGTTCTTGACCACCACGCCGGCGGAGAAGATGCCGCCCTGCCAGGCGGCGCCCACGTCCACGCCGTAGCCGGAGCCGTTGTCGAGAATGTCCGCCACGGTCTGGTCATCATCGGCCGAGTCGGGGAACGGGGTGTGGATCATGGGGAAGTTCACGTCCACGGCGATGGGGTTGCTGGATAGCGTGCTCTGGTTCTCCTGTCCCAGCACCAGGGCGTTGCCGACCGTGTACTTGAACGTGGCCCCCACGGCGAAGTGCTGGTCGGGCAGCGGCCCGAGGGACAGCGACAGCGGCAGGGCCAGGCTCGCAGCGAAGGTGGACGTCATGGCCATATCGAAGTTCGACCCCTCGAGGGTCAGGTCACGGGGCGACCCGGTGAGCCCCGCGTTGCCGAAGAAGAAGACCTCGGCCACGTCCGGCGCCATGTTCACCCGCCCCCGGAAGCTGCTGGATGCCGACAGGGCGAGGCGGCCCACGCTCAGGGCCAGGTACGTGACATCGGCGCCGAGGGTGCCCCGCTCGCCGCCCTCCTCGACGATGGTGTTCAGCCAGTCTGCGCGGACGGACGCCGGGATCAGCTCACCGCCGAAGTCGGCCAGGTCGACCGGTGTGATGGGGCTGAGCCCCGCGTTGAAGCTCAGCGGCAGGAACGCGAAGGACGCGCCCGGGTTGTCGGGCATCCCGAGCCCCGCGGGGTTCCACGCCGGCGCGCCGAGGCCGCGGGCCAGGGCGGTGTAGTTCCCGCCCATCCCGACGGACTGGGCCAGCGGGTTCGCCACCTGGGCCAGGGCGGTACCGGGCACCAGGAGCCCGAGGACGATCGCTGCGGTTCGCATCGTACGCATTACAGATCCTCCGTGGGGCCGATGAGGATGACCAGCTTGAACTCATTGTCGAGGACGAGCCGCTGCGTGGGTGTGACTGTAATGGTGCCACCCGCGGCGGCCACGTTCCCGGACGCCACCACGTCCACGGCATCGCCGCCGAGGATCGAACGCAGCTCGTCGCCGTCGAAGTTGATGCTGTCGGCGTAGGTGCCCTGCTGGATCGCGAGGCTCCCCTGGATCGGCAAGAAGCCGGGGCCCTGGAACGACACGTCGAGGGTGCCGGTCACGGTGAACGGGTTCGCGATGTCGAACAGCAGCGCGCCGCTCTGGATCCGCTCCACCAGCGTGGAGTCCACACCGCCGAAGTCCATGGTGGTGGTCACCGGGTCGATGGCGATGGACGACGCGTTCACCGTCGCCTCGGAGATCTGGAGTGTGGAGGTGGCGACATCCGCGCTCAGGGTGGCCGCGGTGTCGATGGTGGCGTTGTCTCCCTGGGGCGAGTAGATGACGATCTCGATGCCCAGACTGTCGGCCACTGCCACCGGGTTGACCGACAGGTCCGGCGAGAGGCTCGTCCCGCTGGGGAAGGCCGTGTCATCGCCGCTGATGCTGTCGAAGGCGACCACGTTCCCGCTGCTCGTCACCCGGATTACCAGGTGGCCGCGAGGGTTGGCCGGGTCCTGGCTCGGCCGCAGCGGGTCGAAGCTGAACGTGTGTGCCAGCGTCGCGTTCAGTGAGCCGCCCGAGAGCGTGGCGGAGACCAGGTCGCCCGGCAGCGCGCTGCTGGTGCGCAGCGTGTCTTCGAACTCCGGCTTCGGCACGGAGTGCCCGTGCGCGGCCTCGCACGCGGAGCCGCACAGATCGCCCAGCGAGAAGCCGAGGGAGCTGCCCGGCGCGTCGGTCACGAAGGCGGAGCTGTCGGCCGTGAGGTCCACGCCCGTGGGGAGCAGCTCGGCGACGCTCACCGTGATGCTCTCTCCGGGCACCTTCCAGGTCTGTTCCCACTTCGGCGGCTCGGTCGGGAACTCGCACGCGGCGAGCGCCACGAGAGCCAGGAGTACACATCGTCGTACCATGAGAGCCGTTCCTCCGAGTTGGTTCGGACGCGTTGGGTTCCGGGAGAGCGTTGCAGTGTAATGCGGACGTTTGACCGGGTCAACGAATCAGGGGGCGATCAGGGGTCCCGGATCACTCCCCAAGCCCGGGGCTCGCCGCCCGGCTCGCCGGCGATCCAGACCCGGGCGCCCGCCCGGGCTCGCAGCGCCGTCGGCACCGGCGAGTACCGGAGCCGCTGCCCGTCGTCGGTGACCAGCACGGCGTGGTTGCCGTCGATCTCCAGCACGCCGTCGGCCGCGGGCAGCCCGTCGGCCTCCCGCACGCGGAACCCGGACGCCTCCATGCGTCCGTCCACGAGCCGGCCCCGGACCACCACCACCAGGCCGTTCACCCGGCGGAGCGCGTCGACGGCGGCACCGCCGACCGGGACCGTGGCCTCATCGCTCCGGAGCACCACCTGCGTGGCCGGGTCGGCGCCCACCACCCGGACTGTGCCGCGGACGGTATCGGCGGCGGCCGGGGTGCCGGGCTCGCCGTCGGGGCCGGGGCCGCACGCGGCGAGGACGGCCAGCGCCAGTCCGGCGGCGCCGGGAGCGGCCCGGCCGAGGGCACGGAAGCCGAGGGGGCTGAGGCCGAGGGGGCGCGTTCTCACTGGATCCTCACGATGGAGAGGCCCAGTGACGCGGGGGCGGTGCCGCCGCCCTCGCTCAGCAGCTCCAGCAGCTGGGGGCCCGACATCCCGTCGAGCTCGAAGAAGCTGGCGCCACCGCCGTGGATCTCGGTGACATCGACCTGGAAGGGGCCGCCGGAGAGCGCCTGCGTGGCCAGCGGCCAGGGCGTCGGGTAGTAGGTGTCGCCGGCGGAGCTGCCGGCGTAGTCATCGTGGAGCCCCTGGAAGATGTCGCGGGTGTGCCAGCTCGGGATGGTCAGTGCCGCCCGGTGGGGGACCACGCCCGACGGGTGGTCATCGACGGCGAAGGCCAGGGTGTAGTCGGCGAGGAGGGCGGCCACGCTCCGGTCGCCGATCTTGTCGGCCAGGTTCGCCGGCCCGGTCAGCGTGGGCTCCCGGACCAGCGGCTTGATGATCTCGGGCTCCGTCAGCGCCGACTGGTCGAGGGCCCAGCGCACCCACTGCCAGCCGCTGCCGTAGAACGAGTAGTCGTCGGGGTTGGCCCGGCCGAACGGGCTCAGCAGCGCCGGCGACTTCATGTACGTGTTCACGCCGCCGTAGTGCTTGCCCATGATGAGGGGCACCCTGTCACACTCGGGCCAGTTGGACCCCACCCGGCGCTCGCAGAAGATGCTCTCGTCGTACGTCACGTTGTCACCCTGGCCGTACCCCTGGAGCGCCCGGCCGTAGAGCTCCTCGGCCAGCCGGGCGGTGGCCTCCTCGAGCCCGGTCTCCTCGAGGGTGCTGGCGTCCACGTCGAACTTGTTGGCGTACATGGTCAGGTGCTTCACCTCGTGGATGACCGTGGCCCGGGAGCGCCACTTCCAGTCGCCGATCTCGCCCTCGTCGTACGGGAAGTCGTCGGTGTCCTCTACGGTGGGTACCCGCCCGTAGAAGATCTCGCCGCCATCACTGCTCCGGCAATCGTTGCGGCTGTAGAAGTCGCCGCTGAAGACGAAGCCGTTCACGGCGGTGGACTGGAAGTCGTTCACCGACTCGGAGAAGAGCATGAAGAAGAGGCCGTTGGCGTCGAGGCGGTCATCGTAGGCCAGCGGGTCGCCGAAGTTGTCGAGGAGGATCTGGTGCATGATGGTGTCGTACTCCATCCCCACCGTGTCCCAGGCCGCGTCCATGGTGCCGGCCAGCGGGGCCACGGTGTCTTCCCAGATCACGCCGTAGGTGCCGACGTGGACGGCCCGGGCGTCGACCTCGATGTAGCTGGCGCAGATGTTGTCTGCGTCGAGGTCCGGGATCCGGAAGGTCCGGATCTCGCCGGCCGTCTGGGCGGCGAGGGGGGCGGGACGGGCCTGGCGGTGGGGCGGTCCCAGCTCTTCCACCAGGCGACGACTCTGCTCCAGGACCCGGATGTGGTCCTCGAGCATGGGGTCGGCTTCCGCCACCGGCTGGTGGGTCGGGACCTCGATCCGGGGCCGTGCCAGCAGGCGGTCGGCGGCGGCGCCGGTGCCCTGGAGCCGGAAGGCGGTGGCGGATGTGGGGCTGGGTGAGCTGTTGAACACGCTGATCAGGTAGGACCCGGTCTCGGTCAGCTCGTTGCACGCCACGTGGCCCCCCAGGAGGGCCACGGAGCCGCCCACTGCCAGTGTGTGCCGCACGGCGCCCGCCACCGGGTGGGAGGCGCTGGCCTCGAGGCCGTCCACGGCCACCACGATGTCGCGGTCGCCGGCCTGCTCGCAGGGGAACGAGCCCGGGGGCGGGAGCTCGGCCGACAGGAGCGTGTCGGTGAGGGTGACCAGGTTGGTGGCGAGCCCGCCAACGGTGACCTCCACCGCGTCGGGGTCGGTGCCGAAATCGGTGCCGGTGATGGTGGCGGTGTCTCCCGCGCCGAGGGTAGCGGGCGCGATCCCGGTAATGGTGGGGCGCGTCGAGCTACGGACCGTGATTTCGGCCGCCCCGACCCAGGCCCCGGCCGTGGCGGTGACGGCGGCCGTGCCGGCCGCCACGGCGGTGACCACGCCGCTGTCCACGGTGGCGACGCCGGGTGCGGAGGAGGCCCAGGTGACGGAGAGGGACGTGTCGATGGCCGCCCCCCGGGCGTCGAGCGGGGTGGCGGTCAGATCGAGGGTCTCCCCGATCATCATGACCGGCGAGGCCGGGTCCACCCCGATGGTGTCGATGGCCTGGTCCACGGTCACGAGCGCCGTGGCGGTTTTGGCGCCGGTGGTGACGTCTATGTCGACGGTGCCCTCGGCGTGGGCGACCACGACGCCGTCGACCACGCTGGCGACCGCCGGGTTCGATGAGGACCAGCTGAGGGTTGGAAGCTCCACGTCGTTCCCGTACTGGTCCACGCCCGCGGCCTGGATCTCGAGGGTGTCGCCCAGCGCCCGGAGCGTGTCCTGGTCCGGGGTGAGCGTCAGCTCGGTGAGGGGCCCGTGCGCGACCTCGATGGAGGCCTCGGTGAACAGGTCTTCCGACCGGAGGGCGAGGATCTGCTGACCGGGGGTGGTGTCGAGGGTCCAGAGGTTGGCGCTCTCGCCCCGGGTACCGGTGGTGGTGGCGGCGGCCTGGGTACGTCCGCTCCCGGAGGCCGCCCAGGAGACCTCCACCCCGCTCACCGCCCGGTCCTGGGCGTCGAGGACGATGGCGGACACCTCGATGGTCCCGCCCACCACCCGGCCGCTGGTGCTGATGTCAATCTGGAACCGGGACGGGGGTCCGACATCGGGGCCCGATGTGTCGCACGCCGTCACGAGGGTGAGGGCCAGAGCGATGCCGGTGGCACGAATCGTCGAGCTCTTCATGGGCGGTCGGAAGCTGAGGGAATGCAATGGCACGCGGCGGTTCCGGGGGGAACCGTAGAATACCATCCCGGCGGGGAGCGAGAAAGGGTGGCAGGTGGTCCGCCCCGGGCCGTCGACCCGGCGCGGGGCGGACCCACACTCCGGCCGTTAGAAGGTGCCGCCGAGGAAGACCGCGTTGGCGAACACGGGCACCAGGCCCCGCCACATGGCCCGGAAGTTGGGGTCGGCGGTGAAGCCGATCACCCGGCCGCTGCCCACCCGCTCCGTCCACAGGTACGGTGTGCCGGCCACCTCCGCCGGGACCTCCGGCCAGAGGAACCCGGCCAGGTGGAGCCGGTCCTCGTCTGCGAACCGGATCGCCACCTCGCCGGGGTCGGCGTCGGTGGGGGTCTCGTAGACCCGGCTGCCGTACATCATGACGGGGATGTCCGGCTCCCGGACCCCGGCCACCAGCGGCGAGAGGGTGTCGACCCGGGCGCGGAGGATGGCACCGGGCACGTAGCTCGAGAGTGCGCCCTCCTCCGGCTCCATGGGCCGGAGCCGGGCCAGCCCGTCGTCGGAAGCGAGCCAGGCGGTGGCGCCGTCGAGGGTGATCAGGGTGCCGCCGTCCCGGACCCAGCGGCCGAGGGCTTCGGCACCGCCCCGGCCCAGGGCGCCACCCAGCCCGAACGCCGACGGGATGACCACCACGTTGAACCGGTCGAGGGAGCGGGTCAGCGCGCCGACCTCGATCCGGGTCACCGGGAACCGGAGCACGGTGTCGAAGGTGTGCCACGCGGCGCCGTAAGAGCCGCTACTGATCCGGTCACCCGCCACCAGCGCCACCTTCGGCCGCGGGATGGTCGTCACGCTCCTGCTGCCCAGGTCCGTGCCGCTCTCCACCAGCGCGTTGTCGATGGCGGCCACCGGCGTCCCCGTCTCCCGGGCGACCTCGCGGATCCGCTGGTGCAGTGAGGCCGCGTCGAAGGCGTCCAGGTTCCGGTTCACCAGCACGATGAACGCGCCGTGGGGGAACGGGCCGCCGGGCACGGTGAAGGCCCGGGCAGCGTGCCGGACGCGCACGCCGTCGTGGAGGAGGGTTCCCAGCATCCGGAGCGCCGCTTCGCTGCCGGGGGCGAAGGCGTAGGCGTAGCCGGCCTGGCGGGGCAGGGCCGGCGCTTCGACCGGTACGGCCTCCACCGGCTCCGTCGGGCCGACCTCGTCGTCGGACCAGACGGCGTCGACGCGGAAGAGGTACGGCAGCGCCCAGGCGGTCATGTCGTAGAAGCGATTGCGCAGGCCGGCCTCGCGGCGCTCGAGCTCCTCCTCGATGAACGCCGGGTCGAAGTCCGACTCGGGCTCCAGGAGGGTGCGGGCGAGGAGCCCCTGGGGCTGGGCCAGGTCGACCACGTAGCTGCCCGCCGGGAAGGTGCGGCGCTCGCCGTCGCCGCCGTAGACGGTGCCATCGACGCGGGCGTCGGTGGTGAGCCGGCCCACCTCGATGTCGTGGCGGAGCAGGGTCTCGACCAGGGCGTCGGCCCGCCCCTGGTCATCCCGGCGCATGACGATGGTGCGCATGTCGCCGCTCCGGCCCCGCTCGATGGCGTCCCGGCGCACGGTGAGGTAGTCGCCGACGCGGGTCGCCCGGTTCTCGGCCGCGGTCCGCAGGGTGGCGCGGCTGGCGGTGTAGTGGTGCTGCGTGGCCTCGCGGAGTGAGAGGAGGCTGCCGTCATCCCGCTCGATGAGCCCGCCGCGGCTGGACGCCTGCTCGTACGTCATCCCTATGGCGCCGGTGTGGATCGGCCACGAGGGCCCGTAGCCGGGGTAGAACTCGTCGAAGGATTCCCGCGTGTAGAAGCCCCAGCCGTTCTCGGCGAAGGCCCGGGCGTTCCCCTCGGCGAACATCCGCCACCCTGCGTGGACCGTGGGGTGGATGGCCTGATGGATCGGCTTCATCGGGGGTGGGAAGAAGTAGGTGGAGCTGGAGCCCATCTCGTGGAGGTCCGCCAGCACGTGGGGGTACCAGCTGCGCAGCACGTCCATACGCCCCCGGGTCTCCGGCTGGGAGTGGATGACCCAGTCCCGGTTCAGGTCGAACAGGTAGTGGTTGGAACGGGCGCCGTGCCAGTCGCTGCCGTGGACCACGGCGCCGGGGAACGGGTCGGGCCCGAAGACGCCCCGGTCCCATGCCACCTGGTTCACATGCCGGTCGTGACCGTCGGGGTTCTGCACGGGATCGATGAGGGTGACCACGCTGTCCAGGATGGCCCGGGTCCCCGGGTCCTGCCCGGCGGCGAGCTGGTAGAGTGTGGCCAGCGCCGCCTCGGCGCCGCTGGCCTCGTTGCCGTGGACGGTGTAGGCCAGGAAGACCGCGGTGGGTGTCCGCTCCACCAGCGCCTCGAGCTCGCTCCGCGACGCGCCCCGTGGGTCCGCGAGCCGCTGGAGGTCCGCCCGGATCCCGTCGATCCGGGCCTGGTTCGCCTTGCTGGTGGCCACGGCCAGGAGTACCGGCCGGCCCTCGTGGGTGAACGCCACCGTGTCCATGGTGATCCGCGGGCTGGCTTCCGCCAGCGCGGTGAGGTACCGGTCGATGAGGAAGTGGGGTGTGAAGGTCTCACCGATCTCGTAGCCGAGTACCGACGCGGGCGTCGGGACCGACGGGTCGTACGGGCCGTGGTCGAACAAGCCGTGCTGGGCGACGACCGCCGCCGGCGTGACCAGGAGCGCCAGGACGAGGGTCAAAACGTGCTTCATCGGGTACGGACTCCGTGCGAGGTGCATGCTAGAACGTCCCGCCGAGGAATACGGCGTTGGCGAAAATCGGGAGCAGGCCGCGCCAGAGGGCCCGGAAGTTCGGGTCGCCGGTGAAGGCGATGACCCGGCCGGAGCCCATCCGCTGCGTCCACAGGTACGGAGTGCCCGCCACCCGATCGGGCACCTCGGGCCAGAGATAGCCCGAGAGGCGCAGCCGGTCCCCGTCGGCGTAGCGCATGGCCACCTCGCCGGGGTCCGCGTCCGAGGGTGCCTCGAAGATCGTGCTCCCCGAGAGCATGACCGGGATCTCCCGGTCCGTCACCCCCGCCAGGAGCGGCGAGAGCGTGTCCGCCACCGTGCGCACGATGGCGCCCGGGACCGAGGCCGGGAGCGGCTCGCTGCCGTCGGTGGCCTCGATCTGCTTCTCCGTCATCCGGACCATCCCGGCGGAGACCAGCCACCGGGTGCTTCCGTCCACGGTGATGAGCGTACCACCGTCGCGGACCCAACCCTGGAGCGCTTCCACGCCGCTCTCGCCCAGCGCGCTGCCCAGGTTGTAGACCGAGGGCAGGACCACCACGTCGAAGTCGTCCAGAGCCCGGGTCAGGTACCCCATGTCGACCCGGGTCACGGGGTAGCGCAGCCGCTGGTCGAAGGTGAACCAGGCGGCGCCGAACGAGTACGACGACGTGCCGTCCCCGCCCACCAGCGCCACCCGGGCCACGGGGATCGCCTCCACGCTGTTGCTGCCCAGGTCCGTGCCCTCATCGGCCAGCGCCGTGTTGAGCGCCGTGACGGGCGTGCCCGTCTCCTCGGCCGCGGCGGTGATCACCCCGTGCAGGTCCCGGTCGGTGTTCCGGTTCACCAGCACGATGAAGGCGCCGTGGGGAAAGTGCGCGTTCCCGATCCGGAACGCCTCGGGGGCGTGCCGGACGCGGACGCTGTCGGCCAGGAGCCGGCCCAGCATCCGGTAGGACGCCTCGGAGCCGGGCTCGAAGGCGTAGGCGTAGCCGGCCCGGGCCGGGGCCGCCGGGGCCGCCGGGGCCGCCACCTCGGTGGCCTCGAACGTCGCCCGCTCCAGGCTCCCCGGCAGCTCGGAGACCTGCCAGGCGTCGACCCGGAAGGTCATGGGCAGCGACCAGGCGGTGATGTCGTAGAAGCGGTCGCGCCGGCCCTCGCGCCGGGCCTGGAGCTCCTCCTCGATAAACGCGGGGGGCAGCTCGGCGTTCGGCTCGAGGATCGCCGTGGCCAGTCTGCCCTGGGGCTGGGCCAGGTCGACCACCCAGGAACCGGCGGGCGCCCGTACCCGGCGCGCCTCGGTCTCGCCGTACGGGACGCCCCGGATCTCGGTGGCCTCCCCGAGCCGGTGGACCTCGATTTCGTTGCTCAGCAGCGTCTCCACCAGCGCCGCGGCCCGGCCCTGGGCGTCGGGCTCCAGGACCACGGCCCGGAAGTCGGCACTCTCGCGCTCGCTGATGGCCGACTGGCGGAACGCCAGGTAGTCTCGCACTCGCCGGGTCCGGCGCTCGGCCACGGTCTTCAGCGTGGCCATGCTGGTGGTGTAGTGATGGGCCGCGGCTTCCCGCAGTGTCAGGATCGTGCCGTCATCCCGGCGGATGGCGCCGCCACTGCTGGAGCCCTGCTCGTAGGTCATCCCGATGGCGCCCGTGAGGACCGGCCAGGAGACACCGTAGCCCGGGTAGAACTCGTCGAAGCTCTCGCCGGTGAAGAATCCCCACCCCTCGGTGGCCATGGCCGCGGCGTTGCCCTCGGCGAAGATGTCCCACCACTCCGGGATCGTGGCTTCCACGTTCGGGTTGTACGGTGGCATCGGCGGCGCGAAGAAGTAGGTGCTGCTCGACCCCATCTCGTGCAGGTCCGCCGCCGTGTGCGGCGCCCACTCCAGGTACGCGCTGGTCCGGGCACGGGTGGTGGGATGGCTGTGGATGAACCAGTCCCGGTTCAGATCGAACAGGTAGTGGCTCGTCCGGGCGCCCGGCCAGCCCTGGGTGTGGATCATGGCGCCCGGGTACGGGTCCGGGTCGTGCACGCCCCGGTCCCGCATCACGTCCTGGACATGCCGCTCGTGCCCGTCCGGGTTCTGCACCGGGTCGATCAGGACGACGGCGCTGTCCAGCACCATCCGGGTGGTCTCGTCCTGCCCGGCGGCCAGCTGGTACAGCGCGCCCAGGGCGGCCTCCGTGCCGCTGGCCTCGTTGCCGTGGATCGTGTAGCCCAGCCACGCGATGGTCGGCGTGCTGGCCACCGCCGCGTCCAGCGCGGACCGCGATGCGCCCCGTGGATCCGCCAGCAGGCGGGCGCTCTCCCGGATCTCGTCCAGCCGCGCCATGTTCGCCTCGCTGCTCACCACCACCAGCAGGACCTCCCGGCCCTCGTACGTGGTGCCCACCGTGTCGAGCCGGACCCGGGGGCTGGACCCGGCCAGCGCCGCGGCGTACCGGACGATCATGTGGTGGGGCGTGAAGGCGTCGCCGAGGGTGTGGCCGAGGACCGACGCCGGCGTGGGAACCGACGGGTCGTACGGCCCGCCATCGGCCAGTGCGTGCTGGGCGGTGAGAGGTGGGGCCAGCGCCGCGGCGCCGGCCAGCGTAAGGGCGAGGGTCCAGGCCTTCGCCCGGGTCGAGATCGAAGTATGCGGCATGGCTGTGCTGGGTTCCGGGTGCAGAATGGTGGGCTGCCGGGAGACGCAAGCTATGGCCCGGCCGGGGCGGTGGCTAGAAGAAGCGGGCGAGCAGCGGGCGGTTTCGGGCCACCCAGCGGTAGACGCGCCGGGCGATGGGGCGGGCCAGCGGGAGGGTGAAGAGCCCCGCCAGCCGCCGCCGGCCCGCCTGGCGCAGCGCCTGCTCCACCGCGTCTGCGCCGGACCAGTACCGCCCGTCGGGCGCGATCACCTGCACCGCCTCCCGGAACTCGGCTTCCTCGATCTGGGGGTAGCGGTCCATCACGCCCGGTCCCTGGAACGGCACCATGCGGAGCCGACCCTCGGTGTCCCACGAGCGCAGCCGTTCCACCGAGCGGCGGCAGATGCCGCACTCACCGTCGAAGACCACGGTCCAGCGATTAGTGTCCATGCCATTGAGACTTGAGGCAAGCTCCGTTCCCGGCGCCACGGGGCCTGCCCGGGCTTCCCCTGTTCCCGGGCGGTGCGAAGGGATTACTTTGGGACCATATCCGTCGAGTGCCACCGCAACCCCGATCCCCCCGGACCCTCGATGCTGGCTCGTCTGCTCGAGCGCGTCGCCGCGCTGTTCGCGGAGCTGCGCCGCCGCCGCGTGTTCCGCGCCGCCGGACTCTATCTGGTGGCCGCGTGGGCGGTGATCGAGGTCACGGCCACGGTGTTCCCGCTCCTGTTCGTACCCGAGTGGGTGGTGCGGGCGGTGACCGTGGTGGCGGTGCTGGGGTTCCCGGTGCTGCTGGTGGTGGCGTGGGCGTTCGACTGGACGCGGGAAGGACTGCAGCGCGCCCCGGCGTCGGAGCCGCCCATCTCGCCATCGAGAGCTCGGATCATCCTGGCCGGTCTGATGTTGGCGGCCACCGGGGTGGTGGGGGTAGCGGCGTGGATGCTCTGGCTGTCGCCGACGGCCGCGGCCAACCGCACGCAGCCGTTGGACCCGTCGCGAGTGGCCGTCCTCTATTTCGATGACCATTCCCAGGCCGGGCAGCTGGCGTGGGTGGCGGACGGGATCACCGAGGCGCTGATCCACGAGCTGACCCAGATCCCGGTGTTGGAGGTGGTCTCGCGGAACGGAGTGAAGCCGTACCGCGATCCACAGGTCCCGTTCGACAGCATCGCCCGGGCGCTGCGAGCGGGCAGCCTGGTGGAGGGGAGCGTGGAGCGGGCCGGCGACCGGCTGGTGGCCACCGTCCAGCTGATCGACGGCCGGACCGGCGCCCACCTCCTGAGCCGCCGGCTGGAGCGCCGGGGCGACGACGTGCTGGCATTGCGCGACGCCATCGTGGATGAAGCCGCCCGTCTGCTGAGCCAGACGCTGGGCCAGGAGCTGGAGGTGGAGCGGAGTCGGCGAGAGACATCGAGCCCCGAAGCCTGGGCGCGGGTGGAGCGGGCGCGCGGGCTCATGGACCACGCCGACACCCTGCGCTGGCGCCTGGGCGCCGTGGCCAGCGCCCGGACGGTGCTCCGGCAGGCGGACTCGCTGCTGGCCGGGGCCGAGCGGCTGGACCCGGAGTGGGCGGCACCGCCGCTGATGCGGGCGCGGGTCGCACAGAGCCTCGCGCGGCTCGATGCCGTCTCCCGATCGGGGTCGGACGCCGGCCTCCTCCGGGAAGGTGGCGATCATGTGGACCGCGTCCTGGACCGGGAGCCGGGGAACGCGGAAGCGCTGGCCATGCGCGGGTCGCTCCGCTTCAACCTCAGCTGGGTCATCGAGGCGGCCGACTCCATGGTGGACCTTGCCGAGGCAGACTTCCGGGCGGCGGTGGCCCGGGATCCGGACAACGCCCAGGCGTGGGTCGGACTGGCCCAGCTGCTCCGGAGTCGGGGCGATTTTGCGGCCGCCTCGGTGGCCGCGGAGCGGGCACTCGAAGCGGATCCCTTCCTGATCCACGCCGAGCGGTCGATCCTGTTCACCCTGGGCCACGTCTGGCTGGAGCTGGAGGACGTGGAGCGGGCCGCCCGCTGGGTCGCGGAAGGGCTGCGTCGGTACCCCCTGGAGCCTTCGTTCGCTGCCAGCCGGCTGGTGATCATGGCCGGATGGCCACAGGCCACCGCCGACGTCGACTCGGCGTGGGCGCTCGTACGGACCGTGGCCCGGCTGCACGGGATCCCCGAATGGACCCACGGTGAGCTGCTGGCCGCCGCCGTGCTGGTGCGCGGGGGATACATAGACAGCGCCCGGTCCGTGGTACGCCGCGTCCGGGATCGGGCCGGCCACGACCCGTGGCTCGACTACTACGAGGCCAACGTACGGCTCCAGCTGGGTGAGACGGACCGGGCGCTGGACCTCCTGGCAGAGTTCCTCGACGCCATGCCCCATCGCCGCACGTACATCGCCCGGGACTGGTGGTGGCGGCCGCTGCGGGCCGAGCCCCGGTTCCAGGCGCTGGTCAGCGAGCCCTGACGGGGGTCGCGGCCCGGCGCGTTATTGGGGTTGCACCACGATCTCCGGGTCTTCGATGACCATCTGGCCGTTGTGGTAGACCACTACCGTGTACTTGTACGTGGTGGTGTCCGCCCGCGGGCCCACGGGCACCCGCAGCGCGTTGCCGCTACGGCCCCGCATGCTGTTGGCCGCCCGGCCCGGGAAGACGGTCCCGTGGCGCTGCACGACCAGTGCGAACGGAGGGCCATTGGTGCCGGCGTCCCAGGTGATCACCCCACCCTGGCGAACCAGGACCCGGCTCGGGCTGACCTGGATGCTGTTGCCCTGCATCGAGATCCGGACGGTGGGATTCTGCCCCTGCGGCGCCGGCGAAGCGGCCAGGGCGGCTACGGTTACGGCGAGCGCCAGGCCGAGGGCCGCGACGCGCCAGGAGCTCCGGGGGAGAGCCATGGTTCCTCCTCATTGTGCGGGTAGGTCCGACGGCGCGAGTGGCCGCCGGTGCCGAATCAGTAAGATAACGGCCGAGCCCCGAGCCCGCACGGCCGTGCGTGGGTTCGGGGGTGAGCCGTGCGACCGGGGCTCGGCCGCGGAGCCCAGTTCCAGCCGTCCCGCGGGTCAGCCCTCGTCGTCGAGCTCCTCCGTCCCCCCCTCGAACGGATGGAACGCCACCCCCAGCGACAGCACCACCTGGTTCGCGTCCGTGGTGACCGCGTCCACGGCCACGCTGTTGTCCGGGTTCAGCGTCACCCCACCCTCGCGCACGTACGAGGCCTCTCCATTCCGCTGGTACCGGACGCCCACCGCCACGGAGGCCATATCGGCCACCGGAACCCGCAGCTCACCGCCCGCCGACCAGGCGAAGAAGGTGTCGCTGAAGTGCTCGGTGGTGAACAGGTCCCGGTCGTCCGCGTCCGACACGCCCGCCACCGACGATGTCACCAGGAAGCTCCCCACGCCGGCCGTGGCGCTCAGCACCAGCTCCAGGCCCGGGAGCGGAACCGCCACCTCCGGACCGACACCGAAGTAGAAGCTGCTGTAGTCGGTGTTCACGTCCACCTCGATCAGGCAGCCCACCGTCTCGCTCAGGCACACCGTCCGCGTGTCCCGCCCGTAGATCGACGCCACCAGCTCCCCCCGCAGCCGGAAGTGGCGCTCCTCGTCCAGCGCCCACGCCGCCGACAGACCCAGCCCCCAGCCGGGGCCCGTCTCCAGCGAGCCCAGCGGCTGCGTGTTCACCAGCGCCAGACCGCCGCTGAACCGCGACGGGATCTCGCCCACCCCCTGTGCCGCCACCGGACCCGCCGGCGCTCCGAACGCCCCGGCCAGCAGAATCGTCACCAGGACTGTCGTCAGCCCGCGGATCCGCCCGGTCGAGCTCCCACGCATTTCGCTCCCTGGTTCCATCCGTCTCGCCTCCTGTTTTGCTTGACGTACCGTGGACCAGTGCCTAACGTTCCGGCGGACGGAAAATGGCGTCTGCAGGGCAGGCCGGAATACCAGCGAGGAGGCGACCTGGGAGAACGTTTGCCCGGGTCGCTTTTTCCGTTAGGTCGGGTCGATCGGCGAGACGCCGGTCCCGACAGGGTTGGAACCGTTGAGATGGAGCACGAAGCTGATGCGTACGCAGGGCACCGTGAAGTGGTTCAACGACGCCAAGGGCTACGGATTCATCGAGCCGGACGGCGGCGAGCGGGACTGCTTTGTTCATCATTCGGCGATCCAGGGCGAGGGGTTCAAGTCCCTGGACGAGGGCGAGCGCGTGGAGTTCGACATGGTCGACGGGCAGAAGGGCCCGGCGGCCGAGAACGTCGCGCGCACCGATTAGACTCACGCGACCGAAACGGAAAGGGTCGCTCCGGGTACACAGGAGCGGCCCTTTCTTACATTCAACAAAGAGGAGTAATGGCGAAACAGGAAGGAATCGAAATGGAAGGCGTCGTGACCGACGTCCTTCCCGACCGCATGTACCGCGTGGAGCTGGAGAACGGCCACGAGGTGCTGGCCTACGCGGCCGGCAAGATGTCGAAGTACAAGATCCGGGTGCTGGAGGGCGACCGCGTGACACTGGTCCTATCCCCCTACGATCTCTCTCGCGGCAGGATCGTCTACCGACACAAGTAGAGGCCCATGGTCCAGGCCATGTCCGTCGGTGACGACCTGGCCATCTTCGCCGGAGGACGCGGGGGCTGGATCATCAACCACGCGTTCAGCATCGGCGGCGGAGGCTGGGGACTCACGACCGACGTGTCCACTCCCGTCACCGACACCACGGACACCCGCCTCAACATCGGCTACGGCGGCGTGATCCTCGAGTACACCATCCGGCCGTTCGACCTCGTCCATTACTCCATCTCCCTCCTCACAGGGTGGGGCTCGGCCGGATACGGCCAACCCGGCGATGTCCCCGCCGACGCCTTCTTCGTCTTCG
>CAZSBL010000075.1:0-16102 GCA_964605205.1 uncultured Gemmatimonadaceae bacterium
ACGGCGACGAGCCCCAGGAGCACACTCCCCACGGAATAGCCCACCGCCCTGGCGACCGCCCCCTCCTCGAGGAGGCCGACGGTCTCGTAGCTGAAGGTGCTGAACGTCGTGAACGCCCCGAGGAGGCCGACGGTGACCAGGGCCCTCACCTCCGGGCTCGCCGGCGTGGCCTCCAGGTACCGGAGCGCCACCCCGATCAGCGCCGAGCCCAGGACGTTGACCGCCAGGGTGCCCCAGGGGAACCGGAACCCGGCCTGGTCCTGGACCCACCCCGCGAGCCCGTAGCGGGCCACCGTCCCTGCCGCCCCTCCCACCGCGATATACAGCCAGATCATTGCACCTCCATGAAAAAAACCTCCCGACCGGCCGGGGCCGGTGGGAGGAGTCATCAGCGGCCGGGGGCCGCGGTCCGGGCGAACTCCATCGCCTCACTGTCGTCCGCCAATCTGGGTGGGCGAGGGGCCGGTGGCAAGTGAGCGGCTTACGCCAGCAGCAGGATCCCTACCCCGACCGCCAGTGCCACCCCGAACGCCTTGAAGACGGGCTTCCAGAGCGCCCTCCCACCCACCACCGCCACCACGGCGCCCTTGAAGACGATGTTGCTCATGCCGCCGATGAGGATGGCGCGCCAGGCCATATCCACCTCCAGGCGGTCGGCCCGTACGAGCTGGGCCATGGAGAGGGTGATGGCGTCCATATCGGTGAGCCCCGAGAGGAAGGCCACGGCGTAGATCGCCTCCCGGCCCAGGTGCTCCCGGGCGGCGGCCACGGCCAGCAGCACCAGGGCGTAGAGGAGCCCGAAGGCCACGGCGGCGGGGAGCTCGGAAGGGGCGTCGCGGTCCAGGTCGTCGGAATCGCCCTCGTCCCCGGCTCCGTGCCCCACCTTGCTCCACTGGAGCCACCCCATGACCAGGAGGGCGGCCAGCATGATGGCCATGGACGGGGCCACCGCCATCCATGAGCCGGGGACCACCACGGCCACCTCGATGAGGACGCGGATGAAGACGATGGCCGACGCCATGATCACCACGAACGCCGCCGCGGCCGAGGGGTGCCCCTCCCGGGCCTGGCGAGCGTAGCTAACCGTGGTGGCGGTGCTGCTGATGAGGCCGCCCAGGAGCCCGGTGAGAGCCAGCCCCCGGCGCCGGCCCAGGATACGGTAGGCCCCCCAGGCGCCCACGCTGATCCCCACGATGAGGACCACCATGAGCCAGATCTCGAAGGGGTTCAGGACCTCGTAGGGACCGAAGTCCCGGTTGGGCAGGATCGGCAGGATCACCAGCGCCACCAGCACGAACTGGAAGATCACCCGCACGTCCCGGTCGCTCAGGGCCCCCACCATGCCGTGGAGACGCTCCTTGGCCTGCAGCAGGACGGCCACGATGGCGCCGGTGACCACCGCCTCCAGCGTGAACCCCAGCGCCAGGGCCACCCCCACGGCGAAGATGACCAGCGCCGCCGCTTCGGTGGTGAGGCCCACGTCGGGCTCCGCCTCCTCCCGGATGTACGCCACGTTCGCCACCACCAGGAGAGCCGCCACCGCCAGGAGCCCCGCGGCGGGGATCCAGGCCCCGTGCTCCGCCCCCACGGCCCCGGTGATGACGCCGAAGAGGGCGATGAGCGGGAAGGTGCGAATCCCGGCCATCAAGCCCTGGGCGTGCTCCCGTTGGAATCCCACCAGGAGGCCGAGCCCCAGGGCGATCCCCAGGGCGATGAGGAGCGATCCGTCCATGGCGTTACCGACCACCGGCGCCAACCGCCGGCGCCACGTCGGTCGTCAGATCGAGGGCCGTCGAGCCCGGCCGGCGTGTCCGCATCATGCGCCACGATGGGCCGGTTCGGGGTCCCCGGTCAAGCCGCGGCCCCGGGGACGCGGGGTCCTTCATATCCAGCGTCTTCTCCAGATCTGTTGAGAAGGCTCGGTGCTCGGTTCCATCAATGTGCCGATCGCACACCGGATTTCGAGTGGAGCGGCGGAAGACGCAAGCTCTGCGTTGGCATCATAGAGGCCGGGTTCGGGTCCAACCACACGAGTTGCCGGGAGCTTTCTCCGCCCGGAAAGGCGGCCTCGCCGGCATGCCGCTCCCCGCCGGCCGCGCCGCCTTACCGGAAAAGACATGAAAAACTCCGCGTGTGCTCCGCGTCTTCGCGCCTCCGTGGTTGACCGGGCGCCCGCCCCGCCTTCCTTGCGCAGGGCGCACGTGCGGTCCAGTATTGCCGCGCGACGATACTTGACCGATGGTGAACATTCTCCCGTGAAAAGGCACCCACGACACCCATGAAGCTACGCTTCGACCGCCGGGAGCTGGCGGGCTCACTGGCGGACCTGGGGACGCTGCTCCCGCTGGCCATCGGCCTGGTCCTCCTGAACGGGCTCGATGCCACCGGCCTGCTGCTCACCGTCGGCCTGTTCTACATCCTATCGGGTCTCTATTTCGGCGTGACCGTCCCGGTCCAGCCGATGAAGGTGATCGGGGCGTACGCCCTGGCCAGCGCCGTGCCGGCGCTGCAGATCACGGCCGCCGGCTTGTGGATGGCGCTCATGCTCCTGGTCCTGGGTCTCGCGGGTACGCTGACGTGGGTCCGCAGGATCGTCCCCGCGGCCACGGTGCGGGGCGTGGAGCTGGCCATCGGCGTGCTGCTCCTGGTCCAGGGGATCGAGTTCATTCTCGGCACCACGGAGCTCCAGCGCTCGCAGGGGGCGGCCGAGCCGTTCCTGGAGGTGGGCTCGCTCGGCCCCGTACCGGTCGGGCTGCTGCTGGGGCTCGCTGCCGTGGTCCTCATCCTGGTGCTCCTGAACAACCGCCGGGCGCCCGCGGGGCTGGTGGTGGTGGTGCTGGGCTTCGTGGCTGGCGCGGTCCTGGGCGGCCTGCGCGGCCTCGGCCCCATCGATCCCGGCCTGCACCTGCCGGCGCTCCTCCCGTTCGGGATGCCCACGGCCGGCGACCTGGTGGTGGCGCTGACCGCGCTGGCGATCCCCCAGCTCCCCATGACCATCGGCAACGCCGTCATCGCCCAGGCCGACCTGACCCACGAGTACTTCGGGGAGGACACGGCCCGACGCAGCTCGCCGAAGGGGCTGGCCGTCTCCATGGGGCTCGCCAACCTGGGCGCGGCGGCGGTGGGCGGGATGCCCCTCTGCCACGGCTCCGGCGGGCTGGCCGCCCACTACCGGTTCGGCGCCCGGACGGCCGGCTCGAACCTGATGATCGGCGGCGTCTTCGTGGTCGGGGCACTCGTCTTCGGCGACGCGGCCATGGCGCTCCTCGCCCTGATGCCACTGGCCGTCCTCGGCGCCCTCCTCTGCTTCGCCGGCATCGAGCTCGCCCTCATGGTCCGGACGGTCCGGGAGCCGAACGACTTCATGGTGGTGCTCGCCATGCTCGGCGTCACGCTGGCGACGAACCTGGCCATCGCGTTCGGTGTGGGGATCGTCCTGGCGTATCTGGTCCGGCATACCCGGGTCTCTCTCTGAACGGTCATCGGCGAACAGGCGGCGCCCGGGCGTTCCTTGCCGGTGACCGAAAGGGCTGGATCCGCGAGCGGCTAGCGAGCCATCACGGACTGCACGCCGTGCAGGTGGGCGTCTCCGGGAAGACCTGGAGCCGGGCGAACGGGATCTCGCCCTCGCACTCCACGCACCGCCCGTAGCTCCCGTCCTCCAGGCGCTGGAACGCCGTGACGATCTGCCCCAGCTGCGCCTCCTCGCGCTCCTGGAGGTTCCGCGTCAGACCCTGGTTCTGCAGCGTGTCGATCCGCGACAGGCGGCCCACGGCCGTCTGGTCCAGCTTCACCGGCCGCATGGCCTCTTCCGTGGTGCGCATGCTGCGCTCCAGCTTGGCCAGCGTCCGCTCCAGCGCGGCCGTCAGCTCGGAGATCTGGTCTTCGGTGAGATGGTCCATGGCGGTGTGCGGTGCGGTTCCCGGGGTAATACCCGGCAGCGCCGCAAAGGTCCTCCACCCTTCCCTGCTTGACCCGCACCACCCGTTCCGCGCATTGTGAAGCCATGATCATTAACGGGAGGGAAACGACCGGTTCCTGGCCAGTCACCCGTTCGAACCCGAGGTTGAAGACTCCGAGCATCCAAGGCGGCGGATATGACCAGCTCACCGGATGAGCGCTCATCCCGTTCCGAAACGGAGGTTTGCATGACGTTCGAAGGCCAGTCGATACAGTGCACTGCCCTGGCGGGAGGGATCGTGGAGATGCGGTTCGATCTCCAGGGCGATTCGGTGAACAAGTTCAACCGGCAGACGCTGGAAGAGCTCGGCGAGGTGGTGGGGCTCCTGGAGGCCGATGAGGACGTGAAGGGGCTCCTGGTCACCAGCGGCAAGGACGGCTTCATTGTCGGGGCCGACGTCACCGAGTTCACCGAGTACTTCCAGTACCCGGAAGACCAGCTGGTCGACTGGCTCCTCGACGTGCACCGGATCTTTTCGGGGATCGAGGACTTCGACTTCCCGTCGGTGACGGCCATCAACGGCTTCGCCCTCGGTGGTGGGCTCGAGCTCGCGCTGACCACCAGCTACCGCGTCATGTCGTCCACCGCCAAGGTCGGCCTGCCCGAGACGAAGCTGGGGATCTTCCCCGGCTTCGGCGGCACCGTGCGGCTCTCCCGCCTGGCGGGCGCCGACAACGCCATCGAGTGGATCGCCAGCGGGAACCAGTACGACGCCGAGACGGCGTACGAGACCGGCGTGGTCGACGCGGTCCTCGAGCCCGGGGTCCTGCGGGAAGGCGCCCTCGACCTGCTCGAGCAGGCGATGGCCGGCCAGCGCGACTGGCGGGCGCGCCGGGCCGAGAAGGTCTCGCCCCTCGAGCTCAACCTGACCGAGAGCATGATGGCGTTCGAGACCGCGAAGGGATTCGTGGCCGGTAAGGCCGGCCGCAACTATCCTTCCCCCGTCGCCGCCATCAAGGCGATGCAGCAGAGCGCCACCATGGAGCGGGACGAAGCGCTGGAGGTGGAGGCGAAGGGGTTCGCCCGGATGGCGAAGACGCCCACGGCCGCCAACCTGGTCACCATCTTCCTGGGCGACCAGTACGTGAAGAAGGTGGCGAAGAAGATGGCGGAGCAGGCTCCGGAGGTGGAGTCGGCCGCGGTCCTCGGCGCCGGGATCATGGGCGGCGGGATCGCCTACCAGTCGGCGTACGAGGACGTTCCGATCGTGATGAAGGACATCGACGACGAGGCACTGGATCTCGGGATGTCCGAGGCGAGGAAGCTGCTGGGCAAGCAGCTCTCGCGGGAGAAGATCGACGCCGACGAGATGGCGGACATCCTGACCCGGGTCCGGCCGACCCTCGGCTACGGCGATTTCGAGGACGTGGACATCGTGGTGGAAGCGGTGGTGGAGAACGAGAAGATCAAGAAGTCGGTGCTGGCCGAGGTGGAGGAGCGGACCAAGGAGGAGGCCGTGCTGGCCAGCAACACCTCCACCATCTCCATCACCCGGCTCGGGGCGGAGCTCGAGCGGCCCGAGAGCTTCTGCGGCATGCACTTCTTCAACCCGGTCCACCGGATGCCGCTGGTGGAAGTGATCCGTGGCGAGAAGTCGAGCGACCGGGCGGTGGCCACCACCGTCGCGTACGCCCTGGCCATGGGCAAGACGCCGGTGGTGGTCAACGACTGCGCGGGCTTCCTGGTCAACCGCGTCCTCTTCCCCTACTTCGCCGGCTTCATGATGCTGGTCAACGAGGGGGTCGACTTCCTCAGGATCGACGCGGTGATGGAGAAGTTCGGCTGGCCCATGGGGCCCGCCTATCTCCTGGACGTGGTGGGCATCGACACCGCGCACCACGCCGATGAGGTCATGGCCGAAGCGTACCCGGACCGGATGGCCACGTCGGAGCGGACTGCCCTCGACGTGATGTTCGAGGCGGAGCGCTACGGTCAGAAGAGCGGCAAGGGCTTCTACGTCTACGAGCCCGACCGGAAGGGGAAGCCGAAGAAGACCGTGGACCCGGAAACGGAGAAGCTCCTCGAGCCGCTGGTCCAGGCCGACAACAGTGATTCCATCAGCGACCAGGACATCATCGACCGCATGATGCTCCCCCTCCTCATCGAGTGCTCCCGCTGCCTCGAGGACGACATCGTCCGGACGCCCGTCGAGGTCGACATCGCGCTGGTCTACGGGCTGGGCTTCCCGCCGTTCCGTGGCGGGCCGTTCCGGTACGCCGACGCCGTCGGCCTGCCCGCGCTGGTCGAGCTGGCCGGCGCGTACGAGGATCTGGGGAAGCTCTACGAGCCGACACAGCAGATGCTGCAGCTCGCCGAGAACGGAGGCCAGTTCCACGAAACCGACCGGCCCGCCGAGACCGCAGAGCTCGCCGGAACCGCCAAGGAAGAGAGGTAAGCCATGAACGACGCCGTCGTCGTAGATGCGGTCCGCACACCGATGGGCCGCTCCAAGGGTGGGATGTTCCGGAACGTACGGGCCGAGCATCTCTCCGCCGAGCTCATTGAAGCGCTGCTCGACCGCAACCCCGCCGTCGACCCCGCCGAGGTGGAGGACGTGGTCTGGGGGTGCGCACAGCAGACCCTCGAGCAGGGGTTCAACGTCGGCCGGTTCGCGGCGCTGCGGACCCGGATCCCGCACAGCACCGGGGCGCAGACCATCAACCGGCTCTGCGGCTCATCCATGAGCGCCCTGCACTCGGCCGCCATGTCCATCATGACGGGAAACGGGGATGTCTTCATCGCGGGAGGCGTGGAGCACATGGGGCACATCCCCATGGACCACGGGCTCGACCCGGATCCCGCCATGAGCAAGTACCACGCGAAGGCGGCCGGGATGATGGGCCTCACCGCCGAGCTGCTGGCGAACATGCACGGCATCAGCCGTGAGGCACAGGACGAGTTCGCGCTGCGCTCGCACCGGAAGGCCGCGGGGGCGAGGGCCGAGGGCCGGTTCGCCGCCGAGATCATCCCCATCGACGGGCACGACGCGGACGGGTTCTCCCGCATCTTCGACTACGACGAGGTGATCCGGGAGGACACGAACATGGAGAGCCTGGCCGCGCTGAAGCCGGCCTTCGATCCGCGGAACGGCACGGTGACCGCCGGCAACTCATCGGCGATCTCCGATGGCGCCTCGGCGCTTCTGGTGATGTCGTGGGAGCGGGCCCGGGACCTCGGTCTGGAACCCATGGCCCGGGTGAGGGCCATGGCCACGGTGGGGGTCGATCCGTCCATCATGGGCTACGGGCCCGTACCGGCGGTCCACAAGGCCCTGGACCGGGCGGAGCTCAAGATCCAGGACATCGATCTCTGGGAGCTCAACGAGGCCTTCGCGGCCCAGTCGCTGCCCGTCCTGAAGGACCTGCGGCTGCGCCGGGAGATGGATGAGAAGGTGAATCTCAACGGCGGCGCCATTGCCCTCGGTCACCCCCTGGGCTGCTCCGGCGCACGGATCATCACCACCCTGCTCCATCTGATGAAGTCCGACGGCTACGCCACCGGCGTGGCGACCATGTGCATCGGCATGGGTCAGGGCATCGCCACCGTCTTCGAACAGATCTGACACACCGGCCCACTGGAACACAACCGAGGGAACATGGCACAGATACTCGCCGACCGTAGAGATATCGATTTCGTCCTCCACGAACAGCTGAAGGTGGCGAAGCTCGCCGACCACGAGCGCTTCGCCGATTTCAACCGGAAGGTGGTGGACCTGGTCATCTCCGAGGCGCGCACGCTCGCGGTGAAGGAGATCCTGCCCACGCAGGCCGATGGCGACCGCATCGGGGCCCAGTTCGACAGCGGGACCGTGACGGTCCCCGAGTCGTTCCACAGCGCCTGGAACGCCCTGAGGGAGGGCGAGTGGCTGGCGCTGACCGAGGACCTGGAATGGGGCGGGCAGGAGATGCCCCGATCGGTGGCGTCGGCCGCCACGAACATCCTCCAGGCGGCGAACTTCGCTTTCCTCATGTACGGCGGGCTCAGCCACGGCGCCGGGAAGCTCGTCGAGACCTTCGGGACCGAGGAGCAGAAGAAGCTCTTCGTGAAGAAGCTGTACACCGGCGAGTGGACGGGCACCATGCTGCTGACCGAGCCGCAGGCGGGCTCGGACGTGGGCGCGCTGGAGGCTACGGCCACGCCCAACGACGACGGGACCTACTCCATCGTCGGGAACAAGATCTTCGCCTCGTCGGGCGAGCACGACATGACGGAGAACATCATCCACCCGGTGCTGGCCCGGATCGAGGGTGCGCCCGCCGGCACCAAGGGGATCTCGCTGTTCATCGTCCCGAAGATCTGGGTCAATGAGGATGGCAGCCTCGGCGAGCCCAACGACGTGGTGTGCACGGGGATCGAGGAGAAGATGGGGATCCACGGCAACTCAACGTGCTCCATCGCGCTGGGCAGCAGCGGAAACTGCCGCGGGCTGCTGCTGGGCGAGCCGAACAAGGGCATGCGGGCCATGTTCCTGATGATGAACGACGCCCGGCTCATGGTGGGCGACCAGGCGCTGGCCTCCGCCAGCGCGTCGTACATGTACGCCCTCGACTACGCCCGCACCCGGATCCAGGGGCGGGATCTCCGGAATATGCGGGACAAGGAAGCGCCGTCGGTCCCGATCATTCGCCATCCCGACGTGCGGCGGATGCTGATGAACATGAAGGTCTACGTGGAGGGACTCCGGAGCCTGTCGCTCTACGTCGCCCACTGCTTCGACCGGATGGCCATCAGCGAGGACCCGGATGAGAAGGAGAGCCTCCAGGGGATCATCGACTTCCTGATCCCCATCGCCAAGGCGTACACCACGGAGCGGAGCCTGGAGGTGTGCGACCACGGCGTGCAGGTGTACGGCGGCTACGGGTACATCAAGGAGTACCCGGTGGAGCAGCTGCTCCGCGACGCCCGGATCACGCCGATCTACGAGGGCACCAACGGGATCCAGGCCATGGACCTGCTCTTCCGCAAGCTCGGGCAGGACGGCGGCCGGCCGATCCTCGACCTGGCCGACCAGATGCGCGACACCATCGCCGCCGCCGGCGAGTTGGACGCCACCGCCGACTTGGCCGAGAGCGTCGAGGAGGCGCTGATCCAGCTCGAGGCGGTGGCCCGGCACCTGGGGCAGACGGCCATGTTCGGGCGGCTGCCCGTTGCCGCGGCCCACGCCCATCCCTTCCTGGAGGTCTGCGGTGACCTCATCGTGGCGTGGATGCTCCTGTGGCGTGCCCGGATCGCGGCGGAGACGCTCGAGGCCGGGGCGAAGCGGAAAGACCAGGCGTTCTACGAGGGCCAGATCAAGAGCGCCGAGTACTTCACCCAGAACACCCTCCCGGTGACCCTCGGGAAGCTGGACGTGATACTGTCCGGCAGCAGTGTGGTGGTGGATATCCCCGAGGACGCGTTCGGGGGCTGACAGGGCACCGAAGGAGGAAGTGATGGCCGAGCTGTCTTTTTCGCCGGCGGCCGCGACGATCGCCGGGATCCCCGGGAACGTGCTGTTCCTGCTGATCGCCCTGGTGGCGATCGCCGTCTTCGCCTGGGTGATCGTGCGACGAGCGGCGCCCCTGCGTCGAGGCGCACGAGACCCGCGCTTCGACCGGCTCGGTCAGCGGCTCGTGAGGGTGCTGAAGTACTGGCTCGGCCAGTGGCGGCACCCCCGCTACCGGCTGGCCGGGGTGCTGCATATCGTGGTCTTCTTCGGCTTCCTGGTCCTGGCCATCCGCTCGACGGAGCTGGTGCTCCTCGGGATCTTCCAGGGCTTCCAGATGCCGGGGCTCGACGGCGCCCTCGGCACGGTCTACGACATCGCCAGGGACTACGCCTCCACCGCCGTGTTCGTGGCGGTGGTGATCCTGGCGATCCGCCGGGCCTACTTCCGACCGACCCGGTACGCGGTCCCCGAGGAGCTGGGGAAGGACCACACCGGCGAGGCGCTCCTGGTCCTGGGGCTCATCGGGATCCTCATGGTCTCCGAGAGCCTGTTCGAGGCCAGCCACCTCGCCGCCGATCCGGGGGCCGCCCCCGCCACGGTACTGACGCTCTCGTGGACCTTCGAGCGGTGGCTGTCCGGAACGGCGGTCCCCACACTGGACTCCATCAGCCTGGCGGCATACACGGTCCACGACCTGACCTTCTTCTTCTTCCTCTGCCTGCTCCCGTTCGGCAAGCACTTCCACGTCATCACGTCGCTCTTCAACGTCTTCTTCATGCGTCTGGAGACCGGCACGGTCAAGCCGGTGCGCTACGGCCTGTCGGAGGAGGAGCTCCTCGAGCTCGATTCGTTCGGCGTCCGGACCTTCGAGGACTTCACGTGGAAGCACATGCTGGATTTCTACAGCTGCGTGGACTGCGGCCGCTGCTCCGACCACTGCCCCGCCACGGCGGTGGGTCGACCGCTGTCGCCCCGGTTCATCAGCATCAAGGCCCGGGATTACGCGTTCGAACACTACCCCGTCCTCGGCAGGTCGAAGACGGACTCGGACCCGCTGATCGGCGGGATCTACAGCGAGCACGAGATCTGGTCGTGCACCACCTGCGGCGCCTGCGAACAGGAGTGCCCGGTGGCCATCGAGTACATCGACAAGATCGTGGACCTGCGGCGCGGGATGGTGGACGAGGGCAACGTGCCCCAGACCATGCAGAAGCCGCTGGCCGCCCTCGAGAAGCGAGGCAACCCCTGGGGCAAGCGGGAGAAGACCCGCGCGGACTGGATCAACGCTGCCGGCGTTGGGAACGGCTCCGGGGACGGCAACGGGACCGGCAACGGGACCGGCAGTGGGACCGGCGGCGACGGCGGGAACGGCAGTGGCAACGGTAAGGCCGCGGCCATCAAGCGGGTGGACGATGGAGACACGGCGGAGACGCTGTACTTCGTGGACAGCATCACCTCCTTCGATGATCGCATGCAGAAGATCGCGCAGGCCACCGCGCGGGTCCTGGCCCGCGGCGATGTGGACTTCGCCGTCCTCGGCACCGACGAGAAGGACAGCGGGAACGACGTCCGGCGGTTCGGCGAGGAGATGCTCTTCGACATGCTGAAGGAAGAGAACACCGAGTCGATCCGTGCGTCGGAAGCGAAGAGCATCGTGGTGAACGATCCCCACACGCTGAACACGCTGCGCCACGACTACGATGACATGCCTCCGGTCCAGCACATCAGCGAGCTGATCGCCGACGCGGTGGCCAGCGGCCGGCTGACGCTCAAGCCGCTGGAGGACTCGTCGAAGACGTACACGTTCCACGACCCCTGCTATCTCGGCCGCCACAACGACACCTACGACGCCCCGCGAGACGCCATTGACGGGATCCCCGGCCTGAAACGCGTGGAGATGGAGGGCCACTGCCGCGATCGCTCCTTCTGTTGCGGCGGCGGCGGCCTGATGCTCTTCTACGAGCCGGAGGAAGATGAGCGGATGGGCGTGGTGCGGGTGGAGCAGGCACGGGAAGCCGGCGCCGATGTGATCGTCACCGCCTGCCCCTACTGTCTGACGAACATCGAGGACGCCATCAAGGTGGCCGGCCTCGAGGGAGAGATGGAGGCCATCGACCTGGTCGAGCTGGTCGATCGGCAGCTTCAGGACTGAACCATTCACGGGAAACGACATGGAGATTCTGGTCTGCATCAAACGGGTCCCCGACCCGGCGGAGAACGAGATCACCCTCGCGCCGGACGGCGGAGACATTCAGCGCGACGATCTGGTCTACTCGGTCAACGAGTGGGACAACTACGCCGTCGAGGAGGCGGTCAGCATCGTCGAAGAGGTGGGTGGGACCGTCACCGTGATTTCCGTCGACGACGACGAGGGCGAGGACGTGATCTACCGCGAGATGGCCATGGGCGCGGAGGAAGGCCGCCTGGCCAGCGACCCCGCCTTCGAGGGCTCCGACGGCCTCGGCACCGCCCGGATCCTGGCCGCGGCCGCGCAGAAGGGGTCCTGTGACCTGATCCTGACCGGCGCTCAGGCCGACGACGGCGCCGCCCAGGTGGGCGGCATGCTCGCGGCGCTCCTCGACTGGCCGTACGCCTCGGTGGTCAACCTCATCGAGGCCGACGGCAGCAGCCCCCTCCGGATCGGACGGGAGATCGAGGGCGGGAACCAGGAGATCAGCGAGATCGAGACGCCGTGCGTGCTCTCGATCCAGACGGGGATCAACGAGCCGCGCTACGTCGGGATCCGGGGCATCCGCAAGGTGGCCTCCTACGAGATCCCGGTGCTGGATTCGGGCGAGCTGGGACTCGACCCGGGGAGCGTCGGCGCCGACGGCGCCCGGGTCAGACGTGTCGACTACTTCATCCCCGAGCAGGGAGCCGGCGCCGAGATGATCGAGGGGAGCATCGAGGAAATGGCCGATCAGATCGTGGGTCTGCTGAAGGCCCAGGGAGGGATCCGATAATGGACGCCACAGTCTTCGTATACGTGACGCACCACGAGGGCACCATCGACGACACCGCCCTCGAGCTGGCGGCCGCCGCCGAGCAGCTGTTCCCCGGCAGCGCCCCGACGGCCATCGTCGCCGGAGCCGGGGTCGACCCGGTCTGCCAGGAAGCGGCCGGCTCGTTCGGCCAGGTCTGGAAGGTCGACGCCGAGCCGCTGGCCTACCCCAACGCCGAGCTGCTCCGCCCGATCCTCCTGGACATCGTGCCCGCAGGGTCGATCGTGCTCCTGCCCCATGACACCTTCGGGATGGACCTCGGCCCCGGGCTCTCCGTGAAGATGGGCGCCGCGTACGTCCCCGACGTCGTGGGCGCGGATGGGCTGGACGGCACTACGCTCAAGGTCGTGCGCCAGGAATACTCGGGCCAGATCAGCGCCCACGTCCACGCCGATATCGCCGATGGCGCGGTCATCACCGTCCGTCCCGGCGCCTTCCCCGCCGCCGACGCCGCAGCGTCCGGGGAGGTGGTGGACAGGTCGTCCGCCGCCGACGGCGTCACGGCGAAGCGGACCTTCATCGAAGTGATCGAAGCCGAGATCGGCGACGTGGACATCACCCGCGAGGACGTCCTCGTGGCCGTGGGCCGCGGGATCGAGGACGAGGACAACATCGAGCTGGTGGAGGAGCTGGCTGAGGCCATGGGCGCGGCCGTCGCCTGCTCCCGGCCCATCGTCGACGCCAAGTGGCTCGAACCCTCCCGGCAGGTCGGCACCTCCGGGAAGACCGTTCAGCCGAAGGTCTACCTGGCCATGGGCATCAGCGGGTCGTTCCAGCACATGGGGGGCATCAAGGGCAGCCCGTGGATGCTGGCCGTCAACACGAACCCCAAGGCCCCGATCTTCCAGGAGGCCACCGTGGGCGTGGTGGCCGATCTGATGGATCTGCTGCCGGTGCTGACGGAGAAGATCCGCGAGAGCGGCTGAGGGTCGGAGCCTCAGCCGCCCGCCCCCTCGGCCACGGCCGCCATCAGGTCGGGGGCGAGGTCGGCCATGCGGACCGTCCCATCATCGGCCGTGTCGTCATCGCGGGCCCGGGAGAGGGCGTCGGCCAGGGTCTCCGCCAGCTCCGGACGCGACGCGCCCGTGACTCGCCGGAGGAACACCTCCGGCTCCATCTCGAACCGGACAAGGTCACGGAGCGCCTGCGTGAACAGGACGTTGTGGGGGCCTTCCCACGTCTCCATGATCACGCTGTCCCGGTAGAGGCGGGGCAGCGGCGAGAACCGCTCCTCGATACCGTTCCCGGCCAGGACCATCATGGCCTCGTGGATCCGCGCCGTCGCCATGCGGGTGAGGACGGGCTTGGCCAGGCTCAGCAGGATCCGGAAGTCCCGGGCCTCCTGGCCCCGGTAGTCGCTGGCCTCGGCGGCCTCCCAGAGCCGCAGCAGCTCGAAGCACACCGTAAGCGCCTGCCCCCGGGCCTCGGTCAGGGTCTCGAGGGTGCGGCGTACCAGCGGGTAGTCCGCGATGGGCCGCCCGAACGCCTCCCGGAACTCCGCATAGCGCGTGGCCAGCCACTCCGCCCGCCGCAGCGCGCCGGCGGCGAAGATCACGCAGCCGTAGCGGGATGGCGTCAGCACCTCCCGGAGCAGGAACCCCACGCCCCGGTCCGGCGGCCCGACCATCCACCCGCGGGCGCCCTCGAACGTGACTTCCGCCGTGGCCAGCTCCCGGGTGCCCAGCTTGTCCTTGAGCCGGTCGATGGTGTAGCCGTTCCGCCCTCCGTCCACGTACGCCGGTACCAGGAACACCGCCACCTCGCCCGCGCCGGCCCCCGATTCCGGTCGGGCCGTCACCAGGAACCAGTCCGCGTTGATGTTCGAGCAGAACCACTTCTGGCCGTGGAGACGGTACGCCGCCCGGCCGTCTCCCTCGGGCTCCGCCCGCGTCCGGTTGGCCGGGACATCCGATCCGCCCTGGATCTCCGTGACGAACTGGGCCCCGTGGGCGTACCCATCGGGCGATGAGTCCAGCACGGCCTCGAGCGCCACGCGCCGGGGGTCCGCGGCGTCACTGCCGGAGTCAGCGGCCCCAGCGCCACCGGCCTCAGCGCTACCGCCGGCCCCATCGCCATCCCCGGCATGGCCCGGGTCCGCTTGCAGCGCCCGCACCAGCCCGTCGGTGCACGCCAGCGAGCACGCCACTCCGGCCTCTCCGTTCTGCGCCAGGACGTAGATCAGGGCGTAGTGGACGAACGGGTCGCCGCGGACCGCGCCAAGCCCCTCGTCGCCATGGGCGATCCGGAGCGCCTCCTCCGTCGAAGCCGGGAGCACCACCCGGTCGATCCGGTGGTCGTGGGCGTCCCGGCGATGCACCCACGGCGCGTTCGACGGCAGCGCCGACTCCTCGGCCAGCTCCCGCAGCTCTCCGGCCACGCGGGCACCGAGCCGTTCCAGCCGGACGCGGTCCGCGCCCGGCGCATGGCGGTCCAAAAGCTGCTGGAGAAGGGTGTCGTCGTCGTACCAGTCACGGGAATGGCCCGCGAGCCAGGCGTCGAAATCGTAGGCGGGGCGGATATCAGGACTCATGGCAGGTCATCTCCCCGGCCCGCGACCTCACCCGGCAGAGAGAGCCGCGTGCCGTACGGGTGTTTTCGGGAACGTTATCCCGACACTCGAACCGGCGCAATCCGCGCGTCGGGTGAACCGACAGACGAGGGGTGGGAGGGCTCAACCGTACCGTCGTCCTTGCGGAAGCGACGCCGGTCAGACATGCATTCGAGCGTACCCGAGCGAAAGGACGCGGACCATGGACCCCACCTGGACCCGGCACTACGACGACGGCGTCCCCGTGGAGCTGGACTTCGAGGAGAAGTCCCTCCTGGAGTACCTCGACGAATCGGCGCGCACGTGGCCGGACCACCCGGCCGTCACGCTCAAGGGGAAGACCCTCACCTACGCCGAGCTGAAGGACCAGGTGGACCGCTTCGCGTCCGGGCTGGCCGGCCTCGGCGTGACCCGGGACAGTCGGGTCGCCGTGTGGCTGCCCAACCTCCCCCAGCTCGTGATCGCCTACTTCGCCACCCTCCGCCTCGGCGCCCAGGTGGTCAACACCAATCCCCTGTACGTCGAACGCGAGGTCGAGCACCAGTTCAACGACGCCGGCGTCACCGTGGTCGTAACGCTCGACTACCTCTGGCGGGACCGGCTCCGGGGGATCCTGGACCGGACCGGAGTGCAGCACGTCGTGGTTACCTCGATCCCCGAGTACCTGCCGATCCCGCTCCGCTGGCTGGCGCCCCTCAAGCTCCGGAAGACGGGCCAGTACGTGAAGGTCCCCCGGGAGGAGGGCGTCCATTTCTTCCGCGACCTGATCTCCGACAGCGAGCCGAACCCGCCGCCCGTCGATCTCTCTCTGGACCACGTGGCGGTCCTCCAGTACACCGGCGGAACCACCGGCGTGTCGAAGGGGGCCATGCTGACGCACCGTAACCTCTCGTGGAACGTGCAGCAGGGCCGGGCGTGGTTCGTCCGGGCCAAGCCGGCCGAAGAGGTCTGTCTCGCATGCCTGCCCTACTTCCACGTGCTCGGGATGACCGTCGCCATGCTATTCCCCATCGCCATCGGTGCCCACATCGTGCTGGCCCCCAACCCGCGCGACATCCCGGACCTGCTCAAAAACATCACCAGGTACCGGGTCACCATGTTCCCGGGGGTCCCCGCCCTCTTCCTGGCCATCACACAGGACCCGGACATCGAGCGCATGGACG
>CAZSBL010000076.1:0-15981 GCA_964605205.1 uncultured Gemmatimonadaceae bacterium
AGGCCCCGAGCCCTCTGCGCCGAAGGCGCCGGTTGCGGCGGCGCAGCCGCCGCCGGTTGCCCGGCCGCCAGGCCGGGCCTGTTGCGACGGCCGGAGGCCGGCGCCTGATGCGGCGCGTCCGCAGCGCCGACGGGTGTCGCGATGACGCCAGCCGCGCCGCCTGTTGCGCGGGCCCGTGGCCCGCGCCGCGACAGCGGCGGCCAGCCGCCGCTATCGCTCCCTCAACTCCCTCCACCGCTTCACCGACACGGCCTCCAGCACCTGCCGCATGGTCGGGCAGACCTCGAGCGCCGGCTCCAGGTCCTCGCGGCGCAGCTCGTAGAGCACGCAGTCGGTAGTGGTGGTCACCGTCGCCGAGCGGACCGATCGGCCGAGCATGGCCATCTCGCCGAAGAAGTCACCGGCCAGGAGGGTGGCCACCGGCTTCGACTCGCCGGTCTCGTCCTCGATGGAGACCCGGACCACGCCGCGACCGATGAGGAAGAGGGAGTCACCCACGGCGCCCTGACGGACCACCACCTCATCGGCCAGGAGCGTCCGGGGCCGGAGCAGCTCCACCATGCAGTCGAACTCTTCGGCGGGCAGCCCCTTGAAGAACGGGACCTTGGCCAGGAGCTCCCGGGGCGTAGGCTCCAGCTCCCGGATCGGCTTCTGTCGGAGCGCCCGAAGGCGCCGCTCCACGTCCTGGCGCAGCTCCATGACATCGCGCTCGGAGAGGGCGTCGAGCTCCCCCAGCTCGACGATCGTCTCGTCTTCGGCGTGCAGGCAGAGGCGGAGCGCCACCAGCTCCTGGACCTTGGTAGCGTATTCGGGGAACTGCTCGCCGATCAGGTCGAGGCGCTTCTGGGCGTTGTCGCGCCACCGGGTGTACAGCGCCCGGGCCTCGGCCACGGCCTCCGGCTGGAACGCGCCCCCGTCGTCTATCCCGCCGAGCTCGTTCAGGATGCGGTTCGAGGTGATGACCCGGGCCCAGTTCTCCTCATAGCGCCCGGCGATCCGGTTCAGCCGGTACCGCTGGGCGAGGCCGCCCCGCGGCACCATGGCGTCGATCAGCCGGAAGACGGTCCGCTGCAGTCGCCATCGGATCGGCGAGTGGATCGTCCAGCTCGGCATCTCGCCCGACCGGCGCAGCGAGTCGATCTGGACATCGATGGAGTGCTGCAGGTCTTTGAACGTCTTCTCGGAGATCACCCCCGTCTGGAACAGCTCCCGATAAGACCGCTTCTCCGCCAGCAGCATCTGGCCCCGTAGCAGCCGGAGCTCCTCTTCCGGCCCCACCAGCTCGTGCTGACGCATGAGCTCGACCCGCTCCCGGGCCGCCTGCTCCTCGGCCAGGTAGCTCTGCTCGACCTCCCGGGCCACGGTTTCGCTGATCACACCGCCAGCCCGGAGCGCGGGGATCCGGCGTCGGGCCGCGCGCTTCACCCGCAGCACGGCCTCGTTGCGACTGTACTCCTCCTGGGGCGTCACCTTGTGGAGTCCCAGCAGCCGGATCACGGGGTCGAGCGTCAGCCCCTGGAAGAAGAGACTGAAGAGCACCACGCCGATGGTCAGCCCCACCACAAGCTCCCTCTGGCCGTAGTCGGCGGGAAGGGTGAGGGCCAGCGCCAGCGCGGTACCGCCCCGGATCCCGCCCCACACGATGGCGGTCTGGTAGCGCCCCCCCGTCCGCTCGATCCCGGGCAGCATATTCACCAGCGGGAAGAGGCCGTAGATACTCACGCCCCGGGCCACGATGGAGACGAGGAACGCCACGGCGATGGCGCCGAGGCCGATGGTGGCCAGCACCGGCCTCCAGACCACGGCCAGACCGGTCAGCAGGAAGACCAGCGAGTTGACCACGAATGCCAGGTACGCCCAGAACCGGTTCAGGTAGTCCAGGGTGCCCGTTGAGAACTTGGTCCGCCCCCAGCCGCCGAGCATCAGCCCGGCGCCCACCACCGCGGTGATCCCGGAGGCACCGATGGCGAACTCCGCCACCAGGAAGGCGAGGAACGCGACCACGGTCGTGAGCAGGATCTCGATCAGGTCGTCGTTCTCGACGGCCTCGATCATCTTCCCGAACACGAACCCCACCACCGCCCCGGTGCCCAGCCCGCCCACGAACGCCACCGTGAACTCCCGGACGCCGAACAGGAACACGTTCGCGTCCTCCGGGACCGACACCGTCCCGATCCCCACGGCCCCGGCGGCCAGGAGGAAGATCACGATGGAGACAGCGTCATTGAAGATGTTCTCGCCCTCGGCCAGGATCTTCAGCCGTTTGGGCGCACCGATCTCCCGGAAGATGGTGAGTACGGCACTGCTGTCCGTGGCGGTGATGAGGGCGCCGAACACGAGCGCGGCGCCCAGCGGCATCCCGAGCGTCCAGTGGAGTCCGTACCCCACACCGGCGAACGAGATGATGACCGCCGGGATCGCCAGCACGAGGACGGGTCCGATGTTCTTCATCAGGAGCCGCGCGTCGATGGCGAACGCGGCGTGGAAGACCAGCGTGGGCAGGAAGAGGTAGAGGAGGATCTCCTCGGAGAGCTGGAGCCGGGCCAGCGGCTCGAGTTCGGGGTACAGCCGGATCAGCTCGCCCAGCAGCAGCCCCACCAGCACCAGGACGATGGACAGCGGCATCTTGACCCGCTTCGTGAGGACGGACATGACCGTCGCCACGAAGAGCAGGACCACCAGGGAGAGAATAAATGTGACGACCGTGCTGTCCACGGGATCCGTCGCTCCGGTCGGGGGGGGGCGAACGGCCCCAAAGTACGATGGCCCCGCCCTAGTCGTCTACCGCCACCCTCACCGCGTCCGCCAGGGAGGCGAACGCCTCGTTCCACGATCGGGCCGTTCCGTCACCGGCGCCCGCCCGCTCCCGGATCGGGCCGGCCTCGTCCCTCCGCAGGTCGTACACCGCGTTCTGCACCGTCCACAGGTTGACCTCGAACGGCGCCTCGATGGCCAGCCGGATCGCTTCATCCAGGCGACGGACCTCCCCCGCGTCTTCCGGCGCCTCCAGCAGCCCGGCGGCGATCTCCTCCAGCGTATGCTGGAACGCGAAGCCGAGCCCCTCGGTGTCCAGCTCGATCTCCCGGCGGGCAGCATCCTGGAGCAGCGACCGGATCCGGTCCAGCTCCATCTCCGGATCGCTGACCTCCCGGACCAGGCTGGTGTTGATCACGTACTCACCCGCCAGGAGCAGCGCCGTGGGCATCGGGATATCCAGGTCGTGAAGGAAGCGCATAAGCGGCGCGTTCCGCTCGTAGACCTGCCGGTACTCGGCCTCGGCGTCCCGGAGCGTTGACCCGATGATCTGGTCGAGCACCTGCCGCCGCTGGTCCTGGAAGAGGGACCGCAGGCTGTACGTCGCCTTCTCGAAGTGCCGGTCGAGCGTCCGGATCGTATCGGTGAAGTCCGCGGCCTCGAACGACGTGACGACATCCTCCCGCATGACGTTGAAATCGTCGGCGTCCCGGAACGGGCGGACCCCGGCGTGGATCGTATGGTCGCCCAGGTGCAGCACGCCGTAGCTCAAAAGCTCCGACTCCTTCGTCACCCGCGACTCCACGGTGATCAACCCGGTGGCCAGTCTCGCCCGGCCCGCCTCCCGGACCTCCTGGTCAGCCACCTCGATATCGTAGCAGTACTCCCTCGTCTGCTCCTCCGCTTCCACGAACAGACTCGAGATGGCGAAGTGGGCGCCCACCTCCGACAGGTCGACCCGGGCCTCACGGACCGTGCGGTCGTAGATCGCCCGCCCGTCGCCCTGCGACGGGAGGTTCGACTCCGCGTCCGAGAGCGAGCGGAGGAAGTGGTCCTCGATCCCGTCGCCCGCCACCTCCTGCGCCAGGTGGATCGCCCGACCCGCGTACTGGAGCACCTGCACCGTCTCGATCCCCGACAGGTCCGCGAAGAACCAGCCACAGCTCGTGTACATGAGCATGGCGTGCCGCTGCAGCTCCAGCAGCTTCGTGACCCGGATCCGCTCCGGCGGGCTCAGCTGCCGCACGGCACGGGTCGCGAAGAAATCGTCCAGCACCGGCGCCGACCGATCCAGGACCACGTCCACGTACGCGTCCCGGGCCGCCCACGGATCCCTCAGGTACGCCATCGCCTCCCGCTCGTAGCGGGCGTCCAGTTCCGGACGCAGCTCGTCCAGCGCCCGCCGCAGCGGCTCCCGCCACGCCTGGGTCCAGCCCGCCCGGCCGCCCGTGCTGCAGCCACAGTCGGACCGCCAACGCTCGATCCCGTGCGCACAGCTCCACGACGTGTCCTCCACGATCATCACCTCGTGGTCCGGCGGGTGCCGATCGAGGAACGCGCCGTAGTTGATGAGCTCCACGTCTTCGCGCTCCTCGATCACCTGGAGCGCACGCGCCAGCGCCATGTCGCCGTGCCGGTGGTGGTGGCCGTACGTCTCGCCGTCCGTGGCGATGTGGCCCAGCTGCGGCCACGCCCGCTCGTGGTTGTACATCTGCAGCAGTCGGCTCGCGAACCTGTCGCCGCTCCGCAGCAGTCCCTCGAACGCCACGGCCCGGCTGATCGGCCCGTCGTAGAAGAAGAGCACGATCTCGCGACCGCTCGGGAGCCGACACAGGTAGGGACGGGTGGGGTCGATCCGCCCGCCCGACACGTCCATCCACCCTTCCGCCACCGCCGGTGAGGCCTCCGGCTCCGCCTCCGCCTCCGGCCCGCCCGGCACTCCCGGATCCGGCGGCACGTCGGCCAGCGGCCGTACCCTCGCCGCCTGGTGCGGCGCCAGGATCGTGAACCGCAGCCCCTGCTCCGCCACCGCCTCCAGCGTCGGGATGTCCGCGGCCGTCTCGGCGAGCCAGATCCCCTCGGGCGCCCGCCCGAACCGGTGCTCGAAGTCCCGTACGCCCCAGATCACCTGCGTCCGCCGGTCCCGCTCGTTCGCCAGCGGCATGATCACGTGGTTGTAGACCTGCGCCAGCGCCGAGCCGTGGCCGTCGAACCGCGCGATGCTCCGCCGGTCCGCGTCCAGGATCGCCTGGTACGTGTCCTCGGCGTGGTCCTCGAGCCAGTGCAGGAGCGTAGGGCCGAAATTGAAGCTGATCCGCTCGTAGTTGTTGGCCAGCTCCCGGATCCGGCCCTGGTCGTCGAGGATCCGGGAGACGGCGTTCGGCGCGTAGCACTCGGCGGTCACCCGCTCGTTCCAGTCGTGGAACGGATAGGCCGAGTCCTGGCGCTCGATGGCCTCGAGCCACGGGTTCTCCCGCGGCGGCTGGTAGAAGTGGCCGTGGATGCAGAGGTATCTGCGCCCGTCAGCCGTCATGGGACCTCCTCACGCGTCTGCGCCCGTCGGGCGCACTGTTCGACCGCTCCGCCCTCCGGGCGTCGCTGTTCAATCGCCGGGCCGCTGACGCGGCCGGCGGCCTCGCTTCGCGAGGGTTCAACCCCACCCTTGCTCCACCCAGCCCCTTCGTGCCTCCACCGCGCCCCTTCCCCTGCCCGTGAACCCGCAGTGCGGAGAAGCCGGCGGACGTCCGCCAGGAAGGTCCCACGCCCCCGAACCTCGAAAACGAGCGCCGAAGGCGCGCTGCGGTCGAAAGCGAAGCGGTCGAACATCGGCCGCCGGCCCGACCGGTCGAATGTCGGTGTCATTTCCCGGGCGCCAGGATCAGCCCCGCCAGCGGTGGGAGCGTCAGCTCCAGCGAGTACGGCCGGCCGTGGGCGGGCTCCTCGTCGGCGGTAACGGTCTCCTGTGTCGATGCGTGGCCGCTCCCGCCGAAGGCCTCGGCGTCGGTGTCGAGGAGAACGGTCCACGCGCCGGCCCGGGGGACGCCCACCCGGTACTGCTCCCGGGGGACGGGGGTGAAGTTGTAAACGCACAACGCCACGTCTTCGTTCCCGCCGGCGTCGTGGCCCCGGCGATCCCGGCGCAGGAACGCCAGCACGCTGTTCTCCCGGTCGTCGCCGATGACCCACTCGAAGCCCTCGGGCACCACATCGCCGGCGTGGAGCGCGGGCCGTTCCCGGTAGACGTGATTCAGCGCCGCCACGAGGTCTCGGATGCCGGCGTGCGCCGGCTCGCCCAGGAGATTCCACTGGATCTGGCTCTCGTGGGCCCACTCGGTCTCCTGGCCGAGCTCGGCGCCCATGAAGAGGAGCTTCTTTCCCGGCTGGCCGAACATGTAGCTGAAGAGCAGGCGCAGGTTCGCCCGCTTTCGCCAGTCGTCGCCGGGCATCTTCCCCAGGAGCGAGCCCTTCCCGTGGACCACCTCGTCGTGGCTGAGGGGGAGCGTGTAGTTCTCGGTGAACATGTAGACGCCGCGGAAGGTGATCTGGTCGTGGTGGTGGCTCCGGTGCACCGGCTCCCGCTGCATGTACTTCAGCGTGTCGTGCATCCAGCCCATGTCCCACTTGTACCCGAACCCGAGCCCACCGATGGAGGTGGGCCGCGAGACCATGGGCCACGCCGTAGACTCCTCGGCGAACGTCTGGACGCCCGGGTACTCGCCGTAGACCGCCTCGTTCAGCTGCCGGAGGAAGTCGATGGCCTCGAGGTTCTCCCGGCCGCCGTGCCGGTTCGGGATCCATTCGCCGTCCTCCCGGGAGTAGTCCAGGTAGAGCATGGACGCCACGGCATCGACCCGGAGCCCGTCGATGTGGTAGCAGTCGAGCCAGAAGAGGGCGCTGGAGATCAGGAAGCTCCGGACCTCGTTGCGGCCGTAGTTGAAGATGCTCGACTTCCAGTCCGGGTGGTAACCCTTCCGGGGGTCGGCGTGCTCGTAGAGGTGGGTCCCGTCGAAGTACGAGAGGCCGTGCTCGTCGTTCGGGAAGTGGCTCGGCACCCAGTCCAGGATGACGCCGATCCCCGCCTGATGGAGCCGATCCACCAGGTACATGAAGTCCTGTGGCGTGCCGTACCGGGAGGTCGGGGCGAAGTAGCCCGTGGTCTGATAGCCCCACGAGCCGAAGAACGGGTGCTCCATGATGGGAAGCAGCTCCACGTGGGTGAAGCCGGCCTCCCGCACGTGCTCCACCAGCTTCGGCGCCAGCTCGCGGTACGTGTGGAACTCCCGGTCCGGCGGCCGCATCCACGACCCCAGGTGGACCTCATAGATGGAGACGGGCGCGTCCAGCGCGCTCCGCTCGCCCCGGCTCGCCATCCAGTCGGCGTCACCCCACGCGTAATCCAGGCCCCAGATCACCGACCCGGTCCTCGGTGGAGTCTCGTGATGGAAGCCCACCGGGTCCGCTTTCTCCACACGGTACCCGTCGTGCCGGCTGCGGATGAAGTACTTGTACACCTGGCCCCGCCCGGCGCCCTCCACCTCGCCGGCCCAGATCCCCGCGCTGCCCTGGGGCCCGAGCGGGTGCGACGTCTCATCCCAGCCGTTGAAATCGCCGACCACGCTCACGTACTCCGCCGACGGCGCCCACACCGCGAACCGGGTCCCGGCGTCCGTCGGGTGCGCGCCCAGGGCGCGGTAGAGCTCCCGGTGCGTGCCCTCGTTGAAGAGGTGGCGATCGAGCTCCGTCAGCTGCGCACTCATGTCCTGCCTTCCCGCGCTGCGTTCAACGTCCCCAACAGCCTGGCCGGCGCGCCCTCCGTCACGGCCTCGATGGGGCGACGGGCCCGCCGGCGCCAGTTTTCCAACGCCGGTGTCCCCGGCACGTTCTGCGGCTCCGTCTCCAGCCACAGGTCCTCCAGACTCGCAAGGACCAGTCCGGCCTCCGACCGTCCCAGCACCCGGTACAGCGCCGCCTGCGCCGCCAGCGCGCGCCGCCGCTCCGCCGGATCTCGCAGCAGCGACGCCGCCCCTTCCGCGAGCCCGGACTCCGCCTGCTCCGAAGCCTTGTCCTCCGCCGCGAGCCCGGACTCGACCTCGAAATCGAAATCGAAATCGATCTCGTCCCCCAGCCCGCGGATCATCTTCTCGCGCAGATCCGCCCGACCTGCCACCTGCGCCTCCGCCTCCGCCGGGTCCAACAGCCCGCGCTCCGCCCGGACCTCCGCATCCCGACCCGTCCACCACGCCGCGAACATCGGCGTATCGTGCGTCCCGATGGACGCCAGCGCCCCCTTCGGTACCCGCCCCGGTACGAGCGCGCCCTCCGCGCCTCCGCGCATAGAAAATTGTGTCACGTACATACCGGGCAGACCGTGCTCACGCATGGCCCTGCGCACCCGTCTCGGCACCGTGCCGAGGTCCTCTCCGATGATCACGGCGCCGTTCCGGTGCGACTCGAGGCTGAGAATGGCGTACAGCTCATGGTGGGGGTAGCGCACGTATACGCCGTTGCGGGCATCGCCATCGGGTACCCAGAAGAGGCGGTGCATCTGCATGACGTGGTCGATCCGGAGCACCCGTGCGAACCGGAGGTGCTTGCGGAGGGCCGCGATGAAGTAGCGGTGGCCGTCGAGCCGCCCGGTCTCCGGGTGGGGCGGGTGGAACCCCCACTGCTGGCCCCCGGGCGCCAGCGGGTCGGGGGGCGCGCCCGCGGTGGCGTCGAGGACGAACTGCTCGCGCTCGCGCCAGGTGTCGTAGCCGTGGGGGTGCACGCCCAGCGGCAGGTCGAGATAGAGCGACACGCCCCGCGACGCTCCTCGCTCTTCCGCCTCCGCCAGCTGGCGCTCCGCCTGCCACTGGGCGAAGAGGTGGTACCGGGCCAGCTCGGGGTCGTAATCGCCGGGGCGGACGTCCCGGGCCCGGAGCCGGGCCGGCCAGCGGCTCCACGCACCGTACCGCTCCGTCAGGGCACGGAACCGTGCATAGTCCGTGGCCCCGGGGTTCCGGGCCATGAACCCGGCCAGCTCTGGGGGCCGCAGCTCCGTTCCGAGCAGGTCGAGAGGCCCGGATCCCGCCGAAGGCGAGTCGCCTTCCTCGCCCTCTGCCGCCCCGTGCTCCCGGAAGAACGTCCGGGCCGCGGACGCCACCCGCCCCCGCCGCTCCGCCAGGGCGCTCCGGTAGTCGATCCGCCGATCGTCCACACTGCCGCCGTTGCCGATAGCGGCATCCGGATCGGCCACATAGAGCTCGTTCCAGAACAGCCTGCTCACGGGCATGTACGGGCTCGGCTCGTACGGCCGGTCGAGGAACGTCGCCAGGAGAGGGAGGGTGCCCACCACGCTGCCCCCGAGCTCGGCCACGGACTCGGCCACGCGGTCCAGGAGCCCGAAGCCCGGGATCCGATCCGGGGCGTCCGCCGCATGGAGCGCGTGGAGCGGGACGAAAACGCCCCAGTCCGGCGATCCGGGCAGCACCTCCCACCCGGCGCACCGCCGGGGCGCGGCAAGGAGGAGCGCCGTGTGGCGGAGCGGTGCCCCGACGCCCTCGACGGTCACGTGCAGATCGTGGTAACCGGCGGGCACGGCCGGGAGCTCGATCATGTACGCGTAGTGGGTGCGGCCGGCCAGCTCCACCTCCTCCACGGGCGCCAGCTCATCGACACGCCGATCCGTCGTGCGCGTCCCCCCGACCTCCAGCGACACCTCGACCCGTACGCGAGCGGAGCGGAGCCGGGCCGGCAGCCGGATCGTGAACGGTCCGGGGTCCGGGAGCCAGGCCACCACCACCGGCTCCACCGTCCGCTCCCAGAGCACCTGCCGGCGGCGGGTCAGAGCGGGCGGAATGTCCGCGGCCTCGTGGACGGGCACACCCAGCGCTCGCAGCGTCGCCATGAGCGCGTCCGACGAAGCCCCGACCCGGTGCCCGGCGTGGTCGTAATACGCGGTCTGAATCCCGTGGAGTCGGGCCAGGGCGTGCAGCCCCCGTGGCGAGCTCATCCGTCGTCCAGCAGCTGGAGGATCCCGCGGACCGGGAGGTGGATCCACTCCGGCCGGTTGTTCAGCTCGTAGCCCAGCTCGTAGACGGCCTTCTCCAGGAGGTGCGCCTCGAGGAGCGTCCTGAGGTCTTCGTCATCCGGCGGGACGAACGATGCGTTCGCGGCGGACCGGGCCTCCTCCAGGTACGCCTCCAGGAACGACGCGCTCGACCACCCCGTCCAGAACCGGGCCCATCCATCCCAGCCGTTCATCGCCTCCGTCCGGGTGAGTCCGCGCAGCTCCTCGTCGGCCAGCGCCGTGTAGGCCGCGTAGTGAAACGAGCGGAGCATCCCGGCCACATCGGAGAGGGCCGACCGCTTCAGCCGTCGCTCGGTGAGCGGCCGGGCGGGCTCCCCTTCGAAGTCGATGATCACGAAATCGCGGCCCGTGAACAGCACCTGCCCGAGGTGGTAGTCGCCGTGGACCCGGATCCGCTGGGCGTCCATCTTGTCGCCCACCACACCCCGCATCCGCTGCAGGATCTCGCCGCGACGCTCCAGCACCACGCCCACGTCGTCGCGAAGGGCTTCGGGCACGCCCTTCGCCTCCCGGCGCAGCGTGTTCAGCGTGCGCCCGGTCAGGTTGCGCATCGACTGGTAGAGCGACCGCTGGTAGAGGGCGCTGAACGGCTCCGGCGCGAAGCCCTTGGCCGTGCTGGCGGCCAGCGCGCGGTGCATCTCGGCCGTGCGGCGGCCCAGGAGCGCGGCCTGCTCCATGTATCCGCCCATGAGGTCCCGGGCCACCGCCGGCGGGCCGTCCAACGCACGCCGGAGCGTGCTGGCCACGTCCAGCGGTGGCGCATCCGCCTCCGGCCGCTCGGCGATGATCCGCTCGAAGAAGGTGCCCAGGGTATCGAGGGTGTAGTCCCAGGCGTCGCCCTCGTTCGATACGTACTCCTTCAACACGCCCAGAGTGTACGCACCCGCGTCCGTCTCGTAGTTGAGCTCACCGGCCACCGCAGGGGTATGCTCGAACCCTCCGTTCTCGAGCTGGCGCGGGATCTCCAGGTCGGGGTTCACGCCCCGGTCCAGCTTCCGGAAGAGCTTGAAGAAGAGCTCGCTCCCGTACAGGATCGACGTGTTGCTCTGCTCGAGCCGGACCCGCTGCGGCCTCAGCGTCTCCGGTGCCTCCTTCCACTGCTCCCGGTACGCCGCGCTCAGCCCGCCGTCGATATCGCCAGCCTGCCCACGCAGCTTCCGCCGGCTCGCCATGACCCGGAGCAGGTCGTTCGCGAAGCCCTGGGCCACCGACGCGTCGTAGAGGATCAACGGGTCGTCCGCCCCGCTCTTCCGCTTTTCCGGCGCCAGCCGTGCCAGGATCGACTCCGACTCCTCCTTCATGAGCCGCTCCGCCTCCTCACCCGACGCCAGGGCCAGCGGCAGCACGTAGGTCTCCGGATCGCCGTCCACGTAGGTGACCTCCAGCATGGCCACGTGCACGTCCAGCTCGCCGCCCCGGGTGTGGACCACGTCCCGGAGCCGGGCCCGACGGATCTTCCGGGCCTTGCCGCCGAACCAGCGACGGCGCCGGAGGTGGCCGGGGAGGATCGCCTCGAGGGCCTCCCGGTCATCCTCGTACAGGAGCGCCGTCCAGTCCCCGGCGGGGGCGAGGACCGGCCAGTCGGGCCGCTCGCCGAGCGCCACCTCCGGCCGCTCCCGGCTCCGCTCCGGTGTGAGCTGGAACCAGTAGAAGGTATGTGGCCCCATGGTCAGGAAGTACGGCAGGTCGCCGATCCGGGGGAACTCCGTGTGACCGAAGAGCTCCACCGGAACACGCCCCTCGTACGCCGCCACATCCAGCTCCACCGCCTGCGTGAACCGGGACAGGTTGGCCACCACCAGGATGTGCTCGTCCTCGTACTCCCGGACGAAGACCAGCACCTTCCGGTTGTCCGGCTGCAGGAACTCGATACTCCCGCGGCTGAAGGCCTTGAACCGCTTCCGCAGCGCGATGATCCGCTTCATCCACCAGAGCAGCGAGCTCGGGTTGTTCTGCTGCGTCTCCACGTTCACCGCTTCGAAGTGGTACTCCGGGTCGGTGATGACCGGCAGGTACAGTTTCTGGGGGTTCGCCCGGCTGAAGCCGGCGTTCCGGTCGCCGCTCCACTGCATGGGCGTGCGCACGCCGTCCCGGTCACCCAGGTAGACGTTGTCGCCCATCCCGATCTCGTCACCGTAGTAGAGGACGGGCGTGCCGCCGATGGCCATGAGCAGCCCGTTCAGCAGCTCGATCTTGCGACGGTTGTTCTGCAGGAGCGGCGCGAGCCGACGGCGGATCCCCAGGTTGATCCGCATCTGGGGGTCGTGGGCGTAGGAGCGGACCATGTAATCGCGCTCCTCGTCGGTCACCATCTCGAGCGTCAGCTCATCGTGGTTGCGCAGGAAGATGGCCCACTGGCTGTTGTCCGGGATGGCCGGCGTCTGCTCGAGGATGTCGAGGATGGGGAACCGGTCTTCCTGCTGCACGGCCATGAAGAGCCGCGGCATGATGGGGAAGTGGAAGTTCATTTGGCACTCGTCGCCGTCGCCGAAGTACTCCACGGCGTCCTCAGGCCACTGGTTCGCCTCCGCCAGGAGCATCCGGTTCCCGTACCGCTCGTCGATGTGCGACCGCAGCGCCTTCAGGTACTCGTGGCTCTCCGGGAGGTTCTCGCAGTTCGTGCCCTCCCGCTCGAACAGGTACGGGATGGCATCCAGCCGCATCCCGTCCACGCCCATCTTCCACCAGAAGTCCATCACCTTGAAGATCTTCTCCCGGACCTCCGGGTTGTCGAAGTTGAGGTCCGGCTGGCGGTGGTAGAACCGGTGCCAGTAGTACTGCTCCACCACGGGATCCCACGTCCAGTTGCTGGCCTCGAAGTCCTGGAAGATGATGCGGGCGTCCTTGTACTTCTCCGGCGAGTCGCTCCAGACGTAGAACTCCCGCTCGCTGCTCCCCTCCGGCGCCCGCCGCGCCCGCTGGAACCACGGATGCTGGTCCGACGTGTGGTTGATGACCAGCTCGGTGACCACCCGGATGTCCCGCTTGTGCGCCTCCCGCAGGAACCGCCGGAAATCCTTCAGCGAGCCGTACGCCTCGTGGACGTCGGTATAGCCGGAGATGTCGTAGCCGTCATCGAACCACGGTGACGGATAGAAGGGGAGCAGCCAGACCGCGGTGACCCCGAGGTCCTCCAGGTAGTCGAGCTTCTCGGTCAGTCCCTTGAAGTCGCCCATCCCGTCGCCGTTCGTGTCGTTGAACGCGCGGACGTGGACCTCGTAGATGATGGCGTCCTTGTACCACTCAGGGTCGTCGGGCGCGACGTCGGGCTTCAAACGCTCAGGTGCGGTCCTCTTCGGCATACTCTCCTGCGATTGCGAGAACGAGTTCGATTCATTGGGCCCACGGGTTGACCGTCACCCCGACCCGGTACGTCCGGTACTGGGTCCGGATCGGCAGATCCATCGGGTTCGGGACCTGGTCGTCGGGGAACTCGTGGACGGACGCGCGTAGCGAAAGCATGGCATCACCGATCCGGAGGCCGTAGCTCAGCCCGAGCGTCCCGCCGAGCCGGACGCTCGTGGTCTTCTCCGTGTCGGCCGCGTTGTACGTGGCGGCCCAGCCCGTCGACAGCAATGCCGGGCCGGCGGCCAGGCGGAACGGGCCCAGATGGGCACCGATGGAGCTGGCCAGGATGAACGCGCTGTACGAGACGATGAGGTGCTCGCTGGTCACGTCGTCGAACCCCTCGGCGTGGCCCCGCGGGCCATTGGACACCATGGTCTCCAGGGAGACCGGCGCGGCGAACCGGTAGCGGAACCCCATGGCCAGGCTCAGGCCGATCCCGTCGGCGAAGTGGAACGGGTACTCCTCCTCCGGGTTGCAGTACGGGCCCGCGCACCGGCCGGGACGCACCCCGTTCAGCCCGGCGGCGTCGAACGCGTGCACCAGGTCGGAGCCCGGGTTGCCTCGCTCGTACTCGAGGCCGCCGATGAACGAGAGCCCGGTCACGTTCTGAGCCGCGGCCGGCGCGGCCGGGAGCGCGGCCAGACCGGCCAGACCGAGCAGGACCGTAAGGGTGGCGGACCGGCGTCGCATGCTTCGCGTGCGCATCAGTATTCCTCTCGCCCGTGCTCGTCGCGCGGACCGGTGCGCGAGACACGGAAGATATGAGCCGGAGAGACGTGGGGGTTCAGCTCCACGTAGTTGGAATGGCCGCGCCAGACGTAGCGGGCATCGCTGACCAGGTCGTACACCTCGAAGCTCTCGTCCGGCGCGATCCCCCAGTCCTCCAGCGGGAGGTGCACCATGGTGGCCTGGGTGTGCCTCGGGTCGAGGTTCACCACCACGAGGATGAGGTTGCCCTCGTCGCCCGGCGGCTCCTCCCGGTAGCGGTACGTGTACGGCGTGCCGTCAGCCCGGCTCGACTTGCTGTAGACCATGACCTGGTCATTGTCGGAGCCGTGGAACCGGAGCGACCGGTTGTGCTGCAGCGCGGGGTTCTCTCGCCGGATCCGGTTCACCCTGCGCACGTACTCGCGGATGTTGTCCGCCTCCAGGTCCCAGTCCCGGAGCTGGTACTTCTCGTTGTCCAGGTACTCCTCCTTCTCCCCCCGGGGCCGGCTCTCCATCAGCTCGAATGCGGGACCGTAGATCCCCCAGTTGGCCGACAGGGTGCCCGCCAGCACGAGCCGCTGCAGGTACATGGGCTTCAGCCCCGTCTGCAGCTGGTCCGTCAGGATGTCCGGCGTGTTCGGCCAGGCGTTCGGCCGGAAGAAGTCGACCACCGGCGGGCTCGACAGCTCACGGAAGTACTCCTCCAGCTCCCACCGGGCGCGGCGCCACGCGAAGTAGGTGTAGCTCTGGGTGAACCCACCCTTGGCGAGCCGGTACATGATCTTCGGGCGAGTGAACGCCTCGCTCAGAAAGATCAGCTCGGGGTGGTCCGCCTTCAGCCGGTCGAGGCACCAGTCCCAGAACCGGAACGACTTGGTGTGCGGGTTGTCCACCCGGAAGACCTTCACGCCCGCCCGCTCGATCCAGTGCCGGAACACGCTCTCCAGCTCGTGCCAGAGCCCGTCCACGTCCTCCGTCTCGAAGTCGATGGGGTAGATGTCCTCGTATTTCTTCGGCGGGTTCTCCGCGTACGCGATCGTGCCATCCGGCCGGTGCCGGAACCACTCCGGGTGCTCGGTCACCCACGGATGGTCGGGCGACGCCTGGAACGCGATGTCCAGCGCGACCTCGATCCCGTGCTCCTCCCGGGCCACCTTCACGAGCCGCTCGAACGCCTTCAACGTGCCCAGCTCCGGGTGGATGGCCTTGTGCCCGCCTTCCGCCGCGCCGATGGCCCATGGCGAGCCCACGTCGTCGCGGGCGGCCGTCCGCGCGTTGTTCTTCCCTTTCCGGTGCGTGCGCCCGATAGGATGGATCGGCGGCAGATAGAGCACGTCGAACCCCAGCTCCGCCACGTACGGCAGATGCTCGATCACATCGTCGAAGGTGCCGTGCTCGCCCTCGTGACCCAGCGACCGGGGGAAGATCTCGTACCACGCGCTGAACCTCGCCCGCTCCGGGTCGACCACCAGCTCGAGGACCCGGTAGCGCGTGGCGGCCGAGCGGTCCACGTGCCGGGCCATGAGCGCGGCCGTGCCGTTGGCGAACGCCCGCTCCGCCCGCGCGGTGGCCGGGACCGTCTGATCCGCCAACAGCGACGCGAGCTCTTCGAGCGACGACGCGTCGGCCGGCGCCGGCTTTCCATGCGCGCCCGTCCCTTCCGCCGCCCGCTCGGCCGCGGCCCGGAGCCGCTCGACACCCACGGCCAGGTGCGTTTCCACGTCCACGCCGGCTTCGAGCCACTTTCGCATCCCGGCCACCCACGAGGCCCAGTGGTCGACCCAGCCCTCGAAGGTGTACTCGTAACGCCCCACGTCGGCAGCCGGCAGCTTACCACGCCAGCGGTCGTTCACCACGTGGCGCATCGGTACCTCCCGCCACGCACGCTTCCCTCGCCGGCGCCACAGAAGCGCTACGCCGATTGCGTCGTAGCCGTCGGCGAACGCGTCGCACTCCACGCGCACCGTCCCGGGCGTGGCCTTCGCCGGGTGCCGGCCACCCTCGACTTCGGGCTCGGCGGCCTCGATGACCACCCGGCTCGCGGCATCCTTCGGGAGACGGGCTCTACTGCGCGCCATTCCGGGTCTGACTCCTCGTTCTGT
>CAZSBL010000077.1:0-15910 GCA_964605205.1 uncultured Gemmatimonadaceae bacterium
GGGGGGGGGGGGGGGGGGGGATGAAGGGCAGACCGACATTGGGGATTGTCGGAATCTGGGACGGCGCGCAAAGGTCGGATGAAACCATCCTGCTGGGGGCCCGTACCATCTGATTGTGTCCCCGGGAATTGTTGGTATGGTGAATGACCAACAGGATCCGGCGACACAATCAGAGTCCCACGGCCGCCGCCCACCCCCCGCCACGTCCCCGCTACTCACCCCACATCGCCCCTTCCCCCTCCCTTACGTCTCCGTAGGGGAATCGCTGTCCGAATCCCCCTCATCGGTTTCAAGGTTTGCCCCACAGATTCTCGCCCCCTGGGGCCCTACGTTGACGCTACAGGCCACACCACTCCCGGAGGAAGGACCATGGCGACCGTGCAGGCCCCCACCGAGACCATCACGGCCCACCTGGCCCGCTGGGCAGCGGGCCTCCGCTACGAGCACCTCAGCCAGGCGGCGATCCGCGAGGCCAAACGCTATCTCCTCGACTCCCTGGGCTGCGCCCTCGGTGGCTACCAGCAGGAGGACGTGAAGCTGGCCCTCGCCGTACTCGATGAGATCGCCGGCGACGGCCCGGGCACGGTAATCGGCAACGGGGAGCGGCTGGATGTCGTGTCGGCGTCGCTGGCCAACGCCCTCATGGTCCGCGTCCAGGATTACAACGACATCTACTGGCAGCAGGATCCGTCGCACCCGTCGGACCTGATTCCGGCCGCCGTCGCCGGAGCGGAGCGGGAGGGGCTAAGCGGCCGTGAGCTGATCGTGGGGATCGTCCTGGGCCACGAGCTCGAGATGCGGCTCTGTGAGGCGGCGTTCCCGGGGATCCGGGAGCGGGGTTGGCATCACGCGACCCTGACGGCGTTGGTGTCGCCGGTGGTGGCCGGCCGGATGCTGGGGCTCGGCTGGCAGCAGATCCAGCACGCCATCGGCATCAGCGCGTCCCGGCACGCCACCATGGGTGCCATTACGGCCGGCAAGCTGACGATGATGAAGAATACCGGTGACCCGATGGCCACGCAGTCGGGCGTCCTGGCTGCCCTCCTAGCCGAGCGGGGCTATACGGGGCCCGAGCACGTGATCGACGGGAAGGAAGGGCTCGTCCAGGTGATGGGTCCGGAGTGGAAGCTGGAGGTGCTGACGGACGGGCTCATCGCCGATCAGCTGGCTGGCGACAACGCGTCCGGCGGATCGACTGACGGCGGATCGACTGACGGCGGAGCGTCTGACGGCGGGGTGGTTGCCGGCGGGGCGGACGTCGAGTGGCGGATCGAGCGGTGCGGGATGAAGGCGTTCCCCACGGAGGCGCTGACCCACGCCCCGATCTCCGCGGTGCTCGATCTGGTGACGGACAACGACCTGGCGCCGGCGGACATCGCGAAGGTCCGGATCCGGTCGCTGGCGCGGGCCGCCGACATCCTGGCCGACCCCACCAAGTACGACCCGCGGAGCAAGGAGACGGCGGACCACAGTCTCCCGTACGTGATCGCCGCGGCCATCGTGGACCGCCAGGTGACGCCGAAGCAGTTCACGCAGGAGCGGATCATGAACGACGAGATCCGTGCGCAGCTGAACAAGGTGGAGGTGGTGGCGGACGAGGAGATCGAAGCGGTCTTCCCGAAGCTGCAGCGGGTCCACGTGACGGTGGTCACGACGGGCGGTCGGGAGCTCGAGAAGCAGCTGGACTACCCGAAGGGTGATCCGCGGAACCCACTCACCGACGACGAGATCACGGAGAAGTTCACGGCGCTGGCGGAGCCGATCATGACGGCGGGAGCCCGTGACCGGCTCGTGGACGCGATATGGCGGCTGGACGAGCTGGATTCGGTGACGGGCCTGATGGAGCTGACGAAGGCGGATCGATAGCGTGGCGAGAGGCCTCCGGGCCGACGGTCTCGGAGCGGGCGTACAGACAGGAGCCAGGAGGCACCGATGGGTGCGACAGCAGTCGAGAAGATCGCCCGGGCCCACATGGTGGAGGGGCCGGACCGCCCCCTGAAGCCGGGCGACATGGTGGTGCTGCGGCCCCGTCACGTCCTGACGCACGACAACACGGCCCCGGTGATGACGAAGTTCGCGCGCATCGGTGTGGAGCAGGTGGCCGACCCTCGCCAGCCGGTGGTGGTGCTGGACCACGACATCCAGAACCGGAGCGAGGAGAACCTGGCCAAGTACACCCGGATCCGGACGTTCTGTCGTGAACATGGGCTGGACTTCCACCCCGCGGGGACGGGGATCGGGCACCAGATCATGGTGGAGCGCGGCTACGCGCAGCCCGGGTGGCTGGTGGTGGCAAGCGACTCGCACGCGAACACGTACGGGGCGGTAGGTGCGTTGGGCACGCCGGTGGTCCGGACCGATGCCGCGGCGATCTGGGCCACGGGGCAGTTCTGGTGGTCGATCCCCCGGACGGTGCAGGTGGTGCTGGAGGGGGAGCTCCAACCCGGTGTGAGCGGGAAGGACCTGATCCTGACGCTGTGCGGGCTCTACAACCAGGGCGAGGTGCTCAACGCCGCCGTGGAGTTCGCGGGCCCCGGCGTCGCCTCGCTGGACATGGCGGCCCGGATGACCGTGGCGAACATGACCACGGAGTGGGGCGCGTTGGTGGGGTGGTTCCCGGTGGACGACATCACCGTCGCCTACCTGCGGGAGCGGAAGGCGCGACTCGAGGCCGCCGATCACCGCCGCATCAGGAAGGACCACCTGGCGGAGTGGGCGTCCGACCCGCCGGCACCGGATCCCGACGCGGAGTACGCGGCGAGGATCACCGTGGACCTGACGCGGGTGACGCCGTACCTGGCGGGCCCCGACAGCGTACAGGTCGCGCGCAGCGTGGCGGCGGCGGAAGCCGACGAGATCCCGATCCACAAGGCGTACCTGCTGTCGTGCGTGAACGGCCGGTTGGAAGATCTGGAGACGGCGGCTGCGGTGGTGCGGGGGAAGCGGGTGGCGGAGAGCGTCGAGTTCTACGTGGCCGCGGCGAGCCGCGAGATCCAGGACAAGGCGGAGGCCAGCGGTGCCTGGCCGGACCTGCTGGAAGCGGGCGCGACCCCGCTCCCGCCGGGGTGCGGCCCGTGCATCGGGCTCGGCGCCGGGCTGCTGGAGCCGGGGGAGGTCGCCATCTCTGCCACGAACCGGAACTTCAAGGGTCGCATGGGCTCCCGGGACGCCGAGGTCTATCTGGCGAGCCCGGCAGTGGTGGCCCGCTCCGCGCTGGCCGGGCGGATCACGACACAGAACGGCGGGGACGGGGCACCGGCGTACGCGCTGGAGCTACTGGGGGGGCCGGAGTCCGGGGCCGAAGAAGTCGAGATCATGGACGGGTTCCCGGCCGAGGTCGAGGGCCGGCTGGTCTTCGTCCCCCGGGAGAACCTGAATACCGACGGGATCTACGGGAAGGACTACACCTACCGGGAGCTCGACGCGGACGAGATGGCCGAGGTGGTGATGGCCAACTACGACCCGTCGTTCGCCGAGAGGACGGAGGCGGGCGACATCCTGGTAGGCACCCGCAACTTCGGCACGGGCTCGAGCCGGGAGCAGGCGGCCACGGCGCTCCAGGCGAAGGGGATCCGGCTGGTGATCGCCGAGAGCCTCTCGCAGACGTACCAGCGCAACGCGTTCAACAACGGCTTCATCTGCCTCGAATGCCCGGGCCTGGTCCACGCACTGGAGGCGGAGCTGTCGGACGAGGTGGAGGCCGGGGCGCTGACCATCATCCCCGGCGACGAGTTGACCGTCGATTTCCGGCGGGGCCAGGCCGTGTGGCGGGGAGAGAGCTACCGGTTCCCGCCACTGGACACGGTGCCACAGGCGCTGGTGGTGGCGGGTGGTGTGGAGGCGCAGGTGCGGGGGAAGGGTGAGGGGAAGGGTGAGGGGTAGCTGTGGAAGGTTGAGGTTAGAGGGCGAGGGCTAGGGCAAAGGAACAGGCGAAAGGGCTTAAGGGGGCCATGAGAACAGTCGTATCGATGCCGGGTGACGGGATCGGCAAGGTGGTGTTGCCGGAAGCGATCCGGGTGCTGGACGCGGTGGGCTTCGAGGCGGAGTACGTGCACGGAGACATCGGGTGGGAGTTCTGGATCGCCGAGGGGAACGCGCTGCCGGAGCGGACGGTGGAGCTGCTGGCAGAGCACAAGCTGGGGCTTTTCGGGGCCATCACGTCGAAGCCGAAGGACGAGGCGGCGGCGGAGCTCGGGCCGGAGCTGCGGGACCAGGGGTACGTCTACTACAGCCCCATCGTAGGGCTGCGACAGCGGTTCGACCTGGACGTCTGTATCCGGCCGTGCCGGTCGTTCCCGGGCAACCCGCTGAACTTCGTGCGCCAGACGGTGGGCCGGGATCTCGACGAGCCCGAGGTGGACGTGGCGGTCTTCCGCCAGAACACGGAAGGGCTGTACGGCGGGGTGGAGTGGACGAACCCGCCGGAGCACGTCCTGGACGCCCTCGGCACCCACCCGAAGTTCAAGCGGTTCGCCGACACGCCGGCGGAGGACCTGGCCATCTCGAGCCGGATCTTCACTCGTCGGGCGTGTAACCGGATCGTGCGGGCGGCGTTCGAGTACGCGAAGAAGCACGGCTACGGGAGCGTCACCATCTGCGAGAAGCCGAACGTGCTCCGCGAGACGTCCGGGATGCTGGAGGAGGAGGCGCGGAAGGTCCATGCCGACTTCCCGGAGATCCAGCGCTGGTCGACCAATATCGATGCCCAGATGATGTGGCTCACGAAGAACCCGGAGGACTACGGCGTCATCGTGGCCGGGAACATGTTCGGTGACATCGTGAGCGACGCCTTCGCGGGGCTGGTCGGCGGCCTGGGCTTCGCGTGCTCGGGCAATATCGGCGATGAGGTGGCGGTCTTCGAGCCGACCCACGGCAGCGCGCCGAAGTACGAGGCGCTGGACCCGCCGATCGTGAACCCCATCGCCATGGTCCTTTCCGCCGCCATGATGCTGGACCACGTGGGCGAGACGGAGAAGGCGGAGCGGGTCCGGAAGGCGGTGGCGAAGGTCGTGGCCGACGGCGAGGTCCGGACCTACGACATGATGCGGATCTCCGGCGGGCCCGATGCCATCGCGCAGGGCGCGGCCACCACCATCGAGGCCACCGACGCCATCATCGCGGCCCTCGGCGCGCCGGTGGGCGCGGGGGCGTAGCGGCATGGCGCCGGACAGCCGGGGCGAGGCAGGTCGGTCGGGCGACGACGTCCGGTCCGACCTGCACGTCGCCATCGAGCCGGGCGACGGCTTGGAGGTGACGGTCGCCTCGAAGGTGGACGCCATGTACGGCGACGCCATCCGGGCCACGGTGGCCGGCGCCCTGGAGGCGCTGGGTGTGACCGACGCCCGGGTCACCGTGGACGACAAGGGCGCGCTGGACTGGGTCATGGCGGCACGACTGGAGGCCGCGGCCCGGGCCGCGGGGTGGGTCGGGGACGAGGTTGCAGCGGCGGCGCCGCTCCCGGGCACCGGGGGCGTCGAGTTCCCGGCGACGGAGCGTCACCGGCTCCGTCGCTCCCGGCTCTACCTCCCGGGCAACGAGCCGAAGTTCATGCTCAACGCGGGGCTGCACCGCCCCGACGGCGTGATCCTGGACCTGGAGGACAGCGTGCACCCGGACGCGAAGGCGGCGGCCCGGATCCTGGTGAAGCACGCCCTCGGGTCGGTGGACTTCGGGCCGGCGGAGCGGATGGTTCGGATCAACCAGCTCCCGCTGGGGATCGAGGACCTGGAGGCCGTGGTCCCCCGGGGCCCGAACCTGATCCTGATCCCGAAGGTGGAGAGCCCGGACACGGTCTCGGAGGTGGCCAACGTCGTCGCCGGGGTGCAGCGGGACTACGGGCTCGACCCGGCGTCCCGGCCGGTGTGGCTGATGCCGATCCTGGAGTCGGCGCTGGGGCTGGAACGGGCGTACGCCATCGCGTCGGCTCACGAGAGCGTGGTGGCGTTGACCATCGGGCTGGAGGATTACACGGCGGACCTGGGCGTGGTGAAGACGGCCACGGGCGAAGAGAGCGAGTGGGCCCGGCGGCGGCTGGTGAACGCCGCCCACGCGGCGAATGTCCAGGCCATCGACAGCGTCTACGGCGATGTGGCCGATGCGGAAGGGCTCCTGGCCTGGGGCCGGCGGGCGCGGGCCATGGGGTTCACCGGTATGGGGTGCGTGCACCCGCGGCAGATCCGGGTGATCCACGAGGCGTTCGCGCCGTCGCCGGAGGAGTTGGAGAAGGCGGAGCGGATCGTGGCGGCGTTCCGTGAGGCCGAGGCGAAGGGGCTCGGGGTGGTGAGCCTGGGGAGCAAGATGATCGATCCGCCGGTGGTGCTCCGGGCCCGGCGGCTGGTGGAGCACGCCCGGCAGATGGGGCTGATCGAGGAGGAGGGGGCCGACGCATGAGCGAGACGACAGGACGCGAGGCTGGCTCCGGGGCGGCGTCGACGTCCGCGACGGCCCCCTGGCTCGAGGGGCCGGCCTTCGACCGGATCGAGGAGAACGCCGCGGGGCGTCGCGTGCCCCTCGTCGTCAACGGCGAGGAGCAGGTGCCGTATCGGGGTGTGGGCGGCTACGAGCCGGAGGACCGGAAGTACGCGCCGCCGATCCGGAGTGTGAAGGACTACCCGGCCAGCGGCGACAAGCGGGTCCCGGACCTGAGGACGGCGCTGGAGCAGGTGGGGCTGCGGGACGGGATGACGGTCTCGACGCACCATCACTTCCGGAACGGCGACAAGGTGGCCGTGATGGCGCTGGAGGCCGCCGCCGAGCTGGGCGTGAAGGGGCTGCGCTGGTTCCCGAGCGCGTCGTTCCCGTGCCACGAGCCGGTGATCGACCTGATGGAGCGGGGCGTGGTGCACCACATTGAGGGGAGCATGAACGGCCCGCTGGGCGACTACGCGTCGCGGGGGAAGATGCCGGGGCTGGGCGTGCTCCGGAGCCACGGCGGCCGGTGGCAGGCGATCCAGGACGGCGAGGTTAAGGTGGACGTGGCGGTGATCGCGGCGCCCACGGCGGACCCGTTCGGGAACGCGGATGGCAGCCACGGCCCGTCGGCGTGCGGCTCCCTGGGGTTCGCGTTGGCCGACTCGATCTATGCCGACCGTGTGATCGTCGTGACGGACAATCCTGTCCCGTTCCCGTGCATCCCGTGGCAGATCCAGGGGAACAACGTGGATGCGGTGGTGGTGGTCGACTCGGTGGGTGACCCGGGGAAGATCGTGAGCGGGACCACCCAGATCACGAAGAGCCCGGACCGGCTGCTCATCGCCGAGTACGTGGCCCGGTTCCTCCGGGACGCCGGGATCATGCGCGACGGGTTCAGCTTCCAGGCCGGCGCCGGTGGGATCGCGTTGGCGTTCGTCGAGTACCTGAAGCGCCTGATGCTGGAGGCCGGGGTGAAGGCTCGCTTCGTCCGGGGCGGCTCCACAAAGTACCTGGTGGAGCTGCTGAACGAGGGGCTGACGGACTACATCCTGGACGGACAGACGTTCGACCTGGCGGGCGTGGAGTCCATCGCGAGCGACCCGCGGCACGTCCCGACGTCGCCGTTCACGAGCTACAACTACCATGGGAAGGGCAACTTCGCGTCCATGGTCGACGCCGTGGTGCTGGGGGCCACCGAGGTGGACGTCAACTTCAACGCGAACGTGAACACGCACTCGGACGGGCTGCTGCTGCACGGGATCGGTGGGTGGCAGAACTGCCTGTTCAGCGGGTGTACGATCCTGGCGGTGCCGGCGTTCCGGGACCGGATCCCGGTGCTGGTGGACGAGGTGACGACGCTGACGGGGCCGGGCGAGCTGGTGGACGTAGTGGCCACGGAGCGGGGGCTGGCCATCAACCCGCGGCGGGAGGACCTGCTGCGGGCGGTGGAGGGGAGCGGGCTGCCGATCCGGCCGATCGAGGAGATCAAGGCGGAGGTGGAGGCGATGACGGGCGGGGCGCCGGCGCCGGCGCAGGTCGAGGACCGGCCGGTGGCGGTGATCAAATGGGTGGATGGGACGGTTCTGGACACGGTCTGGCAGGTGAAGGGGTAGCGCGGACCGGGCCGCCTATGACTGTGTCCCCGGGAGTTGTTGGTTTTCCCGGCGGGTGCCGAGGACCAACAGGACCCGGGGACAGAATCAGATGGAAGGGGGACACGCATGCTGAAGGTCAAGATGGACACCGACCAGCTCTCCATCGACGAGCTGAAGAACATCTCGGAAGCGCTCCGTACCGGCTGTGCCGACTGTATTGAGAAGGGGGTCGCGGAGGCGCTCCGCCACCCGGAAGTGGTCAATCACTTCCTCCACTCGCTGGCCGACGCCATCGACGGCGAGCGCATCCGGCGGGAGAAGAAGGAGCGTGACGTGGCCCTCGGCGTGGACCCGACGAGTGGCGAGTGGGAGGCGGGCGCCTAGCCGATCCGGTTACGTGCCCTTCCACTCCCGACCGTACAGGAGGTCATCGCCCCAGACGGCGAGCCGGGCCAGCCACGGCATCCGGGCCACCGCCCAGCGCACGGCGTTGTGGAAGGCGTTGTTCGGGTGGGAGTACGGGCAGCCGGCCATACAGATCCCGCAGTCGGTGCCCACCCGCCGCCAGTACCCGTAGCACGTCTCCACCCGGGTGGTCCACTTCTCCACTCCCCGCACCTTCTCTTTTCCATCGACGGACAGCGAACGTGACGGGCAGTTGTCCGCGCACTTCCTGCAGACCGCGCAGAACCGCTCTACACCCAGGTCGATGCGGTCGGCCTGTTCCAGCGGCTGGTCGGTGGTGACCGCCCCGATCCGTACCCGGCTCCCGTAGCGGTCGGCCACCAGCAGGTTGTTGCGCCCCAGCTCGCCGAGGCCGGCGTCGATGGCCAGCGGCGGGAGGATGACGTCGTAGTGGGCGTCGTACTGGGGCCGGGCGTCGTAGCCGGCGCTCCGGAGCGCGGCGGCCACGGTCTTGGCGATGGCCGCTGCCCGATAGTACTGGCGTGCCGACTCGCGGATCACCGGTGCGTCCGGTGCGCGCCTCATGGCGCCATGGTCCATCTCCACCAGGAAGACCAGTGCCCAGCCGTGGTCCGGCTCGCGCGGCCGGCCGTAGTCCTCGTCCAGTCGGCCTTTGTGGGAGTAGACGTACGCCGGGGCCACCGCGGTGGTCCCGGCGGCCACGGCGCCCAGGTCGCGGGCCATGGCGCGTAGCGCCGGTGAGATGTCTCCGGAGTCACGGAGCACGTCGGCCCAGCAGCGGACGGTGGTCTCTTCGGGCTCGATCCGTTCGATGGCCTCGAACCACGCGTCCGCCTGACCGGAGATCTCGGGGTGGTAGCGGAGACCGCCGGGCTGGCAGAGACCGGGCATCGCCCGGAGCCGGTCATCGACTCGCCGGAGCTCCGGGTGGCGGGCGTAATAGTCCTCGTAGGGTGCTGTGCCTTCCAGCCGCGCCATGCGGGCGAACATGGTGTCTCTCTCGTCCACCCGGGCGTTCGGCATGGGTGTACTCATCGGCGCTCCCCTGGGGGCGGTGTTCCGGGTGGGGCTCGTCCCAACAACCTGGCGCGTTCGAAGGGGTTCCGAAAGCGGCGGGAGGTGTCCCCTCGCCGGCGCTGGCCCCGGCGCCGATCCGGGGTTCCACTTCGATGACCCGCCCGTTATCTTGTGCGCTCGTCGCGTCGCCCGCGGAACTCTCCCCTCCGCGGCCGCGGCCAGCAATCTCGGGGACGCACGGGGCCCACCCCGCGCGTACCCGTACGTTTTTCATGTCAAAGGCGAACTCATGAGACGAACAGTCGTGACCCTGTTGGCGGTGGCTCTCGCCAGCACGGGGTGTGATCTGCCCACGAACGCGGATGAGGCCCGGGAGCGATTGGGCAAGAACCAGGAAGAGCGGATCGTGCCGATCCAGCTTCCCATGCCGTCGCTCTCGGTCACGCTGGCGGAACAGCTCAGCGAGCTGTCCGACATCGTGGATACCACCGACCTGAGCTTCCGCGTGGATCCCGACACCTTCAGCTTCGCCCTCGACTCGCTCCTGGACATCGATCCGGTGGACCCGGACCCTGTGACCCAGGGGTACGTGATCGATGTGGCTGATTTCACCCGGGACATTACAGTCACGCTGCCGGCGGTCCCGATCACGCTGCCCACGTTCGGCCAGGCGCTGCCGCTGCCTCCCACCGGGTTCGGCACGGCGGACAGCGCCACTATCGGGCTGGATCTGAGTGGGACGTTCGCGGACGCCACGTTCGCTGCGGGGTCATCGCTTCAGGTCGCGTTGGCTACCGATGCGACATCCACGGTCACCGACGTAACCGCGTCCATCGAGGATGGCAGTGGGACGACGGTGGCGGCGTCGCCCGACACGATCTCCCTGGGCACTTCGTCGTCCGGTACCGTCTCCATCGATCTGGGTGCGGTGACGCTGCCGGCCACGTTCGATGTCAAGATCTCGTGGTCGAACGCGGAATCGACCGCGCCCGACGGTGATGAGCTGACCGTCGACATCACGTTTGTCGACGCCGAGGTCACGGCGGCCAGCGGCGTGGATGCCACAACAGTGGATCCCGTGAGCTTCACGGAATCGGTGACGCTGGACCAGACCGGGGCCGATTTCTCCGAGGCGACACTCGCGGCGGGGACCGTGGCCGTGGACACCTTCAGCAGTGGGACCCTGGACTTCACGCCGAACTTCGACGGGGACCTGTCGGGTCTCCAGGTGGGCGGCACGGACCCGGACAGCCTGGTTGTGGGCGGGACCGTCGGTCCGCCGGCGGATGCGTCCACGGTGGACATCGCCAACACGGCGAGCCTGACCATATCGTTTATCGGTCTCGAGGTGGAGTCGGTGACGCTGACGTCGGTCTCCATGGACGTGGACCAGACGGTCACCATCGCCGGCACCGACAGCACGCTGAACGACCTGGAGCAGCTGACCATCGCCAGCGGGACGCTCCAGATCGATGTGGCGAACCGACTGGGTGTGGGCGGCACGCTCACCCTGACGCTGAACGGCGTGCAGGACGGAGACGGGAACGTGCTGACATCGGACATCACCGTGGAGCCGTCACCAGACGGGAGCGCGGTGGTGAGCAGCACGGTAATCGACCTGACGGGCGCGATCCTGACGCCGGATGACCTGGAGCCGAGCATCGCCGGGACCATCAGCGGTACGGATGTCACGGTCACGCCGGTGGCGGCGGCCGAGGCGGTGACCGTGGACCCGCTCCTGGACATCCAGCCGCAGGAGGTGGTCCTGAGCGGGGTGCCGGACCTCTCGGTGACGCTGGATGAGCGGATCGCCATCGCCACCAGTGAGATCGATCTCGAGGAGATGTCCGACCTGATCTCGGGGATCGACTTCAATGAGGTCTCCTTCACCGTGACGATGGACAACGGCACCGGCCTCGACATGCGAGTCGACTCGTTCCGGATGACACTGCTGGACGCGCTCGGCAGCCCGGTGGTGGACGGGACGGATACGGCCCTCGTTCGGCTCAGCAACGACCCGTCGGGCGCCGTCCTGATGCCGGCCGGGCAGGTGACGGTGGTCGAGGGCTCGGCGAACCGGTTCGTCAACCTCCTCCTCGATGAGATCGCCGCCGGCCGCGACGTGGAGGTGGCCGCGACCGGCGAGGCGGGTCCGTCGTCGTCGAGTGGGACCGTGGCGCTGGGGGACAGCCTGACGGTGATCTTCGAGATCGCGCTGGCGCCGTCGCTGACCATCGACTCCCTCGGGATCACCTTCGACCAGGTGGTGGCCGAGGCCATCGACCTCGACAGCATCGCCGGCGAGTTCCTGGCCGACCTGTCGGAGGACCTGGTGAGCGCTGAGGTGGAGTTCGAGGCGATCAACGGGATGCCGCTGGGGATGGAGGTGAGCATGGCGCTGGCGCCCACTCCCGCGGACACCACGAACTTCGACCCGTTCCAGGCGACGGACAAGATCCTGATGCCGGGGATCGGGTTCCGGGCGGCCCACGTGGATTCTACGGGGCGGGTCACGGGCGCGCGGACGGACACGGCCACAGCAGCCGTGGACCCGTCGCAGTTCTCGATCCTCGCCCAGGGCCAGCTCGGGATGGGGCTTACGGCCACAATCCGAGGGCCCGAGGAGGGGCGGGCATATCTGCAGCCTACCGACTCGCTGGTGCTCCGACCGCTCTTGAAGATCGAGATTCGCGTGGCGGGGAGCGCGGGGGGCAGCCAATGATCCGACGTAACGGAGGGTTTTCGATGCGACGCAGTCTCCTGGCCGGCGCGATCCTGACGCTCCTGGGGGCGGCCCCGGCCGTCGCCCAGGTCGGCGTGCTGGACCAGCCGTACCGGAACGATCCCTTCCAGCCGCTGCTCGGCGGTGGCTGGTCGTTCACCCACCACCTGGCGCTGGGGGTCGAGAACAACACCCTCGGGATCGGCGACATGGTGGCCCTCGGCTACATCGCGGGAGACCCGAGGCCGACGGACCTCTTCCTGGTGGCCGGGCTGGTCCCGGCGGGCGATGGGGTGCGCCTGGGGACGCAGGACCGGACCGGGATCACCATCACGTTCCCCGTGAGCAAGCACCTGACCCTCGGCCTGGTCTCCAACGGACGGGTCTTCGGCAGCGGTCAGGTGCCGGACAACGTGGCGGCGCTGGCCCGGGATGGTGTGACCGGCGACGAGATCACCGTCGACCTTACGGAGATGGGCGGCGAGCTGTTCGGCTATGCCGAGGCCGGGGTGAACGGGCTCGTGGATGTCCCGCTCCTGCCCACACCGTTCGGCCTCCTCCGGATCCGCGCGGGGGCGGGCGCCCGATACGTCCACGCGTTGAGTCACGTGCGCTTCGGGTTTTCCGGCGACAGCGGTGAGGATACCAGCCTGGTGACGCTCAACCGGATCGGGGTGAGCACGCAGCTGAACCTGGCCTCCCCCATCGGGGAGGAGCTCCTGGCCGAGAGCGGCAGCGGGACCGCGTTCGACGTGATGGTCGGCGCCACGGTCGGCGAGATGGCTCAACTCCGGCTGGCCATCACCGACCTGGGCAGCGTCGACGTGACCGTCGGGCAGCGCGAGGTGCGGACCATCACCATGGATGAGGTCTCGTTCCTCGACCTGGGCAGCACCGCCGACTCGGTGGCAGTGACCGACACCGTGGCCGCGCAACTCCGCACCATCGATCTGCCGGCCACGTTCCGCGCCGATGCCAGCTTCCGACCGATCCCGCTGGTGGGGCTCGGCCTCCGCCTGGCCGTGCCGATGGTGGAGGACGCGCCGGCGCTGGAGCCGGTGGTCCAGGCCGGCGTGGAGCTGCGCCTTGTGGACGCCCTGCCGCTCCGCGCCGGAGTCACCGGCGGCGGCGACTTCGGTGCCGGCTTTTTCGGAGGCTTCGGGATCGACGCCGGCGGCTTCGGGTTCGACCTCGAGGTGGCGTCCACCGGCGGCCCGGCCCTCGCCGATATCCGCGGCGTGGCGTTCCGGAGCGCGCTGGCCATCCGGTTCTAGTCGACGGTCATGAGTCAAGGGTCATGAACAGGTTGTTCAGCGACTCGGCCAGCGTGGGGTGCGGCAGCACCGCGTCCCGGAGCGCCGTGTAAGGCAGCCGGCCCATCATGGCGATCTTGAGCGCCGAGGCGATCTCGCCGCCCTCCACGCCGAGCACCGCCGCGCCCAGGATCCGGCCGCTCTCGCGGTCGACCACCGCCTTCATGAAGCCCCGGGTCTCGTCCATCTCCACCGCCCGGGCGGCCCGGGTCATGGGCAGCTTGGCGACGCGGATGTCGTAGCCCTCCTCCTCGGCCTGCGCCTCCGTCAGCCCCACCCGGCCGAGCTGCGGGTCTGTGAACACCGCGTACGTCAGGACCCGGTCGGCCGCGGTCAGCGCGCCGTCGCCGAACAGCTGATCCTCCACCACCCGGTAGTCGTCGTAGGAGGTGTGGGTGAACGGGGGGGCGCCCGTCACGTCACCCAGCGCCCAGATCCCCTCCACCGCCGTCCGCCGGTGCTCGTCCACCGGGATGTTGCCCCGCTCATCCGTCTCCAGCCCCGCCGCCTCCAGGTTCAGGAGATCCGAGTTGGGGCGCCGGCCGATGGCCACCAGCAGCGCCGAGCCCACCACCGGCTCCTCACCACCGTCGTCGCCGGTGTCCAGGACCAGCTCGATGACGCCCTCCTCCGTCTCCGAGGCCTGCACGGCCTTCGCGCCCGTCCGGACCGTGATCCCATCTTCCCGCAGGATCTCCGTGAGCGCCTCGGAGACATCCGGGTCCTCCCGGCCCGCGATCCGCGGGCCCGCCTCCACGATGGTGACATCCGAGCCGAAGCGACGGAACATCTGGCCGAACTCGAGCCCGACGAATCCGCCACCGAGGACGATCAGGTGCTCGGGCGCACGGTCGAGCTCCATGATCGACGCCGAGGTGAGGTAGTCAATGTCATTGAGGCCGTCGATCGACGGGGTGCGCGGACGGGCGCCGACGTTGAGGAAGATCTGATCGGCCTCCAGGCGACGGGTTACCTCCCCGGCGTCGTTCACTACCTCCAGCGCCTTCGGGCCGGCGAACCTCGCCGTGCCGTGGATCAGGTCCAGGGCGTCGTGACGCTCCAGACCCTTCCGGCTGCCCTCGCTCCACTGCTCCACTACCTTCCGCTTGCGACGACGGACCGCCTCCATGTCCACCGTCACGTCGCCGGCTTCGACGCCGTAGTCAGCGGCCCGGCGCGCCAGGTGCGCCACCCGGGCGCTGGCCGCCATCGTCTTTGTGGGCGTACAGCCGGTCAGCACGCAGGTCCCGCCGACCCGGTCGTTCTTCTCAACAATGGCGGTCTTCTGGCCGTTTTCCGCCAGAGCCCCGGCCAGCGGTTTGCCGCCCTGGCCCGTGCCCACCACGATGGCGTCGTATCGCTCCGTATCTGTCATCGATCCCGCCTCTGTTCGAGGGTGCGCGAGTGCGTTCGTCTTCGTACCATGAAGGGAACGCATTCGCTGTACCGGGAGTTCCTGGAACGGGGAGCCGGATGGGGTCGTCCCTACTGACCTACGGAGCGCTGCTGGCGGTCAAGCACGCCAGCCGGGCGCTGTATACCGTGCGTGAGGAGTGGGTGGGGGACGTGCCGTCCGATCCGTGGGCCGATGTCCGGCTCATCGCCGTCCTCAACCACACCAGCCTGGCCGAAGGGATCTACCTGGCCGCGGTGCCCAACCGGGTGCTCAAGCGCGTGGCCCGCCACGCCGTCCTGCCCGTGGCACAGGAAACCATGGAACGCCCGATCGATGGATGGATCTTTCGCACGCTCGTCGCCAACGCCGTCCCGATCACCCGGAAACGGGACCACAGCTGGACCCGCGTCCTGAGCGAGATCGACGACCCGCAGTCCATGGTCACGCTGTTCCCCGAGGGTCGGATGATGCGTCCCACGGGCCTCGACAAGAAGGGGGCGCCGATGACCGTGAAGCCCGGCATCGCCGACGTGATCCTCGGGCTCGAGCGCGGGCGCATGATCATCGCCTACAGCGGTGGGCTCCACCACGTGTTCAAGCCCGGCGCGTCGTTTCCCAAGTTCTTCCGCGTGGTGCACCTGAAGATCGAGAGCCTCGATATCGCAGACTATATCGCGGAGCGGAAGAGGGAGGGGTGGTCGTTCTCGTCCGCCGTGGTGCGAGACCTCACGCGACGACGGGATCTGCACACCCCCATCGCGCCCGGCACGCCCTCCAAGGTCCGGGCCGAGATCCGGCGCCGCAGGAACCGCATGATCGAGGCGCTGAAGAAAGCCAGGCCGTCACGGAAGGACGCCCGGGGATAGGGGAGAGGGCAGGGCTCTTCGACATTTCGAGTGGGTCGTGTGCTCCGGAGGCATCGTTAACCGCGAAGGCAACCGCGAAGGCAACTGCGGAGGCGCGGAGGCGCGGAGGCGCGGAGAACTTCTTTTGAGTTCAGCGTAGCAACCCACCGTCTTTGACGGTGGTA
>CAZSBL010000078.1:0-15637 GCA_964605205.1 uncultured Gemmatimonadaceae bacterium
GGGGGGGGTGCTGGGGGGGGGGGGGGTGGTGGGGGAGCGGGGCGTGCGGCGCCTGGGGTGGCCGGTACGCTGGGTGTGGGCGGTGGTCATGGCGACGACGGTGGTCCTTCCGTTCGTCGTGGCCGGCAGCGGCCGTGGCGCGACGATGGCTGCGGGGGTTTCGGCCGCCGGGAGCGTAGCCGACACCGGCATCCTGGCGGCATGGGGCGTGATCTCGCTGGTGCTGCTGGCCAGCCTCCGGCTCTCGGCGTGGACGCTGCGGCGCAACGGCCGCGAATGGGGGAGAGCCCGGGTGGCCGATGAGCAGGTTCGGGTCTCGGCCCGGTTCGGGCCGGGCGTGGTGGGAGTCGTGCGCCCGCGGGTGGTGCTGCCGGCCTGGCTTCTGGGCGCGGACGCGGACGCGGAAGAGGACCTCCGTCGTCTCGTGGTACGTCACGAGATCGAGCATGTCCGGGCCCGCGACCCGGCGCTCCTGGTGGTCGGCATGGTCCTCACGGTGCTGGTTCCGTGGTGCCTGCCGCTCTGGTGGCATCTGAGCAGGCTTCGGGTGGCCATCGAGACCGACTGCGACGCCCGGGTCGTGGCGGGCGCTCCGGCCCGCGCGTACGCGAACGCGCTGGTCTCCATCGCGGGGCGGCCGACGTCCGCCGGACGTCGGCCCTCACGGCTGCTCCCGGTGGCCTCGCTGGGCCCGGGCCGGGTCGAGCTGGAGCGGCGGATCCGGTTGATCACCGGCGGGTCCCGCCGGTCGCGCCGGGCGGGGCTGGGGCTCCTGGCGCTGGCGGCGGTGCTGACCCTCGGGATCGGTGCCCTCCCCGCGCCGGCCGACCTGCCCTCACCGGTCCTGCCGGAGCTGCGGGTGGCCGACCCGATGTCCAGGGTCGACCGCCCCCGGGAGGCGAAGGTGTTCCTGTCGGTGGCGGGCGGTCAGTCCGGCCGCGCCTCGGCGAACACGGCGTCGTCGGGGACCTCGTCCGGTGGCAGCCCGGACGCGGCTTCCATCCGGCCGGTCATGTTGAAGAGGGAGATGAGGGCGGTGGCCTGGTAGATCCCGTCGTCATCCCAGCCGGCGTCCCGGAGGGTGTCGAAGTCGCCGTCGTCGAGCATCATGGGCGCCTCGGTCAGCTTGACCGCGTAGCCGAGGAGCGCCCGGGTCTTCGGGTCGAGGTCGTACTCGGACCAGGTGCTGGCGAACTCGCTGGACAGGTGCTCATCCCCGCTGAGGCGACGCACGGCCGCCGTGTGGAGCCCGAGTCACGGGGCGCCGCCCACCTTCCCGTTGACCACGGTGGCCAACATCTCCCGCTGGAGCCGGGTCATGGGCGAGCCGCGGCGCAAGTGGAGGTGCTTGTAGAGGGCGCCGGCCAGACGGCCCAGCTTGAGGTCGTGCATCATCACCCGGACCACGCCGGGGATGAAGCCACGGTACTGTCGCTTGACGATGGCGTAGAGCAGCCGGCGCACGCCGCGCGCGTCGCCGGGGTCGACGAGAGGGATCCGACTCATGTTCACTCCGGGTAGGGGGACGGAGAGCTTCGTTCGTCCCCAACCTAGAGGTCGACGACGGTCGGTACCAGCCGGCGTCTTGGAGTCCACTCGCGCCGCGCCCCGACCGATGAGCCCGACGCGTCGGCGCGCGGTCCCGCCGCTCTACCGCCGGTCTACACCGGTCTACACCGGTCTACACCGGTCTACACCGGTCTACCGCCGGCTCGCTACCAGCGCCAACCGGCGCCGTGCCCGCCCCGGAGGAGACCGCGGCCACGGCCACCCCAGGCGGCGCCACGCCCGAATCCCCCTCGGGGCCGGAACCCGGTACCCACCCGGGGCTGGACGCCGTAGCCAAAGCCCGCCCGGCTGTACCAGCCGGCGTCGTATGGCCGGGTGGACCACATGATCTCCTGGAGTTCCAGGTGCTGGTCGGCGGTCAGGATGTCCGCCACACCGGCCCGGTACGGCTCCGACGCGATGTCCAGCTCGGCCAGGAGCCCGCGAAGCTGCGGGATGCCGGCGGTGTAGGAGACCTCGCCGGCCCGCATCCGGGTACGCAGCGCGTCGACTTCCGTCTGCAGCGGTGTGACGTCTTCCGCCACACCGGCCTGGAGGAGCTGGAGCCCGGCGACCTGGTCTTCCGACAGCCCCAGGCGGTCCCGGTTCTCCAGCGCCAGGGCGATATTCTCGCCGAGGCGTGGGCCGATCCCGTTGACCTGGAGACCCTGCCCCTGCCCCACACCCCGCTGGGCGGCGACCGGGCTCATGGTGGCGGACACGGCCAGGGCCGCGATGATGATCAGCGACTGCTTCACGATGGACATTCCTCCCCCTCTGGTTCGGGGTTCATGAAAGCGTCTCGATGTCGAATGCCCGCGTCCCGGCGCCGGCGTGGGTCCCGGCCGGGGGTGTGGGGTGTGTCGTTCGTCCCGGTGCGGGACCACCGGCGTCGGGGGCGAGCAGCGGGCGTAGCGCTCCGGCCACCAGCAGGACGCCCCCGAAGGTGCAGACCAGGACCGGCCCGGTGGTGACGTCCCAGGTGAAGGAGATCCCGAGGCCGGCCAGGATCGCCACCGCGCCGCTGGCCCACGCCAGCAGGAGCGCGGTCCGGAACCGGGCGGTGTAGAGGAACGCGATCACGCCGGGGATCACCAGCGTGCTGAACACCATGAGGACTCCCGTAATGGCCACCGAGAAGGTGATTACCACGCCGAAGGTGGCGTAGAACAGGATGTCCCACAGGCGGGCCCGTGGTACGGTGGCCGGCGCGAACGACAGTGCCAGGAGCTGCCGTCGGAACACCCAGTGGATGGCGCCGATCACCACGTAGACCACCGTCATCCGCACCACGGTGGGCCCGTCCACCCAGATCAGCGAACCCGTCAGCGTTTCCTCCACGTGGTCGGCGCCCTCGGCGCTGAAGCTGGAGAGCAGGATGACGGCCGCGCCGGCGATGACGAACGCGATCCCGATGAGCGCCTCCTGCGGCACCCGCGGATGGTCGCGCCGGATAAACGCGAAGATCACCGCGCCCAGGAGTGTGAACGCCAGGGAGAGCCCGAAGGCCAGGGGGCCGCCGTGGTGCGCGCCGAAGAGGAGCGCCACGGTGGCGCCCAGCGCCGCGATCTGGGCGAACGCCAGGTCGACGAAGATGATCCCACGGGCGATCACGTGGAGCCCGAGGTATGCGTGCATCGCCAGGATCACCAGCGCGGCCAGGAGTGGCAGGATGAGGAGATCTAGCATGGCGGCTCAGGGAGTCGCGGCGGCAGAGGAGCCCGAGAACGCATCGCCCAGCGCGCGCACCCAGCTGTCCACCAGCTCGAAGTAGGCCTGGTCATTGTCGGCGGCCACCGCCAGCGGCATGACGACCGCGGTGGCCTGCCCCCTCCGGGCGACGGTCTCCACCTTCCGGGTGTCGAAGTAGTTCGCGGCGATCACCACGTGCACCCCCTGCTGCTCCATCAGCTCGAGGAGCTCGCGGACGTGTCGGGGGGTGGGCGGGATCCCGGGCTTGGACTCCACGTACGCCACGCAGTCGACGCCGAACCGCTCCTCCAGGTACGACCAGTTCTTGTGGTAGCAGATCATGTCCCGACCCCGGAATACCGCGCTCCTGGCGAGCCAGCCGCCGAGTAGCTCGGTCAGCGGCCGGCCGTCGAGCTCGTTCTCCTCGAGGAAGGAGAAAAGCCGGTTCGACTCGGCCAGCGCCACGAGGGTTTCGGCCCCGAGCAGCTCCACGAGCTCGTCGCCGAACAGCCGCCGGTGGATCTCGTCGGTGAAGCGGGCCAGGTTGGCGTCGAACGCGGCGGCCCGGTCCGGGGCCACGCGCTTCAGGCCCGTGGCGATGTTGCGGGCCACCTGGAGCGCCCGGAGCGGGTCGGTGTGCAGGTGCGGGTTGCCGTAGATGTGCACATCACCGGCGCCCCGATCCACCACGGCGGGTATGTCCAGGAGCCGGACGCCGGTGTAAGCCGTGACGTACCCTGGCCCCGTCTCCATGACCTGGGAGTTGCCGGCCCGGTCCAGCAGCGGCGGGACCCAGAGCTCGAGGTCGAGACCGGTGGTCACGAAAAGGTCCGCCCGGCGGATCTCCACGGCGTAGCTGGGCTTCGGCCGGACCGTGTGGGGGTCTTCGGCCGGCGAGGTCAGCGCCACCACGCTCACGTGGTCGCCGCCCACGGCCATGGCCAGGGCGGCGTACACCGGCTGGGTCACCACCACTCGCACGGGCTCGGCGTCCGCCGAGGTCTGGGCAGCGGCGGGAGCCGCCAGCGCCAGTCCGACGAGGGCCAGCGCGCCCACCGTCAGGGCGGCGGAGATTTCGGGTCGTTCGACTGCGCGTCTCATATATGCCTGCTCCTAGTAGATCTCGTGTTTGTGCGGACCCATGGCGAATGTCAGCTGGATCAGGAGCTGCCCGTCCGTGGTGCCGTCGCTGCGACCGACGTGGTCGTACTCGGCCCGGAGCCGGACGAACTCGCTCTGCCACCAGGTGAGGGTGGGTGCCACCGCCCAGGCGTGGGCATCGGGCCGGACGGGATCCTCTACGTAGTCACCGCGCAGCCCCAGCAGCCAGCGCTGGCTCGGGCGCCACTCCAGGAACCCGTAGCCGCCCAGGACATCCTCGGTCCGGAACGCCGGTGCGGCCTCGGCGCCCAGCGGATTCCAGAGCAGTGCGCCCCGCAGCGTCACGCCCCGGTAGAGCGCCCGGTCCGGCGGCCGCCAGCTGTACCCCGCCTCCAGATGGACCAGCCGGTTCGTGAAGTCGGCCACGTCGTCCTGGTAACGGCCCAGGACGCCCGAGACCCCCAGCTCGAACGAGCTCGACACCGAGAGGTCCCAGAACGCGTTGAGGTGACCGAGCACGCTCGGCTCGCGGGAACGGCCGAACAGCGCCTCGTTCCCGCTCCGGGTCACTTCGACCCAGGTCTCGTACGAGCCTTTGCCCGGGAGTGGCAGGAGCCAGTGGAGAGAGACGCCCGTCTGGGCCAGCCCCTCATCACCGACCAGAGCGGTGTAGGGGAGCGGCAGCTGCTGCCACGGCAGCGCGTGGGCGTGCCACCGGTTGTACGTGCCCAGCCGCTGCCGGAACCGGCCCGCCGTCAACCCCACCCCGCCCACCAGGTCCACCCACTGGACGTACGCCTCCTCGATCCCCAGCTCCAGCTCGCCGGGCTCCTCGGCCGCACCGGTGGGGAAGGCCTCCACTTCCGTGCCGGGCTGCCCCACCGCCGCGATGACCTTCGCCCGGGAGAACGGGTCCAGCACCGCCTGGACGCCCAGCTCCAGTTCCCGCATCACCACGTTGTCCCGGTTCGGGTCGGCGCTGCGGCTCAGGGCGAACAGGTCGCCGCCCACGCTGATCTCCGGGTTCAGCGCCTGTAGCGAGCGCTGGCGACCGACGAAGCCCTGGGTGGTGTCGGAAGTGGGCGATGGGGGAGGGGCCTCCGCTACCGCGGCCGCCGCGGCCGCCCGGAGCCGTGCGATGGCGTCCCGCTCCGGTGCGTTCCGGTGCAGGCGTGGCCGGTTGCCGGCACCCGTCCCCGCGCCCGATCTCTCCCCGACCCCTCGGCGTTCCAGGCTCGGGTCCAGCTCGAAGCGCAGTGAGTCCAGCTCTTCGCGCATCCAGTGGGTCTCGGCCCGAAGCGAGTCCAACTCCGCCCGGACCGCCACCAGCTCACTCCGAAGGAGCCGGAGCTCTCCGAGCAGGGTGTCCGTGACCGTAGTCTGCGCAGAGCCCGGCATGGGGGCCAGCAGAGCTCCGCCTACCAGTGCGGCGACCATCATGAACGGGCGCGCCGCTCGCCCCACCTGCCTTCGGACCGTCCCGCCTGCGTATCGATGCATGGATCCTCCGATCCCACGAAGCTCCGCTGCTGGAGCTTCCGCCTCATCCCCGTTGATCGAGGGCCAGCCTCACCGGCGTGCATGGGCCGGTGTCGGGCTAACCCGATGTTGTGCCAGAGATCAGGTACGGGGCGGTGAGCGGGACCGGAGACGGTTCTGTGGGGCTGCGTCCGCGACCTTCGTGATTACGCGGACGGGGATCGCCCGCATCGGGAGCTCGGGAAGGGCGGCCGCACCTGCGCCGGAGGCCAGCTGCTGGCTGGCTTCCATCGGCACGCAGATGCTCTGATGGTCGTGGAAATAACGCCTGGGGGCGTCCGGTGACGCCCACGACGCGTCCGTGATTGCGAGGTCCCGGTCCATGAGCGGGATCGCCACGGTCAGCGCCGGGAGCAGCACCGCCGCGGCCAGCGCCAACGCTCGCCACGAGCCGGGAATCCGGTGTGCGCCCCCAAAATGCTTGACCATGGTCAACAATACAGTGCGGAGGGCGATCCCGTCAAAGATGCGGATGGGAGTCGGTCAACCGCGGAGATGCGGAGGCGCGGCGCGCCCCCGGAGCCAGCATCGAGTCGATCCGGTGAGGCCGGGATGCGCGGCGAACGCGACGAGGGTGCCGAGCAGAGACCCCATGGGATTCCAGCCTCGCGCCGCGAGGCTGGATCCGCCGCGAGGTTTCTTCATGGCTTTCTTCTGCTGTATTCGTCGCGTCATCGCGTCGTCGCGGTGAATTGGCTTGCCGTCGCGCCCGTCTCGCCCGCCGCTACTCCAGAGCCTCCAGCACCTTCCCTACGAGCTCCTCCATGGCGCCGCCATCGATCCAGCGGGCCACGATGACCAGGTCGTGCTCGGGGTCGCAGTAGATCAGGTTGGTCCCGGCGCCCAGGTGCACCCACGCCCCCTCGGGCGCGCCGGCGAACCGCCGCCGATCGGTGTTCAGGAAGAAGTTCATGAACCCGTAGCCGGGGTTGGCCCCGGTGGGGGCGGTGGCCAGCTCCCACCACTCCACAGGCAGGAGCTGCTCGTCGCCCCACCGGTAGCGGCGGGTGGTGAGGAGTCCGAATCGGGCCTGGTCGTAGGCGTTGATGAACATCCCGCCGCCCCAGTGGCCGCCGCCGCTGGGCACCTGGACGTTCACCCCGTCGAGGAGGATCCAGGAGTTGTGGTAGCCGTGCCACCGCCAGGTGGGCGACGCGCCGATGGGCTCCATGATCTCCTCGAGAAGCACCGCCTGGATCGGCTCCCTCCAGACCAGGGTGGCGGCGAGGGCCAGCAGGTTCACGCGGGTGTCGTTGTACTCGTAGAGCGTGCCTGGGTCGGGCCGCTCCCGGGTCAGCCACTCGTCGGGGTCACGGGAGGGCCGGTCGGACCAGCCGGGCTTCCCCCAGAGCGTGCCCTCCCAGTCGCTGGTCTGCCGCAGCAGGTGGCTCCAGGTGACCTGCCGGTTGTGCTCCGACTCGAAGAGATCTACCGGGCGACGGGCGCCGAAGCCGCTCCCGGCCTCCGCCCCGGGCTCGCCATCGCCGGGCGGCAGGAGGATCGGTGGGAAGTACGGTCCGACCCGGTCGTCCACGCTCCCGATGCGGCCGTCGGCCCACGCCAGCCCCACGGAGGTCGATAGGAAGCTCTTGGTCACGCTGAACGTCATGTCCACTCGCGCCGGGTCGCCCCACTCCGCCACGATGTAGCCATCCTTCACGATGAGCCCCGTCTGCGGCCCCCGGGTCCTGAACGGCCCCACCGCCTCGCCGAACGGCTCCCGGGCGAACCCCCGGTAGTGGGCCTCCAGCAGATTCCTGGGATTCGACGACTCGCTGGCCTGCGCGAACTCCACCGCCGCCCGGATCGCCGCCGGATCGAGCCCCACCTCCCGCGGCGCCCGGTGCTCCCAGCTCCCGGCGGGCGGGACGTACTGGGCCGCCGCCAGACCCGGCAGGAGGAGGCAGGCGACGAGGGTGGTCAGCAGAATTCGGGTCGGGTTCGCGTTCATCTCGGTTCTCCGGCTGCGCGTTGATCGCGTCGAGTTCGATTCCGATTTCGAGTCGTGGGGCCCGGCTACGGGGAACGTAGGCACGGGGGCGGACGAGGCAAGCGGGGTCGATCAACCGCGGAGCCGCGGAGCCGCGGAGCACGCGCGGAGAACTTCTTTTGAGTTTGATCCGGGCAGGGCGGGCTGGGCGGCGGAAGACGTGAGCTCTGCGTTGGCATCACGGAGGCCGGGTTCGGGTTCACCCACATGAGCTGTCGGGGACGTTCGCCCGGAAAGGCAGCCTCGCCGGCACCCCGCTGCTCTGCCGGCCGCGCTGCCTTACCGGAACAAGAAGAAAATACTCCGCGTATGCTCCGCGTCTTCGCGTCTCTGCGGTTGACCGAGCGTTCGCCCCGCCAGTGCCCCCGGGAGCCGACCCTCGCTCCGTTTCACCCACTCCAGATGTCGAAGACCCGTTGAAGAAAGCAATGGGGCGGGGGCGGGGAACAGCCTCTCACACCGGAGGATCAAAACGCCGTCCACCCCGGTCAGGATGGCCATCCGGCGCGGCAGGGCCGGGGTAGCGGCGAACCTCGCTGGCTTCATTACAGAACCCGGTGTTCGATCCGCACATCGTCGACTCGAGTACGGAGCAGAGAGGATGAAGGTGGCCGGGCCGGCCACCGGCGTCTTCCGCCGCGAGCCCGGCTCCACCGGACCAACCTCAGAGCAGTTCTCCGCGCTCGCTCCGCGCCTTCGCGTCTCCGCGGTGAACGAGGCGGCTGCAGAGCCGAAGCCCCGGCCCGGTTCCATGATGATGCTGGCACGGTCCCGGCGTGGTAGAATCCCAACGGAAGACCGACCACACATACGGGCTCGATCCAGACGGAGTCGATAATGGAATACGCGCGGTTGGGCGAGACGGAGCTGGAGGTCTCACGGGTCTGCTTCGGGACCTGGCAGCTGGGCGGTGAGTGGGGAGGCCTGGACGTGGACGCGGCGAAGGCGGCGATCCGGCGGGCGCTGGACCTGGGGATCAACTTCTTCGATACGGCCCAGGCCTACGGCTTCGGGCAGTCGGAGAAGATCGTGGGCGAGGCGCTGCGGGAGGAGATCGAGAGAGACCGGGAGTCCATCGTGCTGGCCACGAAGGGTGGGCTCCGGCCGAACGCCGACGGCCCGGGCATCCACCGGGATGCCGGCCGGGAATGGCTCCGGCAGGGGGTGGAGGAGAGCCTCGAGTACCTGGGCACCGATTACATCGACCTCTACCAGGTCCACTGGCCCGACGCCGACACGCCGGCGGAGGAGACCGCCCACGCGCTCCGGGAGCTCGTGGAGGAGGGCAAGATCCGGTATATCGGCGTGTCCAACTACAGCGCCGGGCAGATGCTGGCCTTCGAGCGCCACGTCAAGCTCGACGCCCTCCAGCCGCCGTACCACATCTTCCGGCGCGAGGTCGAGAAGCACGTGCTGCCGTACTGCGAGGCCCACGGCGTGGGCACCCTGGTCTACGGCCCGCTGGCCCACGGCCTCCTGGCCGGGAAGTACGACGAGGACACCACCTTCCCCGACGACGACTGGCGGAGCGACCTCTCGGCCTTCTCCGGCGATGTCTTCGCCCACAACCTCGAGGTCGTGGAGCGGCTGAAGAAGGCGGCGTTCGACCGGGGGATGACCGTCATCGAGCTGGCCATCGCCTGGGTGCTGGCCCACCCGGCGGTGGACGTGGCCATCGTCGGCGCCCGGAACCCCGAGCAGATCGAGGGGACCGCCTCGGCGGCCGACGTCTACCTCACCGATGATGACCTGATGGAGATCGCCGAGATCATCGGAGACGCCATCCCCATCGGTGGCGCCACGCCGGAGGGCGTGGACTGACGGCATCGGGGTTTGGGATGGACAGCGGCAGGGCCGGCGGGCGATACACCGCAGAGACGAGCAGTGCACCGGACCCAGTGAGCGAATAATGACCGAACAGCGATACCCCGTGCCCGCAAAGGCGCACCGGGTCGAGGAGAAGATCAAGCAGAGCCGCTTCATCACCACCCTCGCCCGGGCCGCCACGTCCGAGGAGGCCCACGCGTTCGTCGACCGGATCCGCGAGGAGTTCCCCGACGCTACCCACAACTGCTGGGCGTTCGTGGCGGGGCCGCCGGGTTCCACCACCGACGTGGGGATGAGCGACGACGGCGAGCCCCACGGCACCGCGGGCCGCCCCATCCTCGAGGCGCTCCTCCACGCCGACGTGGGTGAGGTGGTGGCCGTCGTGACCCGCTACTACGGCGGGGTGAAGCTGGGGAAGGGCGGGCTCCAGCGGGCGTACAGCGGCGGGGTGCAGAAGGCGCTGGAATCGCTGCCCATCATGGAGCGCGTGCATCGGTCCACCGTCTGGGTGGCCGTGGAATACGCCGAGCGCGACCCCATGGTCCGGATGGCCGAGCGGATGGACGCGGTGCTCCTCGACGAGGAGTACGGCGCGGAGGTGCGGCTGAAGATGGCCGTCCCATCACAGCAGCTGGGCCAGTTCCGCCACGCCGTGGCCGATGTGACGGGCGGGAAGGGCCGGATCGAGCCGGCGTAGGCGCAGGGACATAGAGAAACACAGAGGCACAGAGACGAGCGCGCTGTCTCTGTGCCTCTGTGACTCCGTGGCCGTTTATCTCCCGCTTTCGAAGATCTCCTCGATGGGGATGATCGTGATGTCGTCCTCGGAGACGGGGATCGGGTGCCGCGCGATCTCCTCATCTTCGGCCAGCACCTCGGCCGGCTGCGGGCCGGAGTAGGTGATGCCGGTGGGCGTGCCGCGCAGCAGCTTCTCCTTCATCCCCTGCGCGTCGGCGGTGATGAGCACCAGGTAGAGGCTCCCGGCCTGGAGGTGCGACCGGATGGCCGCGTTCACCGTCTCGGCGTCGAGGGCCTCGAGCCCCGGCCGGATGCTGGCCAGGTAGCCGGGGTCATCGATGCCGTAGAAGGCGTCATCCATGGCGTACGCCAGCCGCCGGTTGATGGAGTTGCCCCAGTTGACGGTGAAGTTCCTGAGGAACGCCACGGTCTCTTCCACCTGTTGCCCGGTCATCCCGTTCTCCACGAGCCTGTCGAGCTCACGGAGCGCGGCGCGGGTGGCGAAGAGCGCCCGGTCGTGCAGCGTGCCGGGGTCGGTCATGGCGATGGGCCGGATCCAGATCTCGAAGAGCTGGCTCTGGCGCGCCACGTTCACCCGCGGCTGCTGCGTCGCGTAGCCGGCGGGGAACGCCTCGATGTAGGAGTAGTCGCCGTAGTTCATGCCCCGGGTCTCCCGGATCACCTGGTAGAGGTGGCTGAAGGAGTTCCGGTGCTCGCCGAACCAGGAGTTCGCCGCGAGCATGGCCATGAAGTCGTCGTCGCCCCGGAGCAGGTCAATGGGGAAGCCCATGGAGATGGCAACGGCGTCGGTCGGCTTCTCCACCAGCAGGACCTTCATCCCATCCGGCCGCTGGGGCTCCGGCGGCGCCGGCTGCTCGACGGTGCCCTCGGGCAGCGCGTCGAAGTCCTGGCGGACCTGGTCGGCGAAGCCGCGGGGGTAGCCGCCGCCCACACCCACCACCACGTTCCCGCTCAGGTAGTTCTCAACGTAGAACTGCCTCACGTCATCCAGCGTGATGCTCTCCACGCTCTGGACGTAACCCTCCTCGGGGTGCTCGTAGGACGTGCCCCGGTACGCCATCCAGAAGAGCAGCTCCTTGGAGAGCTCCTCGTCGCGGTTGTAGCGCCGGCCGCGCTCGAGCTGGTTCATGGTCTGGGCCTTGATCCGCTCGAAGTCCTCCGGGTCGAACGCCGGCCGCAGGATGGCGTCCCTGAACAGCTCGTAGTACGCCTCGAGGTTGTCCTCGTGGATCCGGCCGGTGAACGTGGTCATCTCCTTGTCCACCGAGTAGCCGTAGCCAGCGGCCATGGGGTACAGCGCTTCCAGGATCTCCTGGTAGCTGCGGGTCTCCGTGGCCCCGTCGGCGAGCATGGCGGCCGTCAGCGCGGCCAGCCCTTCCTTGCCCTCCGGGTCATTCTGTGAGCCCGCCCGGACCCAGATGTTGAACGCGATGAACGGCGAGCCCCTTTCCTGGAGGGTCACGAGGGGCGGTGGGTCCATCTCGCTGTCCTGGGCACGGGTGAAGCCGGGCAGCCCGATCAGGGCGACGCAAGCGATCAGTAGGAGTCGTCGCATGGTATCAGCCCTCCGCCTGGATCAGGGTGACCGTCGTCTTCTTCTCCGGCACGAGATACGTCTGCGCGGCCTGCCGCAGGTGCTCGGCGGTGACGCCGTCCAGTGTCTCGTAGTACGTCTCCACGGCCTCGATCCCGCCGGTGTTGATCACGAAGCCGATCAGGCTGAACGCGATGTTCTGCGCGTTTTCCAGCCCCATCAGGAAGCCGTACTTCATATTGCTCTTCGTGTCCGCCAGCATCTCGGCGTCCACCAGCTCGTTCCGGTAGCGTTCCACCTCCTGGAGGATCCGCTCCTCCACGGCGTCCACGTCCGCCGGGTTGCTGACCATGGTGGTCAGGTCCGCCAGCGCCGGGTCGCGGGCCAGCCCGAAGCCGGCCGAGAGGAACTGCACGTCCCGGTTCTGGATCACCAGCTCGCGGTAGAGGTCCGAGTTCGATCCGAACGCCGCACGGCCCAGCACCTCCAGCGCCACGGCCATGGTGTCCGTCGCGCTCCACGCCGGCGCCTTGTAGTTGATGCTCAGGATCGGCAGCGTCCTCGCCGGGTACTCGACCACGGTGTCACGGGCGGCCATCTGCTCCGGCTCCGGCTCCACCTCCGGCGGCACGTAGCCGGCCTCCCAGTCACCGTAGTACTCCTCGACCAGCCGCCGGGCCTCGCGGGTGTCGAAGTCGCCGGCGATGACCAGCACTACGTTCTCGGGCCGGTAGAACCGGTCGTAGAAGGAAAGGCTGTACTCGTAGCCCTCGGGCATGGCCCGGATGTCTTCCTCGAACCCGATGGTGGTGTGCTCGTACGTGTGCACGTCGTACGCGGCGGCCCGGGTCGCCTCGTTCAGGTACGCCCACGGGCTGGCCTTGCTCTGCTGGTACTCGCCCAGGATGGCGCCGGCCTCCGTCCGGAAGTCGGGCTCGCTGTACGCCAGGTTCTGGAACCGGTCGCTCTCCAGGTCCGTGACCTGCTCCAGGTAATCGCTGGCCACCGTCAGGTAGTAGACGGTCATGTCGTTCGACGTGAACGCGTTCCGGGCGGCCCCCATACTGGCGGTGATTTCGTCGTAGTTCGGGTACTTCTCCGTGCCCCGGAACATCATGTGCTCGAAGAAGTGGGCGTAGCCCGTCCGGCCCTCTTCCACCTCGTCACGTGCGCCCGTGCGCACCATGCTGACGTAGGCGATCTGGCCGGGGGCGCCCCCGTCGATCAGGTAGGCCGTGAAGCCGTTGTCCAGCTCCATCTTCTCGTAGTCGTAAGGGAAGATACGGCCGTCCTGGTCCGCCGGAGCGCACGCCGCCACCAGCCCGACGAGCAGCCCGAGCGTGATCAGAGCTCTCATCCCTGCGCTGCCTTTCCGTTGTGTGATTGGGGCTTCCATACGCCAACGTATGGGACGATGGTGGGGGGAGGCAATCGCGGCGCAGTCCGCCCCTCGCGGTCCACGGCAAAGCTGGGTACCTTTCGGTGGTTGACATTCCCCCCAACCCGGAGCTCCCATGCGACGCATTCTGCTATCCACCCTCGTCGCGTTGAGTCTGGCCGCCCTCGGGGCCGCACTGCCGGAGACGGCCGCGGCCCAGGAGCCGCTGGAGGTGGGTGCCATGGCGCCCGACTTCACACTCCCCGGGGCCACGCGGCACGGCGTGCTGGCCGGCCCGGTCAAGCTCAGCGACTACGCCGGTGAGACGGTGGTTCTGGCTTTCTTCTTCAGGGCCAGAACACGCGGTTGAACGGTCCAAATGCACGCGTACCGTGATCAGTACGCGCAGATCTTCAACAGCGGCCAGGACGTGGTGCTCATTGCCATCAGCACCAATGACATCGAGGACCTGGCTTCCTGGGCCCACGACGACGACTTCCAGTTCCTCATGGCGAGCGACGGGGAGCTGGCCGCCGCCGACGCCTACGGCGCGGTAGCCAACCGCGTGGGCCCGAACCTGAGCAACCGCAACCTGTTCGTCATCGGCCCCGACGGGCGGATCGCCCACACGGCCACGCCGTTCCGCGAGGCGGACCCGACGGCGTACGAGGCGCTGGAAGCGGCCATCGACAGCATCGCGGCTTCGACCGAGGGGATGGACTAGCGTATCGCGCACTCGGTGGCTTCGGATCGGGTCGAGGCCCGGTGAACCGCGGAGGAACGGAGACCCGGAGCGTACGCGGAGTTTGTTCTGTCTGTTCCGGTGAGGCGGCGCGGCCGGCGGCGGGGCAGCATGCCGGCGAAGCCACCTTGCCGGGCGGAGAGAGGCCCCGACAGCTGGCCTGCCTTCGCTGCACTGCGTAGTTCGCGCCCGAGGACGTTCGCTCGGAGCTCCCCGGTTCGGGCGGGGATCAGCCGGGAAGGCCGGTCGCCTTCCCCGGAAGCCAGCCGAAGCCGCCAGCGAAGGGTCCACCCCGCACCCGGCCTGGCCCGGATCGACCCCAGGAAGTCTCCGCGGTTGACGAGGCCTCAGCCCCCCACGATGTCGTCGAGTGCGCCCATGAGGTCCTGGTCGCCCCCGGTCCCGGTGTAGGCCACCTTCCCATCTGCGTCCAGGATCACGATGTAGCCGGTGCCGGGGGCCTCGAAGGCGCGCACGGCGGCGCCGCGACCGTCCCAGAGCACGGTGCCGGGCATCGGCCGCCGGGCCATGTGCTGGCGGACCTGCTCGGGGGTCTGGGAGACGCCGATGGCCATGACGAGGAACGCGACCTCGTCGCCGTAGGCCTCGTGGGCGGCCTTCACCCGGGGCTCCAGCGCCCGACAGATGACGCACCAGTGGGCCCAGAACTCCACCAGCACGGGCTTCGTTCCCACCACGTCGGCCAGGTCGAGGGAGTCGCCCTCGAGGGTGGCCAGCACCGGGGTGTCGGGGGTGGCGCCCAGGGCGATCCCCTCCTCCTGGGCGGCCGCGGGGTGAACGGCGACCATCGAGGCCGCGATGGCCAGGGCCGCTACCAGCGGCGCGACACGGCACTGTACTCTACCACTCCGGTTCTTTCGCATCACGGCTCCGTCGATTGGATTCGGTTCGGCGGGCGGTACTGCACGACCCGGGCCGCGTCCATGTCAGCTCCGCCGCGGCCCGGGCACGAAGATCCGCACCCGTCGCCTGTAGGCCTCCCACCCGGGCCGCCCCTCCATCAGCTCCTCCGCCAGCGGCACGCCGGAGACGTAGCGCAGCAGGAGGGTGATGATGGTCGGGCTGACCACCGTGGCCCAGCCCCACGGCACGGAGAGCGCCGGCAGCCAGATCCCCCACCAGAGCAGCGCCTCGCCGAAATAGTTCGGGTGGCGGGACCAGCGCCAGAGGCCGTCGTCGAGGATGCCGGACTTGTCCGGGTCGTCCTTGAACGCCTGGAGCTGTGCATCGGCGATGGCCTCGATCAGGAACCCGGCGGCCCAGAGCAGCTCGCCCACGGCGTCCCAGACGGTGTAGCGGTCGGCGCCCTCGATGCCCATGGCCAGCTGGATCGGCAGCGAGATGACCCAGAGGAAGGCGCCCTGGAGGAGGAAGACGCGGAAGAGGCTGACCCACCACCAGGCGTCGCCGTGCTGCTCCCGCCACTTCGCGTAGCGAGGGTCCTCTCCTTTCCCCTTGTTGCGACGGTGGATGTGCCACCCGAGGCGGAGCCCCCAGAGCCCCACC
>CAZSBL010000079.1:0-7020 GCA_964605205.1 uncultured Gemmatimonadaceae bacterium
GCGGGGGCGGGGGTCGGATCTCCAGGGCTGGCCGGGGCCGCCGCGGACCCGGCGGCGGGGGCCGCGGCGAGTGGTGCGGCGGGCGCCGCGGACGCAGTCGCATCAGCCGCGAGCGCCGGGGCCGGTGCGATCCCGGCGGAGGCCGGCGGTGTGGGCGCCGCCCTCGTCGCCCTGGTGCTGGTGATGTTCACGTACAGCGGCTGGAACGCGGCGGCGTACGTGGCGGGCGAGCTGCGGGACCCCGGGCGGACCGCGCCCCTGAGCCTGCTCTGGGGGACGGGGATCGTGATCGCGCTGTACCTGGCGCTGAACGCGCTCTACGTGGCGGTGCTGGGGGTGGAGGGAGTGGCCGGCGCCGAGGCCACCGGGGACCGGGTGATGGAGGTGCTCTGGGGCGGTGTCGGGAGCCGGCTGTTCACCCCGTTGATCCTGCTGGTGCTGGCCAGCAGCATCAGCGCCATGGTCCTCACCGGGCCCAGGGTCTACTACGCCATGGCCGAGGACCGCTGCCTCCCCGACGCCTTCGCCCGTCTCGGCGACCGGGACGTCCCGGCCTTCGCCATCGGCGTCCAGGCCGCCTGGAGCGCGGTCCTGGTCCTGACCGGCGGCTTCGAGGCGCTCCTCACCTACACCGGGTTCGCCATCGTCCTCTTCGGCGGGCTGGGCGTGGCGGCTCTCTTCGTCCTGCGACGCAGGCGGCCGGATGAGCCGCGGCCGTTCCGGGCCCCGGGCTATCCCTGGGCGCCGGCGCTCTTCATCCTGGCCGCCGTGGCCATGGTGGCGCAGTCGATCCTGCGGGCGCCGGGGCCGAGCCTGGCGGGGGTGGTGCTCATCGCGGCGGGAGTGCCGGTGTACCGGTGGGTGCGGCGGTAGGATCGGACTCGAGTTCGATTCCGAGGGGCTTCGACATCTGTCGTGGGTGAACGGAGCCAGGGTCGGAACCCGGGGGCATGGGCGGGGCGAGCGTCCGGTGAACCGCGGAGACGCGGAGACGCGGAGCAAGCGCGGAGTTTTTTTCTTTTCGGGTGAGGCAGCGCGGCCGGCGGCTGGGCGTAATGCCGGCGAGGCTGTTACCGAGCTCCGTCCCTTCCCCTCCGATGACGCTGGCGCTCCACTCCGATTGTATATTCCGGGTACACGCGACCTTCGCACCCCGTCACGCGACGATGTTCCAGGGACCCCACGCCGCATACCTCGAGCTGCCCGCCGGGGAGCTGCGTCGCCGTGCGGAGGAGGCGGTGGCCGCGCTGGCGGACTGCCGGCTCTGCCCCCGGGACTGCGGCGTGGACCGGCTGGTAGGGAAGTGGTCGGCGTGCAAGACGGGGCGGTACGCTGTGGTGAGCAGCGCGTTCGCGCACCACGGCGAGGAGCGCTTCCTGCGGGGCACGCGGGGGTCGGGCACCATCTTCTTCGGGCACTGCAACCTGCGGTGCGTGTTCTGCCAGAACGTGGAGATCAGCCAGGGGATCCGTCCGGGTCCCGACTCGCCGGGTGCGCGGCCCGACCGGCTGGCGGAGTTGATGCTGGGGCTCCAGGAGCGGAGGTGCCACAACATCAACTGGGTCACGCCGGAGCACGTGGTGCCGCAGGCGCTGGAGGCGCTGGCGCTGGCGGTGGACCGGGGCCTGACGCTGCCGATCGTGTACAACACGAGCGCGTACGACGGGCTCGAGTCGCTGGGGTGGATGGACGGGGTGGTGGACCTCTACATGCCAGACCTGAAGACGCTGAGCGCGGCCACGGCGGAGCGGCTGCTGAAGGCGGCGGACTACCCCGGGGCGGCGATGGCGGCCATCAAGGAAATGCACCGCCAGGTGGGCGACCTGGAGGTGGACGACGACGGCCTGGCCCGGCGGGGTGTGCTGATCCGGCACCTGGTGATGCCCGGCAGGCTCGACGAGACCCGGGAGGTGCTGGAGTGGATCGTCGCAGAGCTGGGGCCGGACACGTACGTGAACCTGATGGATCAGTACCGGCCGGCGGGGAAGGTCCGGGGCGGGCGGTACCCGGAGATCGACCGACCGCTGAGCGGGCGGGAGTACCGGGAAGCGGTGGCCATCGCCCGGGAGGTGGGGCTCCGCCGGCTGGACAGCGGCGCCTGACTGAGGGAAGGGTGGGGTGGGGTTCCTCTCCCTCTCCCTCTCCTTCGGCCTGTACCTCGCCCTCCGCTTCGTACTTCTCCCTTTCCATCGGCGGATACCGGTAGGGCGAGGGAGACGTACGAAGTCGAGGTACAGGTACAGGCCGAGGTCGAGGGGAGAGGGAGAAGGGGCTACTCGATCTTGTCGCGCTGGGTCTTGATCATCGACCATAGCACGGCAATAAGCTGATTCTCGAGATCCCGGGGCTTCGTGATCTCCTCCGCCCAGACACACCCGAAGTCCACCAGCGTGTCGATATGCCCCCATGTTTCGCTGACGGACCCTTTCGCGATGCCGTAGTAGTGCGCTTTCTGGCCCGGACTCTCCTCGCCGAATCCTTCCTTGATATTGCCCGGGATGGACGCCATGGACCGGCGAATCTGGTTGACAAGGTCTGAGAAGCCGCGAGTATCCGCCTTTTCGAGGAGAGCACGGATCGCCCGGGTATGCTCGCGCGCGAGCCGATAGGCGGGAAGCCGTTCCGGGTCGTATCGGCTCCAATCCCGATTTCCCTTTTCGTTCGCCATGAAGACCCTTTCGGAGCCAGGAGTGCAGTCAGCGTGTGCGCCACGATACCGGACCGGCTGGGGCACAACCATGGCGCAACGGGACGACAAGGCGTTGGACTTGGCGGCTGCGACGGCCGGCCACCTCGTACCTCTCCATCTACTTCGGCCTGTACCTCGCCCTCCGCTTCGTACCTCTCAGTTTCCACCGGCGGCCGGACCGGGAGGGGAGACGTACGAGGCGGAGGTACAGGTACAGGCCGAGGTCGAGGGGAGAGGGAGAAGGGCCGGGGCGACGTGTGGGGCGCGAAGCCGCGTGTGGGGCGAACTCCCGCCCGGGTTCACGGAGGTTTCCGGATAGCGTCGGGCGCCGATGTTCCCCATTGGTTCACCCATGCGTACCGATCCTCCGTCCGCGCCCGTGACCGGTCCCGCGGCGACGCCCGCGGGCCCCGGGGTCCCGCGCCGGGGAGACCGGGTGGTGCGCGTGGGCTGTCCGGCCCACAACTGCGGCGGCCGGTGTCTGCTGAAGGCGCACATCCGGGACGGCGTGATCGTGCGGCTGGAGACCGACGACCGTCCGGACCGGGTCGAGGACCCGCAGCTCCGGGCGTGCACCCGGGGTCGGGCCTACCTCCGTCGCCAGTACCACCCCGACCGGCTGAAGCACCCGCTGCGGCGAGTGGGTGAGCGCGGCGAGGGTCGGTTCCAGCGGATCTCGTGGGACGAGGCGCTGGAGCTGCTGGCCGGGGAGATCCGGCGGGTCCGCGACCAGTACGGGAACGGCGCGCTCTTCGTGCCGTACGGCACCGGCGGGTACGGTCAGACGACGGGGTCGCAGACGGCCCGTCGTCTGCTGAACCTCTACGGCGGCTGCCTGGGGATCTGGAACAGCTACTCGTGGGCGGCCATCAACGTGGCCACGCCCACGGTCTACGGCACGGTGCAGACGGGGAACCAGCGCCAGGACTGGCTGAACGCCCGCTACATCCTCATGTGGGGCTGGAACCCGTCGGAGATGCGCGACGGGACGAACAGCGAGTGGTTCGTGAAGCTGGCCCGGGAGCGGGGCGCGAAGACCGTATGCATCGACCCGCGGCTGAGCATGAGCGCTGCGGCGCTGGCCGACGAGTGGGTCCCCATCCGGCCGGGGACCGACGCGGCGCTCATGAGCGCCATGGCGTACGTCATGGTGACCGAGAACGTCCACGACGCCGACTTCGTCCGGACCCACTGCGTGGGCTTCGACGGCACCCGGATGCCGCCGGGGTGCGAGGGTGAGGAGAGCTGGAGCGAGTACCTGCTGGGGAAGCGCGATGGCACCCCGAAGACGCCGGGCTGGGCCGAGGCCATCACCGGCGTGCCCCGGGAGACCATCGCGAGGCTGGCCCGGGAGTACGCCGGCACGAAGCCCGGGATCCTCTACCAGGGCTACGGGATGCAGCGCCGGGCGTACGGCGAGCAGGTGGTCCGGGCCGGGTGCGCGCTGGCGGCGCTGACCGGGAACGTGGGCGTCCCCGGCGGTTGGGCCGGCGGGCTGGCGCTCCAGGCGCCGGACGGCGGGCCCCTCTGGAACGTCTTCCCCACGGAGGAGAACCCGGTGGGTGCGGCGATCCCGGTCTTCCTGTGGACGGAAGCGGTGCTCCGGGGAACCGAGCTGGGCGCCGATGACGGCGTGCTGTTCCAGGACGCCGGCGGCGAGGGCTCGGAGAGCGCGGGCGAGGCGGTGGCCGGGCGGCTGGCGGAGACCGACCGTCGCCTGGACAGCGACATCAAGCTGATCTGGGCGGTGGCCAGCAACGCGCTGATCAACCAGCACGCGAACATCAACCGGACCGCGGAGATCCTGAAAGACACGTCGCGGGTGGAGTTCCTGGCGGTGCAGGACAACTTCCTGACCCCCACGGCCCGGTTCGCCGACCTGGTGCTCCCGGCGTGCACCCAGTTCGAGACGTGGGGCCTCGAGGACGGCTGGAAGTACGGCGACGAGGTGATCCTCATGCCGCCGCTGGTGGAGCCGCTGGGCGAGTCCCGCTCCGACTACGCCATCTGCGCGGGCGTGGCCGAGCGGCTGGGGATCGGCGACGAGTACACCCGGGGGCGCGACGAGCGGGGGTGGATCGAGTGGGCCGTGGACCGGTACCGGGAGACGCGCTTCCCCGACATCCCGTCGCTGGACGAGCTCGAGGCGTCGAACGTGGGCGTCTGGAGCCGTCCGGTCACCGACCCGGCGGTGGCGCTGGCCGACTTCCGGCGAGACCCCGAGGCGCACCCGCTGCCCACGGAGTCCGGGAAGGTGGAGCTCTTCTCCCGGGCGCTCTGGCGGATCGGGCGGCCCGAGACGATCCCGCCGATCCCGAAGTACATCCGGGAGTGGGAGAGCCCCTTCGGCCCCGAGGCGGAGGACTACCCGCTCCAGGCCATCGGGCACCACACCATGGCCCGGGTCCACTCCACCCACGCCAACAACGACTGGCTCGCCGAAGCGTTCCCGCAGCGCGTCTTCATCAACGAGATCGACGCGGCCGAGCGGGGGATCACCGATGGCGACGAGGTCCGGGTCTACAACGCCCGGGGCGCCACCCGCCTCCAGTGCCGGGTCACCCGCCGCCTCATGCCCGGCGTGGTGGACATCCCCCAGGGCGCGTGGTGGGAGCCGGACGAGACCGGCGAGGATCGGGGCGGGTCGGTGAACGTGCTGACGTCGGAGCGGTGGACGCCGCTGGCCGCGGGCACGGCCCAGCACACCATCATGGTCGAGGTGGAGCGGGTCGGGCCGCCGCCGGGGGGTCGGTCGTGAGCGGCTGGGCGTTCTGGTTCGACGCGTCGGCGTGCTCCGGGTGCAAGGCGTGCCAGGTGGCGTGCAAGGACAGGCACGGCCTCCCGCTGGGCGTCCGCTGGCGCCGGGTCTACGAGGTGACGGGCGGCGGCTGGGAGCGGCGACGCGACGCGTGGCTCTCCACCGTCTTCGCGTACAACGTCTCCATGGCGTGCAACCACTGCGAGCGGCCGATCTGCGCCGAGGTCTGCCCGACGCGGGCCATCACCAAGCGCGACGACGGCCTGGTGCTCATCGACGCCGACCGGTGCATGGGGTGTCGCTACTGCGAGTGGGCGTGCCCGTACGGCGCGCCCCAGTACGACGCGGCCGCCGGCGTCATGACCAAGTGCACCTTCTGCGCGGACGAGATCGACCACGGCACGCCGCCGGCGTGCGTGGCCGCGTGCCCGCTCCGGGTGCTGGACTTCGGCACCGTGGAGGAGCTGGAGGCGAAGTACGGACCCGGCGCGGTACCGGTGCCGCTCCCCGACCCGACGCTGACGGAGCCGGGGCTGGTGCTGACGCCCCACCCGGCGGGGGAGAGGGCAAGGGCGGGCACGGCCCGGGAGCCCGCCTCGACGGCCCGCGTACCCGGGGACGCCGTGGTGGAGGCCGGGGGCGCCGGGTCCGACCGCGCACCCCGGGTCGCGAACCGGGAGGAGGTGGCGTGAGGGAGCGGGCGCTGGTCACGTTCACGGTTCTGGGCCAGGCGGCCGTGGGGATGCTGGCGGCGCTGGCGCTGGTGCGGTGGCAGGTGCCCGCCCTGGTCGGGCTCGGCCCGGTGCCCGCCGGCCCCGAAGACGGCTGGCTGGTGACGCCGCTCCTGGCCGTGGGCGTGCTCCTGGCGATTACGGCCGTCGCCGCGGTGCTGCACCTGGGCAGCCCCCGGAACGCGTGGCGGGCGCTGACCGGTCTCGGCAGCTCGTGGCTGAGCCGGGAGATCCTGCTGGGCGCGGCGTTCGGCGCGGCCTGGCTGCTGCTGGTGGTCATGCTCTCAACCGGGGTCGGCACCCCGGCGCTGCGGGCGTGGATCCTGGCGCTGGCCGTGCTGCCCGGGGCGGGGATGGTCTGGGCCATGGCCCGGGTCTACCGGCTGCGGACCGTGCCCGTGTGGAACAGCGTCGTGACCGGTACGGCGTTCCTCCTGACCACGGTGGTGCTGGGCAGCCTCGGGGCGGCGCTGGCGGTGTCCCTCGCCGGGCCCGGGTGGGAGCCGGCGATCCGGGGACTCGCGTGGGTGGCCATGGTGGGGCTGATGGCGGAGCTGGCGCTCATCCCGCTGGCCCGGAGCCACAGCGACAACGCCCGGGCGGCCTCGGACCCGGGGCTCTGGCCGGCCCCGCCCGGGCGCCGGGGGGCCGGCCGGGCCGCGCTCCTGGCGGCCGGGCTGGTGGCGGCCACGGGCGCGCTCTTCATGGCCACCATCGGCGCCGGCTCCATCGGGATGGCGCTGGTCCCGCCGTCGCTCCTCGGCGCCGCCGCGGCCGCGCTGGCGGGCGAGCTGATCGGCCGGGCGGCGTTCTACGGCGGCTACGCCCGGGTGGGGATGTAG
>CAZSBL010000079.1:7120-15617 GCA_964605205.1 uncultured Gemmatimonadaceae bacterium
TAGTGGCTCTGGAGCTCCGTCTCGGGGCGGTAGATCACGCCGATGGCCCGCTCCAGCCGCTCCTCCATGAGCCGCTCGCGCAGGATCGGGGCGTCCGGGTCCCGGAGGTGCAGGATGAAGTTCTCCACCCCGGACTCGTGGGCCAGCTACTCGTAGCTCTGGGAGTGCGACGGGCGGACTTCCTTGATCTCCATCGGCCCGTCCCAGTCCGAGGCGGCGGCCACCGTCCCGGTGTGGGTGCCGAAGCCGATGAGCTGCGCGTCCGGGCCGTGCGCGGCCCGGGCCAGCCGGCCCACGTTGTGCTCGCCGCGCTCGCCCATGGCGGTGGCCGCGGCGTCGCCCAGGTGGGAGTTGTGCGCCCAGACGATCCCCTTCGCGTCGGGCCCGTACAGGTCCAGGAGCATCTCCAGCGTGTCGAACATGTGCTGGTCCCGCAGGTTCCACGACGAGACCCGGCCACGGTACATGGCCCGGTAGTAGCGCTCGGCGCTGGCCACCAGCCGGGCGTTCTGCATGGCGTCCACGAACCGCTTCCCATCGCGGCGGACGTACTCCATCCGCTTGTCCAGGAGGTCCTGGAGCATGGCCACCACGTCTTCCTCGCACTCGTCGAAGCGGCCGGACATGACGGCGCGGCCGTAGAGCACCGGGTCGTCCTGCCACGGCATCAGGCACGCGTACCGGTCACGGGCCACACTGGCGGCGTCGGGGTCCACCGAGTCGAGGTAGTCGAGCACGGCGCCGATTGAGGCGTGCATGGAGTAGAGGTCGAGGCCGTGGAACCCGGTCATGCTCTCATGGTCCGTGGGGTCCGTGGCCCGGCCGTTGTGGGTCCGGAGCCAGTGGATGAAGTCCATGACCTCCTCGTTCGCCCACATCCACCGGGGGAACCGCTGGAACGGCTTCCGGTCCGGTCGCTCGCCCGGGTCGTGCCGGACGTACGCATCGATCTCCGCCGCGTCCGGCCAGTCGGCCTCCACCGCCACGAAGTCGAAGTCGTGGTTCGCGATCAGCTCGCGGCTGATCCGGGCCCGCATGCGGTAGAAGTCCGACGTGCCGTGGCTGGCCTCGCCGAGAAGCACCAGACGCGCGTCGCCGATCCGGTCGAGGAGGGGGTCGAGGTCCGCGGTCTCCAGGTCTTCGAAAGGCTCGGCCGACGCCGCCATGAGCTCCGGCAGCGTGGTCGGCGGGGCGTCGGCGGGCTCGGCCTTCGCCGCGGCCGCGGTGCTACCGGTCGGCGGGGTCGGTTCGGTGGATGGTGAGGCCGGCGGCTCCGTGGTGACCTCCCCTTCCTCCGGGGCCCAGCCGGCGGAGCCCACCAGCGGGACGAAGCGGACGGCGCCCAGCTTCTCCTCCTCGAACGACTCACCGTCCTCCGACTTCCGGATCCGGAGCAGCTCCTGCCCGAACTTGGTGGTGCCCCGGGGGATGACCAGCCGCCCGCCCGCCGCGAGCTGGTCCTTCAGCGCCGGTGGGACGGTGCCCGGGGAGCCGGCGGCCACCAGGATGGCGTCGTACGGCGCGTGCTCCGGCCATCCGAGCGTGCCATCCCGGATGGCGAACTCGATGTTGTGGTAGCCCAGGGCGTCGAAGCGACGCTCCGCCGCCTCCAGCGCCAGGCTCTCGTGGCGCTCCACCGTGTAGACCTCGTCCGCCGCGCGACTGAACACCGCCGCCGCGTAGCCGGAGCCGGTGCCCACCTCCAGCACCCGGTCGCCCGGGCCGAGCTCGGCGGCCTCGGCCATCATGGCCACCATGTAGGGCTGCGAGATGGTCTGGTCTTCCCCGATGGGGAGCGGGCGGTCATGGTACGCCAGCTCCGAGACCTTCTCCGGAACGAAGACCTCCCGGGGGACCGCGTGCATGGCGTCCAGCACGTTCTCGTCGGTGACGCCCCGGGCGGCGATGTGCCGCTCCACCATCCATTCCCGCTCCGTGCGCCTGGCTTCGGCGTCGATCCGCTGGCCGGTCTCCGCTTCTGACATGCTGCCTCCTCCATCGCGAACAGGACGGTCCCTCCAGGCGCAGAACGCTGCATCAATCGCACCGCCGAACGCTGGCGCGGCGTGGGTGAGACCACCGGCAGCGACGCGGCCGCCACCCCGGCTGGCGCTACCCGTCCAGCTCCCGGGCCAGGAACGTGGCCGCGGCCTCGTAGGCCCGGACCCAGCTGGCGTGCAGGATGAACCCGTGGACCTCGTCGGGGAGGACGAGATGCTCGACGCGCACCCCGCGGGCCCGGAGCTCCTCCGTCAGATCGACCGTCTCGCTGAACCGCACGTTGCGGTCGTCATCACCGTGGATGAGCAGTACGGGGTCCTCCCAGCGGCTGAGGTCGTGCATCGGCGACGACTCCAGCGCGATCCGCGCCACCTCGGGCCGGGCCCCCGGCTCGTAGTCGACGAAGTTAGCGATCCCCACGTTCCAGTCGTGGACGCCGTGCAGGTCCACGCCGGCGGCGAAGAGCTCGGGCGCCCGGGCCAGGCCCATGGCGGTGAGGTAGCCGCCGTAGGAGCCGCCCCAGAGCCCGATCCGGTCCGGGTCGACGCGGGGGTGCTCGGCCAGGAAGGTGCCGGCGCCCAGGACGTCGTTGAGCTCCGACCCGCCGCCGGCGCCGTAGTTCTCCGCCTCGCGGAAGTCCAGGCCGTAGCCCACGCCGCTCCGGTAGTTCACCGACAGCACCACCGTGCACCGGTTCAGATGGCGGTGCCGGCAACCGTGTGGGATCCGTCTGCTTCTGTCCCCGGGAATTGTTGGTCCCCTCGACCACGGGCTCGACCAACAGGACCCGGGGACACAATCAGAGTCTCCGGGCGTCCTCACGTACGCTCCCATCCCCCCTTCCTCCCCTCCCGCCCGCATTGCAGATTGGGCCATGCCTCGATCGGCCATACACATGTCGCATCGGGCAGCGTCCCAACCAGCCATGCCATCATGAGCCACTTCACCAACGCCTACGCCGACCCCCACCGCGCCGCTTCCTACGCCTCGCTCGGCTTCCCCGCCACCTACTCCCTCGCCTTCCGCGACCTTCCGGCGCTCTTCGAGGCCCACGGCGTCGGGGCCGTCCGGAGCGGCGACGAGGGCGGCGACGAGGGCGGCGGCTCCGGTCGGGAAGACCCCCAAACACCTCGCCGCGCCCTCGATTTCGGCTGCGGCGCAGGCCGCTCGACCCGGTTCCTGCGCGGCCTCGGCTACGACGTCACCGGGGTCGACATCTCCGAGCCGATGCTGGCCCGGGCCCGGGAGCTGGACCCGAACCCGGACCCGGAAGCCGGCGATCGCTACCTCCTGATCGACGACGACCCGTCGGCCCTGCCCCCGGGGCCCTTCGACCTGATCCTCGCCGCCTACCCGTTCGACAACATCCCCGGCGAGGACCACCGCGCGGCGCTGCTGACGGGGCTCCGCCAGCGCCTGACGGGGCTGCGGCAGCGGCTGGCGGGCTCGGCGGGGCCAGGGCGAGGGTCCCACGAGGGGCCGGGACACGAGTCGGAACAGGCGCCGGGACACGAGTCGGTGGCGGCGGGTCGCCTGGTGCTCATCGCGTCGTCGCCGGAGCTGTACGTCCACGAGTGGGCGACGTTCACCACCGCCCGGTGGCCGGAGAACGCCGATGCGGGCAGCGGCGATCCCGTCCGGATCGCCATCAAGGAGGGGGGCGACCCGCGTCCGGTGGACGATTTCCGCTGGTTCGAGCGCGACTACCGCCGGGCCTTCGACCGGGCGGGGCTGGAGGTCCTGGAGGTCCACCGCCCGCTGGCCACGGGCGAGGAGTCGCTCGAGTGGATCGCCGAGACGGAGGTCGCGCCGTGGGTGATCTACGTTACCGGCGTGTCATCGGCCGTGGCGGATGGGTCGGCCTCGTAGCACCCCGAGCGTTCCCGGCGGTGGTCAGCCGGCCGGCGCCAGCTCCCGCACGTGGTGCCACCACCAGACCCAGACGCCGAAGAGCACCATGGCCGTGGCCTGGTGGATGACGGCCAGCGAGACGGGCACGAAGTAGATCAGCGTCAGGACGCCGAGCAGGTACTGGACCAGGATCCCCACCAGGAAGGCGGTGTTGAGCCGCTGGCTGTGGAGGTCGGCGTCGCTGCGCCGCACCATCACGAACACGCCGATCACCACCAGCCCCAGCACCGTACCGAGCACGCGGTGCATCCACTGCACGGCCACCGGGTTCTGGAAGAAGTTGACGATGGCCGGCTCGAGCCAGTAGAGCGACGGCGGGACGAGCTTCCCGTCCATGAGCGGGAAGGTGTTGTGGTAGCGACCCGCCTTGAGCCCGGCGACGAAGGCGCCCCAGACCACCTGGAGGGCGAACACGATCCCCATGGCGGCCAGGCCCCGTCGCATGAGTCGACGCGTCGCCTCGGCCACCCGGGTCCGGCGCTCCGGCACGGTCATCTCCCGGGCCAGCCAGGTGGCGAAGCCGAAGATGACGAACGCGAGGGAGAGGTGGGCGGCCAGGCGGTAGTGGCTGACGGAGGGCCGGTCGACGAGCCCGCTGGCCACCATGAACCACCCCATGACGCCCTGGGCGGCGCCGAGGCCGAAGAGCGCCAGGGCGCGCCAGAGGAGCGGTCGGTTGAAGTAGCTGCGGAGCCAGAAGAAGACGAACGGGATCAGGAAGACCAGGCCGATGGCGCGAGCCAGGAGCCGGTGCAGGTACTCCCAGAAGAAGATGACCTTGAACTCGTGGAGGGTCATCCCCCGGCGCAGCTGCTGGTACTCGGGGAACTCCCGGTAGCGATTGAAGACGCGCTCCCAGTCGGCCTCGGTGAGCGGTGGGATCACGCCCACGAACGGGTCCCAGTCCACGATGGAGAGCCCCGACTGGGTCAGCCGGGTGATCCCGCCCACGATGAGGACGCCGAGGGTCATCCCCGCCACCGCCCAGAACCACGTCCGGAGGTGGCGACGGTGGTCCTCGGGGATCGCCCGCCGCCAGTCTCCGGCGCGGGCCGCGGGGTGCGTCCGTGGCTTCGTCGGTTCGCTCATGAGGGCCGGAATATAAACGAGCCCCGAACGCCGTACCACCGTCAGCCCGACAGCTTCGCCACAACCTCCTGGAACCGGTCCGGGTCCCGGAGCACCGGGCCGTGGCCGAAGCAGATCACCTCCGGCTCCAGCGCGGCGAGCTTCCGGGCCGAGTCCCGGTTCGTCGCCGGGTCCCACGAGATGAGCCGGAACGGCTCCATCGGCCCGAGCCGGAGCGTGGCCGGGCTGCGATGGAAGAGCACGTCGCCGAGGACCAGCACTCCATCCCGCTCCCGCCAGAACGCCAGGTGGCCGGGGGTGTGCCCCGGCGTCTCCACCACGGTGAAATCGGCCGCCAGCGCGTCGCCCTCCTCGAGCGCCCGCTCCACGGGGTGGGCGGGGCCGCTCATCCGGCCGCCGAGCCGCGCCATCAACGACGACGGCTCGGGGAAGAGGACCGTCGTGTCCCCCGACTCCATCGCCTCCCGGTCACCCTCGCCGCACAGCAGCGGGAGCCGGAAGTACTCGCACACCGCGTGGCTGCTCCCCTGGTGGTCCGGGTGGGCGTGGGTCAGGGCGTGGGCGGAAGGGGGGCGGTCCTCGAGGGTCCGGACCAGCTTCCGCCCGGCGCCGGGTGTGCCGGCATCGACCAGGACATCGCCGATCAGGTACACGTTGATCAGGTCGAGGGGCATCAGCGACAGACGGCGGACACCGGGCGCGACCTCAACGAATCCTGCCATGGCTTGCCCCTTGCTGTGGGTCTGCGGCGAAAGTGACCCGAGGCACCGACCCCCGCAAGCACCGGAGGCACCATGGCGCGACAGTACTGGCTCATGAAGTCGGAGCCCCACGTCTACTCCATCGACGACCTCGAAAGCGACGGCCGGACCCACTGGGACGGCGTCCGGAACTACCAGGCCCGCAACTTCATGCGTGACGAGATGAAGGAGGGTGACCGGGTCCTCTACTACCACAGCAACACCACCCCGCCGGGCGTGGTGGGCGTGGCCGAGGTGGTGAACGAAGGCTACCCGGACCACACCGCGCGGGACCCCGATTCCGACTACTACGACGAGAAGGCCACCGAGGACGACCCCCGCTGGTACATGGTGGACATCGAGTTCGTGAGGAAGCTGCCGCGAAAGGTCCCGCTCGCCGAGATCAAGGATGAAGAGACCCTCGACCACATGGTCCTGGTGAACCGGAGCCGCCTCAGCGTCCAGCCCGTGGAGGAGGACGAGTTCGAGCGCGTCCTGGAGATGGCGGAGGAAGAGGCGCCGGAGTAGCTCCTCCAGGGGCGTCACCCGAAGAACGGGGCCGCGTTCGTCGCGGTGAATCGAGTCCGCCGTCGCTGCCGCCCTTTACGGATGCCCCCACCACGCGGTATTGTCCGAGTCGCGACAGGGGTGCCGGCGGCGGCCGGCTGAGATCACACCCTCAGAACCTGATCCGGGTCATGCCGGCGCAGGGAGTCCGCCCGCCGTCACGCTTGTCGCTGCAACCGGACGTTCACCTACAGCGACAGGGTCCACCGATGAGCTTCACCGAGCAGCAGCTGGACCGCATCCGCCCCCTCTGGGACGCGATGCTCGACCACCCGTTCCTGATCCAGACCCGGGACGGCGAGATCCCCCGGGAGACGTTCGCCAACTGGATGCAGCAGGACTACCTCTTCGTGGAGGCCGCCATCCCGTTCATCGCGGCGCTGATCCCCCGGGGCCCGAAGGAGCACTGGGGGCCCCACGCCGACGTGATCAAGGCGTTCACCACCGAGCTCGGGCTCTTCGGGGAGCGGGCCGCCGAGGTGGGCGTCGATCTCCGGGCCGCCCCGCCGTCGTTCACCTGCCACGCCTACATCCAGTTCCTCATGGCCAGCGCCTACCGGCGGTCGTACGCCGAGGCGTACACCGTCCTCTACGCCGCGGAGAAGGCGTACCACGACTCGTGGAAGGTGGTGCGGGCCGGTCTCGACGCGTCGAGTCCCTGGTACCCGTTCGTCGAGAACTGGGCCGGCGAGGACTTCGCCAACTACGTGGCGTATCTGGAAGGCGAGCTGAACCGGCTGGCGGAGAAGGCCGGGCCCGCCGAGCTCGAGGGGATGGCCGAGCTGTTCGAGACCACCACGAAGTACGAGATCGCGTTCTGGGAGATGGCGCTGACCGGCGGCGGCTGGCCGGGCGTTTCGGAGGAGGCCTGAATCGTGAGCTTTTCACAGGAGCTGTTCGACGCCGCGACCGACATCTGGGCGGCGCAGCTCGACCATCCGTTCGTGAAGGCGCTGGGGGACGGGTCGCTGGAGGAGGAGCGGTTCGCCCGCTGGGTCCGGCAGGACTACCTCTACCTCAAGGAGTTCGCCCGGATCTTCGCCTGGGCCACCGCCAAGGCCGAGCGGCTCGCCTCCATGGCCTGGTACGCGGCGGTGCTGGACCTGACGCTGAACACCGAGATGCAGCTGCACCGGGACTACGCCCAGCGGTTCGGGATCACCGAGGAGGAGCTGGAGGCCGAGCCCATGTGGCCCACCACCCGGGCGTACACCGATTTCCTGGTCCGCACCGCCGCCGATGGCGACATGACGGAGCTGCTCGCCGCGCTCCTCCCGTGCGCGTGGGGGTACTGTCATATCGGGCAGGAGCTGGCGAAGGCCGGCGTCCCCTCCGACCAGCGCTACGCCGACTGGATCGAGCAGTACGCCTCCGACGAGTTCGAGGAGGCCAAGGAGTGGCTCCGGGCCGAGCTGGATCGGCTGGTGGAGCACGCGGGGCCCGAGAAGCGGGCGGGGCTCAAGGAGATCTTCCTCCTGTCGAGCCGGTACGAGTACATGTTCTGGGAGATGTGCTGGAGGGGCCAGAAGTGGCCTGTTTAAAAGGGTTTACGGGATCGGCTATTTGACTGCGGGAAGATCTGCGGGAAAGTTCCGGCGTCCAGGTACTGAGGCGAACGGGCGATCCCGGCCGCCAGGTCCCTGGGATTGAGGTGGACGTAGGTGCCGACGACCACGTCCACCGAGTCGCCGAGGATGTCGGCAACGACGCTCTTGCGGACCCCTGCCCGGATCAGGCTGGTGGCACAGGTGTGCCGGAGCGCGTGCATGGTGATGCCTCCCGCGACCTTGCGGCCGTATTGGACCTCCGCCCTCTCGCAGAGGGACTCGAAGTCGGCGGTCAGGCTCCAGCGGCGCCACAGCTCGCCCGTCCGGGGATCCCGGAAGAGGTAGTCGCCCTCGCGGCACGGGTACAGGGCGAGGTAGCGTTCGATGGCGGCCCGAATCTCCGGCGGGTTCTCCGGAACGTAGAGCGTGCGGTATGAGTTCTTGGTCTTGGGCTTCCAACCGTCTTTGAGGCAGGAGTCACAGCCGCAGACGTCCGGATCTACCGGATGCGGCTGGATCTTCCACTCCCACTGCTCCAGGTCGAGGTCCCGCCCCGGGCGGGTGTAAATGATCTCGGTCTGTCGGGAGCCTATGTGAAGAATGGGCACGAGATACGCGAACTGGTAGGGCTGTGCTGCGGGT
>CAZSBL010000080.1:0-15499 GCA_964605205.1 uncultured Gemmatimonadaceae bacterium
ACCTCGACCGGGCCAGTGAGGCGAAGCGAGGCTCCGCGAAGATCGGGACCACCGGGAAGGGGATCGGCCCGGCGTACGAAGACAAGGTCGCCCGCCGGGGCGTGCGCGCCGGTGACCTGCGGGACGCCGACCGGGCCGCCACCGTGATCCGGGAGGCCGCACGACGCGCCAACGAGCGGCTCGAGGCCGTGGGCGGCGAGCCGGTGGACCCGGACGCCGTGGCCGAGTCCGTGCTGGCCGTGCGCGCGCGGCTGCTTCCGCTGATCACCGATGTGGGGCAGGAGATCCAGGACGCCCTGGACGCCGGCCGCCGGGTCCTCATGGAAGGGGCCCAGGGCGCGCTCCTCGACATCGACCACGGCACGTTCCCCTACGTGACGTCGTCGAACACCACCGCGGCCGGCGCCGCCACCGGGAGCGGGATCGGGCCCACGGCCATCGACAGCGTGCTCGGCGTGGTGAAGGCGTACACCACCCGCGTGGGCAGCGGACCGCTCCCCACGGAGCTGGAGACGGAGCTCGGCGAGCGCCTCCGGGAGCTCGGCGGCGAGTACGGCGCCACCACCGGCCGGCCACGGCGGTGCGGCTGGTTCGACGCCGTGGTGGTCCGCTACGCCGCCCGGGTCAACGGCCTCACCGGTCTGGCCCTCACCAAGCTCGATGTTCTGGACAGCCTCGAGGAGGTGCAGATCTGCACCGGCTACGACGTGGACGGCGAGCACGTCGCCCACTTCCCCGACGACCTGGCCCGCCTCGAGCGGGCCAGGCCCGTGTTCGAGACCATGCCCGGCTGGCAGACCGACACCACCGGCGCCCGCACCGTCGACGATCTCCCCGACGCCGCCCGCCGCTACATGCGGCGCCTCGAAGAGCTGGCCGGCGTGCCCATCGAGTTCGTGAGTGTCGGGACGAGGCGCGAGCAGATCATCCGGGTCTGAGCGGCGCCCGGCCGAGGTGTTGGCGGGCGCAGCCGCTTCTGCGCCCGTGCATCGATGGGGGGATGAACGGTCGCGGCAGGTCTCGCTCGCGGTGAGCTGAGACCGCCCGGCTGTTCCCGTTCGCGGCAAACCATGAGGGGATGAGGGGAGCCGGGTGGGGCTGTCCTCGCGGCGGTTGGCGCGATTCCGGCGCACTCAGACCGCGAGGAACTCCTCGGCGGCAGCCGGCCCTTCTCGTGCTGCACTGGCCACGCCCGCACCCCATCAAGCAATGAAGATCGGAAGTGGCCCGCGACCCCGACCTCGCCGACAACGCGCGAGCCACCAGCAGCCTGGCCTTTTCCCGGTGGCGGGCAGAGCCGGGCCGCCCACGGCATTCGCCGCGAACGCTGCGTCGTCCGGAAGACCGGACCCCCAGTCCCCCCATCGGCGGTGGAAGGCGAGGATGGGCAAGGGGGTTGAGCCCTGACCCCATCCGGCATACCTTTATAGGCTCTTTGGCCACCGGCTGCGGGTGAGAGCGCCTGCACCGGTTACTGTTTTCGCGTACCGAAGGGCCGCTCGGGATGTTCGACGAGCTCGCAGAACGGCTGGACGGAGTACTGGGCCGCTTCAAGAGTCGTGGCCTCCTGACGGAGGACATGATCGACGAGGGGCTGCGGGAGATCCGTCGCGCGCTGCTGGAAGCGGATGTGAACTACCAGCTGGCGAAGTCGTTCCTGGAGCGGGTCCGGGAGCGGGCGGTGGGCGAGAAGGTGTTGAAGAGCGTGCGGCCCGGCGAGCAGGTCGTGAAGATTGTTCACGACGAGCTAGTGGAGCTGCTGGGGCACGAGCGGGCGGGCCTGGAGACGGCGTCGTCACCGCCCACGGTGATCCTGCTGGTGGGACTGCAGGGGTCGGGGAAGACGACGACGGCGGCGAAGCTGGCCCGTCGTTTGAAAAGAGAAGGGAAGAAGCCGATGCTCGCGGCGCTGGACGTGTACCGTCCGGCGGCTATCGACCAGTTGGAGACGCTGGCGGAGCAGGTGGACGCGCCGGTCTACGCCGACCGCGAGGAGCAGGACGTGGAGGCGTTGGCGGAGGCGGCGCTGGAAGCGGCCACGGGTGGCCGTCACCGGGCGCTGATCCTGGACTCGGCGGGTCGTCTGCAGATCGACGCGGAGTTGATGGACGAGCTGCGACGGGTGAAGGCGGCGGTGGAGCCTACGGAGATCTTGCTCGTGGCGGACGCCATGACGGGGCAGGAGGCGGTGAAGATCGCCGAGGGGTTCCACGACGCGCTCGGACTGAGCGGTGTGGTGTTGACGAAGATGGACGGGGACGCGCGCGGAGGCGCCGCCCTGTCCATCAAGGGGATGACGGGCGTGCCCATCAAGTTCGTCGGGATCGGCGAGCGGGTGGACGCGCTGGACGTCTTCGACCCGAACCGGATGGCGGACCGGATCCTCCAGCGCGGGGACGTGGTGGGCCTGGTGGAGCGGGCGCAGCAGTCGTTCGACATGGATGAGGCTGAGCGGCTGCAGAAGAAGGTGACCGAGGAAGGGAAGTTCGATCTGGAGGACTTCCTCGGCGCGCTGCGGCAGATGCAGAAGCTCGGCCCCCTGGAGGGGCTGCTGGGCATGATGCCGGGCGTGAACAAGAAGATGCTGAAGAACGCGAAGGTGGACCCGCGGCGGCTGAAGCACATCGAGGCGATCATCCTGTCGATGACGCCCGAGGAGCGAGAGAAGCCGCAGATCCTGAACGGATCGCGCCGCGCCCGGATCGCGAAGGGCGCCGGCCGGAGCGTGCAGGAGGTCAACCAGCTGATGAAGCAGTTCAAGCAGATGCAGGGCATGATGAAGCAGGTCCAGAAGATGGGCCTGGGCGGTATGATGAAGGGTGGACTCGGCGGCCTCGGCGGCGGTCGAGGCGGCCTTCCCTTCGGCTAGGACGAATCAACACGCCGGCGAAGCAGCCGGTCAAGGCGATCACAGAACGCACAGAGAACCGAGGTACAGCAATGTCCGTGAGGATCCGACTCCGGCGAGTGGGCCGGAAGAAGCAGCCGTACTGGCGCGTAGTGGTCATCCCCCGAGGGGCGCCGCGGGACGGCGCCTACATCGAGGAGATCGGCTTCTACAACCCTCGCACGCGGCCCGCTTTCCTGACCCTCGACCTGGAGAAGCTGGATGCGTGGATCCAGGACGGGGCCGAGGTGTCCGACAGCGTCAAGTCGCTGGCCCGGAAGGCGCGCAAGGGCGGTGACGACGACGTGGTCTTCACCAGGCCGGGTGAAGAAGCCCCGCGGCTGAAGACGGCCAAGAAGCCGGAGCGGCGGCCGAAGGCCAGCACGGCCGCCGAGGTGCCGGAGGGGATGGAGACTACGGACGAGGCCGGGCAGCCGGAGGCGAAGGCCGAGGAGCCCGAGGAGTCCGAGAAGCCCGGGGAGGCCGAAGAGGCTGCGGAGCCCGAGGAGTCCGGGGAGGCCGAAGAGGCTGTCGCCGAGGTGACGGCCGCGGTGGAGATCGCCGAGCCGGCCGATGAGACCGAGGCCACCGAGGCGCAGGAAGAGGCGGAGACCGAGTCGGAAGCCGAAGGCTCGGCCACGGAGGTCGAGGCGGAGGCTGACGCGGACGAGGCGGAGGAAGAGGCCGAGTCCGCCGAAGAGGCCGAAGAGAAGTAGGCGGCAGCGAGCTGGCGAGCGGAGGCCGTGGTGCGGGATCCCGAGTATCTGGTGGTCGGCCACCTGGCGAAAGCGCACGGGACCCGGGGCGAGGTCCTGGTCCGGCTTCTCACGGACGAGCCGGAGCAGGTGTTCGAGCCGGGGAGCCGTGTGATTCTCGGGAATACCGAGGGCGAGCTGGGCGCGGCGCCGCTGGAAGTGGAGATGGAGGCGAGCCGGGCGTACAGGAAAGGCTGGCTGTTGAAGCTGGCGGGGATCGGCGACCGGACGGGGGCACAGGAGCTGGCAGGCCGGTACGTGCTGGTCCCGACCGAAGAGCGGGGCGAACTGGCGGAAGGGGAGTACTACTACCACCAGCTGCTCGGGCTCGAGGTCGAGACGGTGGACGGCCGGGATGTGGGTCGGGTGCGGGAGGTATACGAGACGGAGCCGCACCACATGCTGGAAGTGAAGGGCCCCAGCGGCGTGCACCTGGTGCCGTTCCGGAAAGCGCTGGTGAAGGAGCTGGACCTGGAAGCTGCGCGTCTGGTGATCGACCCGCCGGAAGGGCTGCTGGAGCTGTAGGGCGGCCTTCGGGCTGAACGCGTACGAGGAGGAGCCCGGTGGAGGGGCGAGGGAAGGTGACGCGGTGAAAATCAACATCGTCACGATCTTCCCGGGGTTCTTCGACGGGCCGTTGGGGCTGAGTATCCCGGCGAGAGCGGCGGAGGACGGGCTGGTGGCGTACAACGTCGTGGACCTGAGGGAGTACACCCACGACAAGCACCGTACGGTGGATGACTACCTGTACGGGGGTGGCGCCGGGATGGTGATGAAGCCGGAGCCGTTCTTCGAGGCGGTGGACGATCTGGCGCCGGATGGACCGATCGTCCTGATGAGCGCCCGGGGTCGGCGGTTCGAGCACCGGGATGCCGTGAGGCTGGCGGTGCAGCCGGAGCTGACGCTACTGTGTGGACATTACAAGGATGTCGATCAGCGGGTAGCGGACGGCCTGGCGACGGAGGAGCTGTCGCTGGGCGATTTCGTCCTCAGCGGGGGCGAGGTCGCGGCGCTGGCGGTTACGGACGCGGTGGTCCGGCTGCTGCCGGGTGCCCTGGGCACGCACGAGTCGGCGGTGACGGACAGCTTTTACGATGACGGGCTGTTGAGTCCACCGAGCTACACGCGGCCCGCCGAGTACCGGGGCCTCGAGGTGCCGGAAGTGCTGTTGTCCGGCGACCACGCGAAGATCGAGGCGTGGCGGCGGGAGAAGGCGGAGGAGCTGACGCGGGAGCGTCGGCCGGATTTATGGGATCGACGCGAACGAGGGTAGTGCCATGGACATTGTGAAAGAGATCGAAAACGAGCAGCTCCGGGACGTGCCGGAGTTCGAGACGGGCGATACGGTCCGGGTGAACGTGCGGGTCCGCGAGGGTGAGAAGGAGCGGACGCAGGCGTTCGAGGGGATCTGCATTGCCCGGAAGGGCGGTGGCTCGAGCGAGACGTTCACGGTACGGAAGGTATCGGCCGGGATCGGCGTGGAGCGCGTCTTCCCGCTGCACTCGCCGATGATCGAGTCGATCAAGGTGGTGCGCCGGGGCCAGGTCCGTCGGGCGAAGCTGTACTATCTGCGGGCCCGGAAGGGGAAGGCGGCCCGGATCCGCGAGCGCCAGCGCTAGCCGGCGCGGCGGATGGCGGCCCGACGGAAGCGGCGCCGCCGAGGCGCGCCGCTGACGCTGGAACGGCAGCTGTGGGGCGAAGGGTTGGAGCGCGTGGCCGGCCTGGACGAAGCCGGCCGCGGCCCCCTCGCCGGCCCCGTAGTGGCCGCCGCGGTGATCTTCCGGCCCGAGGACCGGGTGCCGGGAGTCACCGACTCGAAGGTGCTGACCGAGGAGGAACGCAACGAGCTCGTCGTCGAGATCCGGCGGCGGGCTCTCTGTGTGGGGATCGGCGCGGCCAGCCCGCGGGAGGTGGACCGGCTGAACATCCTGCGGGCCACGCACCTGGCCATGCGCCGGGCCCTCGACCACCTGACGATCCCGCCGGAGCACGTCCTGGTGGACGGGCTGCCGGTGCCGGAGCTGCCCGCCCACACCGCCGTGGTGGGCGGTGACGCGAAGTCGTACACGATCGCGTCGGCGTCCATCGTGGCCAAGACCACCCGGGACGGCCTCATGCGGCGCCTGGCCGCCCGCTACCCGGAGTACGGCTGGGAGACCAACGTGGGGTACGGCACGCCGGAGCACGTGTCGGCGCTGACCGAGTGTGGCCCCACGCCCCATCACCGGCGCAGCTTCGTGCCGGTGCAGCTGTCCCTCGAGCTGAGGTGATCCCATGCATACCGAACATCTTCAGAACGTTCATCCCGTCCGGGTCCTGGGCGGCTGGCTCGTGGCCGTTGCCGCCACATCGGCGCTGGTCTTCGGCTTCATGGTGATCGGCTTCATGGACGGTTCCGACGGCCGGGGTGACACCGTGGCCGCCGTGCTGGCCGTGGGACTCGGGTTCCTGGTGGGCGGGCTTTTCACCGGGTGGCGCACGGTGGAGGCGCCGATCCTCCACGGGATCGGGCTCGGGCTCACGTCGCTGGTGGCGTGGGCCGGCCTGAACGTGGTGGTGTCCGGCATCTTCGGCGCCGGCGACTGGTCCGGGCTCGGCACCACCGCCGCGCTGGCCGTGCTCCTGACCCAGATCGTGGCGGCCATCGCCGGCTGCTGGTTCGGCACCGCACAAGCCCGGGCACGGGGTCAGTTCGTGGCCCCGGAAGCGATGGAGGGGCCGGAGGACTGATCACAGCGGATCGGCTACTCTTGATGAACCGAAAACGGAATCTGATCATGCGACGACTCCTCTTCACCGTCCTCCTGGTCGGCCTGGCGGCGTGCACGGTGGACACCGGCCTCGAGCCGGAGCTGCCCGACGATCCCCACTCCCACGCGAACGCGGACGAGGCGCGGGTGACGCACGTGGCGCTGGAGCTGACGGCGGACTTCGAGACGGAGACGCTGGCCGGGACCGCCACCCTGGAGATCGAGCGGGTGGCCGGCGCATCGGAGCTGGTCCTGGACACGCGGGCCCTGGCGATCGAGGACGTCCGGGTGCCAGCGACCGAGGAGTCGCTGGAGTGGTCGCTGGGCGAGTCGGACGCGGTGCTGGGACAGCCGCTGACGGTGGCGCTGCCGCCGGAAGCCGACCGGATCGAGGTCGCCTACCGGACCACGGACGGGGCCGCGGCGGTGCAGTGGCTCGAGCCGGCGCAGACATCGAGTGGGGCGCCGTTCCTCTTCACGCAGGGGCAGGCCATCCTGACCCGGACGTGGATCCCCACGCAGGACAGCCCCGGGATCCGGCAGACGTACAGCGCGAGCATCACGGTCCCCGAGGGGCTGGTGGCGGTGATGAGCGCCGAGCTGTTGACGCCGGACGGCGTGCCGGTGGAGGGCGGAGTGCGGTACGACTTCCGCTTGGAGAACCCGATTCCGCCGTACCTGATCGCGCTGGGGATCGGTGACCTGGCGTTCCGTGAGGTCGGGCCCCGGACGGGCGTGTGGGCCGAGCCGCAGGTGGTGGAGGCCGCCGCGTACGAGTTCGGCGAGATGGAGGCGATGCTCGAGGCCGCCGAGGAGCTCTACGGCCCGTACCGCTGGGGTCGCTACGACGTGCTGGTCCTGCCGCCGTCGTTCCCGTTCGGCGGGATGGAGAACCCGCGGTTGACGTTCGCCACGCCCACGATCCTGGCCGGCGACCGGAGCCTGGTCAGCCTGATCGCTCACGAGCTGGCCCACTCGTGGAGCGGGAACCTGGTGACCAACGCCACGTGGAGCGATTTCTGGCTGAACGAGGGTTTCACGGTCTACTTCGAGAACCGGATCATGGAAGCGGTCTACGGCGAGGACTACGCCCGGATGTTGGAGCAGCTGGGCCGGGCCGGGCTGCGGGCGGAGATCGAGGGTGAGCTGGGCGGCTACGAGAGTCCGGAGACCATCCTCCACCTCGGCCTCGAGGGCCGGGACCCGGACGAGGGGATGACCGCCATCGCGTACGACAAGGGCGCGGCGTTCCTGCGTACCATCGAGAGCGTGGTCGGGCAGGAGCGGTTCGACGTCTTCCTCCACCGGTATTTCGACACGTTCGCATTCCAGCCCATGACCACGGAGAAGTTCCTGGCGTACCTCGACGAGCACCTGCTCAGCGAGAACGAGGCGTGGCGGGAGGCGATCCGGCCGGAGGAATGGGTCCACGAGCCGGGGCTGCCGGACAACATGCCCGAGGTGGAGAGCCAGGCGTTCGCCATCGCCGCGGACCAGGCCGCCCGGTTCGAGGCGGGCACAGCGACGTCTGAGCTGACAACGGAGGGGTGGAGCCCCCACGAGTGGCTGCACTTCCTCCAGTCGCTGCCCCGGGAGCTGCCGGAGGCCCGGCTGCGGGCGCTGGACGCGGAGTACCGGCTCACGGAGAGCGGGAACAGCGAGATCCTCTTCGAGTGGCTCCGGCTGGCCATCGCGAACCGGTACGAGCCGGCGTTCGGCGCGCTGGAGGACTTCCTCAAGGAGCAGGGACGCCGCAAGTTCCTGCGGCCCCTCTACCAGGAGCTGGGCGCCACGGCGTGGGGCACGGAGCTGGCCGAGAAGATCTACGCCGGGGCCCGGCCGATGTACCACACTATCTCCCGCAACAGCATCGACGAGGTGCTGGGCTGGGAAACCGATTGAACGCTTTCCGCCCCGGCGCTACCTTATGCGCCGGGGCTGGTAGCTCAGCTGGCAGAGCAGCGGACTTTTAATCCGACGGTCGTGGGTTCGAATCCCACCCGGCCCATTGCGGGCGCTGCAGGCGCCGGGGACCCCGCGGGGCGCCTACTCCGTGGCCCGGTCCTCGCCGTCGCGGCCGGCATTCCCGTCGCTCCCGCCACCGCTGCCGCGGTCGTCGTCGTTCGTCTCGATCCGGATGCGGACGTTCCGGAGCTTGTCGACCTCTTCGGAGAACCGGTGCCAGGCCTGGCGCATGCCGAACCAGCCGAAGCGGAGGGCGATCCAGACGGCCATGAAGGCCACCAGATAGGCGCCCGCCACACCCACGAGGGGCAGGACCTCACCGAGGCTGACGGCCACGACGGTCATGGCGATCCAGCCGGTCAGGACGAAGGCGAGGAAGAGGGCGGGGAGCGCGTAGAGGAGGGCGACCAGCTGGTCGCGGAACGCGCGCTTCGCCGCCATGTGGAGCGGACGCCCGAACATACCGAGGGCGCCGCCGAGGCCCCCGCCGATGATCGCGCCGGCGAGGTAGAGTCCACCGGCGGTGTAGAGGAGGGCGCGCCCGCTGATGCGCTCGGCCATGGTGCCGTACGCCACGAGGAACCCGCCGGCCAGCACGCCGCCGGCGATCATCCAGCTGAGCATGACAGCGCCCGGGAGTCCGAATCGGCTCGGGAGGAAGGGGGAGAGGCCCTCGTCGTCGGGCTCGGGCGCCGTTTCCGGATCGGGGTGAGGCTCTGTCATGGGTTCACTCGCCTTTTGAGACGGACGAATACGTTCGTTATAATGGGGGCGTTCGCCGTAACTGTGAAAGAGGGCGGGGCGGGATCGTGTGGCCCCGTGGCCGTCGAGCCGGTAGCTTCACTCGCGATGACCGACTTCCATTCCCTTCCCCCGGCGGAGCTCGACCGCTTCGTGCAACGGTCGAAGGCGTCGTCGACGCTCTCGGAAGAGCCGGACCTGCCACTTCTGTTCCAGCAGATCCTGCAGAAGGCCGCAGAGCTGGTCCCGTCGGAGTCCGGCGCCATCCTCCTGGACGACCCCCTGGCCAAGGGAGACGACCGGTCGGAGCACCGTCTGCACTTCGTAGCGGTGTTCGGCCCGGCATCCGAGGCGCTGATGGGGGTATCCGTCCCTGCCGAGGACGGCGTGGTGGGCCGGGTCTACCGGACGGGGGCGCCGTACCTGGCCGCCCGGACGGTCGACGACGAGAGCTTCGATCCGCGGATGGACGAGGCCACCGGCTACCGGACCCGGAGCATCATCGCGGCGCCCATCCGGATCGGAGGATCGGTGTGCGGGACCATCGAGCTACTGAACCGCACCGACGGTGGCGCCTACGACGAGCGAGACCTGGCCCTGCTCCAGGTGTTCGCCAGCTACACGGCGTCGAGCATCCAGAACGCCCTGGACGCGCGGTACGCCCGGGAGCTGGCCAAGGTGGACGATCTCACCGGCCTCTTCAACGACCGCTACCTCTACGTGCGGCTCCGGGAAGAGCTGGCCACGGGGAGACCGTGCGCGCTCATCTTCCTGGACCTGGACCACTTCAAGCCGATCAACGACACGTACGGCCACCTGGTGGGCAGCCAGGTGCTGCGGGAGATCGGCTACCTCCTGCGCCGCGCCACGGCGGACCAGGACGCCATCCTGGCACGCTACGGCGGCGACGAGTTCACGATCCTGCTGCCGGGGCGGTCGGCCCGGGAGGCCGAGGAGCTGGGTGAGGAGGTCCGGGAACGGATCGAAGGTGCTATCTTCCTCGAAAAGGAGCGCGGGCCGGACCTGCCCGCGCTCGAGCTCGCGCACGCGGTCACGGCCTCCATCGGCGTGGCCGATACTGCGTCGGGGCCGGAGAGGGCGGCGGCGGACCCGGTGAAGGCACTGCTGCGACGTGCCGACCGGGCGATGTACGCGGCCAAGGAGGCGGGGAAGAACCGGGTGGAGTTGGCTCCGGCCGGCGACGACGCACGCCCCTCTCTGGCCGACCATGGACGAGTCCCATAGGTTCTGGGGCGATGAGGGGGTCATGAGTTTAGGGAAGCTGATCACGGATATCATAGATCGCGTACGCGCCCTGCCGACCGGGTTCAAAGTGGTCCTGGGCGTGGCCGCGCTGGCGCTGTTGGGCGTGGGGTCTGTCTTCATGTACCAGACCTACGACTACGTCCAGCACGACAACCAGTTCTGCATGGAGTGCCACCTCATGCGCGACCCGTTCGAGCGGTTCGCGCAGAGTGCGCACCAGGGGCTCGGGTGCAAGGCGTGCCACCGGCCCAACATCATGCAGCGGAGCGAGATGGGGCTGGCGCAGATCGTGGAGCAGCCGGACTCGATCCGGGTCCATGCCCAGGTGTCCAACCAGATCTGCGCCGAGTGCCATATCGAGGGGGACCCGGAGCAATGGCGGATCATCGCCAGCACCGCCGGCCACCGGATCCACCTGGAATCCAACGACCCGGTGCTGGAAGGGTTGAACTGCGTCGAATGCCACTCCAGCGGGGTCCACCAGTTCACGCCCACCGACCAGACATGCGGGCAGGGCGGGTGTCACGAGAGCACCGAGGTCCGGCTCGGCAACATGGCCGACCTGACCATCCACTGCGCGACGTGCCACGACTTCGCCTCACCGGTGGCCGACACCGCAACGGCCGTCCAGGTAGCCACCTCGCTGCGGCCGGAGGCCAGGGAGTGTCTGAGCTGCCACGCCATGCGCGAGATGCTGCCGGACCTCCCGCCCGATGAGCCCCACAACGCCGAGTGTGGCGCGTGCCACAACCCGCATACCCAGACCACGCCGCGTCAGGCGGTGGAGTCGTGCGCCACGGCAGGCTGCCACGCCATGCCCGATACGCTCACGCCGTACCACCGCGGGCTGGACCCCGGGGCGCTGGAAGATTGCCTGGCGTGTCACGAGGCTCACGACTCCCGGATCCACGGCGGCGGGCAGGACTGCCTCTCGTGTCACACCGACATCTTCGAGGACGCTCCGCCCAGCGGCTCCACCATCAGCACGGGGCCCGTGGGCCGGGAGCCCGTCCGGCTGGCCTCGGCGGGTCCGCTGGATCCGGCGCTGGCCCGCCTCGCCCTGGCCGCGCACCCGCCCCAACAGGGCCGGCGCGACCCGGTGGGGTTCTGGCATTCGCAGCATCAGGGCGTGGAGTGTACCGCGTGCCACCGGATGGAAGACAACCACGGCGCGGTCACCGTCCTCAGTATCCGGGACTGCCGTTCGTGCCACCATACGGAGCCCGTGGCCAACGACTGCCAGGCGTGCCATACGGCTTCCGAGGTCCGGGGCATCCAGGCCGACGTTCGGCGGACCATGTCGATCCGGATCGGAGCCCTGGACCGGCCGACCCGCGAATTGCCGTTCCAGCATACCGCCCACGAGGAGCTGGACTGCGCCGGGTGCCACACGTCCGGGCTCAGCCTGACGGCCGCGGAGCTCGACTGCTCCAGCTGCCATGAACAGCACCACGTGCCCGCCAACAACTGCATGGCGTGCCACCGCACGCCGGCGGACGGGGCCCACGATCTCGAAGTGCACCTCGGGTGCGCCGGGTCCGGCTGCCACGACGCGGCGCCCGACATCCTCAAGCAGGTGCCCCGGACCCGCGACTTCTGCATGGTCTGCCACCAGGACAAAGGCGACCACCGGCCCGGCCAAAACTGCGCCGACTGTCATACGCTCCCGAGCCCGCGGGACATCGCCATGCATGGATCGCAATTCCAGCACGGAGAGACGCCATGATCGCTCGTCTGGGACCCCTTCTCCTCGCCCTGCTCGTGGCGTGCGCCCCTTCCGACGACCAGGAGACCGGCAGCATACGGGGCGACGATGTCCGACAGACCCGCGAGGAGCTCCCCGCCGATCTGGTCGCGGCTCTCGACAGCGGCAACGCCGCCTACGGCCGAGCGGACTTTCAGGACGCCGTCGATCGCTACAACGAGGCCATCGAGATCGATGATGACGTGGCCGCCGGCTGGTTCGGCCTCTATATGGCCCAGTCGGCCCTCGGCAACCCCGAAGCCGCCGACTCGGCCCTCGCCCGAGCCCGGGACCTGGCGCCCGGCGCCAGCTTGATCCACCCGGAGCGGGACACGCCATGACGCGTCTTGTCTTTGTGGCCCTCGCGTTGGTGCTCGCGGCGGCGTGCACCGACCACGAATTCCACCCGCCTTCGGAGGAAGAGCGGTCCGCACGGGCGGACTCCCTGTTCGAGCAGGCCGCTTTCGACACCCTATCGTGGAGCAGCGATTCGGCCCGGATCAACGCGGGGAATCTGGTCTTCGCCGACCAGTGTCGTCGCTGCCACGGACCGCTGGGACGCGGGGACACGGAGTACGCCAGAGCGAACGAGATCGCGGTCCCCTCGCTCGTCCAGGAGGATTGGCGCTTCGCCGGCGAGATCGACAACGTCCGCTACGCCATCTTCGTCGGGCACGGCGCCATGCCCGAATGGGGGGTGGGGCGGCTGACCACCCGAGAGATCGATGCCGTGGCCGCGTACATCCTCCGACAGCTCCGGCCCGAGGTGCTCCGCGAAGATGCGGAGATCCCCGGAAACTGAGGACAGCACCGATCCATCCCGAGCCCGGGCGGCCCTGCGGTCCCCGGGCTCGTTTCGTATGCGCCCTTTCCGGCGTCGGACCGCGCGAAATCGCGCGATCGGGGTGCGCGAAAGCGCGCGGTTTCCGGCCCCGGTGGGTGTCCTCGGTTCCGGATATAACCTTATAAAATCAAGGGGGATAAAGGTTTATGCCGTATTCTCCGGGTCTGGCCCGGCCCTTGTACTAGTAAAGGGCGGAGGAACGGAAGTCCGACAGGAGTCGGGTCGAACCCAGGAGAAGAGAGAATGACGGCGGAAACGGTAGATCGGAATAGCGGGAAGACGGTGACGGCGGGGATCGGACTGACCGGGAAGGTGGCGGTGGCGTGGTCGGCGGCCGGCGGGATCCTGGTGGGTGGGTTCCTTGTAGCGGCGATGACGCTGACGGGACAGCTGAGCGGTCACGCGCTGCTGCTGACGTGCACCGGGCTGTTCGTGGTGGGGGCGGTGCTCGGCTACATCCACGGAGCGGTTCTTGGCTGGATGGGGCGTTCGAAGTCGGAGAGCCCGAAGACCACACTGGGTGGTCTGGCGCTGTCGGCGGCGTACGCGATCCCTGCGCTGCTGGTCTCGTGGATCGTGGCGGGGTGGATCGCCATGACGTCCACGGCGCTGTACGCGGGGAAGACGGCGGCGATCATCGGGTGCGGGATCGCCTGGCTGGTGGGGCTGGGGCTGGTGGCGCTGGCCGCAGAGAACGGCTTCAAGGCGCTGCGGAACGCGTACAGCGGGTGGTCGAACGCCCGCGTGGGGACGCTGATCGTGGCGGCGCTGTTTGGCGGTCTGCTGGCGGTGTTCCTGGCGGATCAGCCCACGGTCTGGGGGCTGGAGCTCCAGTTCACCCCGGTGGGCGCGGTGCTGCTGGCGCTTGCGGCCACGCTGTGGCTGGCGGGTCCGATGGTGACGGTGTCGCTGGGGCTGCTGGACAAGCTGCCGACGCCTCGCCCGGCGAAGGCGTTCGGCGGGAAGGGCCAGGCCGTGGTCAGCATCGCCATCGCGCTGGTGGTGGGTGTGGCGATGGCGTTGATCGCCATGCCGTTCTACGGCGCGGCCGCGGGCGTGCACCCCACGGGGATCGCCGCGGCGCTGAGCACAGCCCTCCTGGACGAGGTGGTGCTCCGGCTCTTCCTGATGACGGGGATCGCCTGGGTGCTGCTGCGTGAGTTCAAGGTGAGCGCGGCGCGGGCCGCGGTGCTGTCCGTGGTGGCGGCGGCGGTAGTCCAGGGGATGCTCTACCTTCCCAGCGCGCTGGAGATCGGATTCCCGAGCCCGGTGACGGCCTTCGGGTTCGTGGCCGTGACGGCGCTGGTGCCGGCCCTTGCCTTCGGCTGGCTCTTCTGGAAGCGGGGCTTCGGCACGGCGCTGGTGGCGCACGCCACGGCGCTGGGCGCGCTGTTCCTGATCGCTGGCTGACGACCCGGGTTCGGCACGACACGAGGCGGCGGTCCCCTGCTCGGGGGCCGCCGCCTCGGCGTGTGTGCAGCCGTGTCGGGGATTTCCCCGCGCGGCCCGCAGGGAGTTGCCCTCTTTCATTCCGGCGCGTTCCGTGCACATTCAGGGGGAGCAACCGCGCGAAATCGCGCGGTCCTGGGGGTCGACGAAGGAGGCGGAATGGGCTGGATCCGACGGCTGCGGAATCAGCCGTTGCGGACCAAGCTGATCATCACGGCGGTGGGCACCGCCGTGGTGGTGTTCGGCGTCGCCTCGACGTTGACGTTCCGGTACTGGCGAGCGGAGTCGGAGGCCGCGGCCGAGCAGCAGGCGCTGCTGGCGGCGGCCTCGGTGCGTTCGTCGGTGGAGCTGGCGATCACGGCGGGTCAGCCGGGTCGCGCGCGGTCGTCGCTGCGGGAGCTGGTGGAGCGGGAGTCGATCACCGGGGCCCGGGTGTACGGGAGCGACGGCGCGGTGCTGGTATCGACGACCCGTGCGGAGGAGGGATTTCGTCCCACGGGAGTGTGGCTCCCTTCGCCGCGTGACCTTCCGGAGACCGGGACGGCGCGTCTGGCGGCGTCGGGCGCGGAGGTGAACGCGTTCCTGCCGCTGCGGGCGGGTGGCGCGGGGATCCTGGAGGTGGACTTCTCGCTGGCGCCGCTGCGGGAGACGATGGACCGTGCGGCGCGCCTGGGTCTGCTGCTCATGATCGGGTCACTGGCGGCGGTGATCCTGATCGTGGCGACGATGCTGGAGCGGGAGGTGGTGACGCCCATCGACCGGGTGGTGGAGATCCTGGGACCGGATTCGCGGCGGAAGACGGACCAGCTGGGGGCGCTGGAGGAGTCGGTGGCGGACCTGGTGCGGAAGGAGCGGGAGCACGAGGAGCGGCTGGCGAGTCAGGCGGGGTTCGCGGAGGTGGGCGAGATGGCGGCGGAGATGGCCCACGAGTTCAAGCGGCCGCTGGCGTCGATCCGGTCGGCGGTCTCGCTGCTGGAGCAGGAGTACGAGCTGAACGATCAGGCGCAGTCGCTGCTCGATGCGGTGGACGGCCAGCTGGGGAAGCTGACGGAGACGATGCAGGACCTGTTCGCGCTGGCGAAGCCGGTGGAGCTGGAG
>CAZSBL010000081.1:0-1064 GCA_964605205.1 uncultured Gemmatimonadaceae bacterium
GGGATACGGGGATGCGGGGACGAGGGGCCAATAGCCGGAGGCTAACAGCCTCCGGAATATCCGTTGGACCGGGAGCATGCACGATTCGCGGCCTCTCCGACCGGAGGCTGTTAGCCTCCGGCTATTATTGTTCCGCGCGTCGTTCGTCTTCAAGCGTCCCATGTTACCGCTGCTCGATGTGATGGTTGGTGATGTTGTCGTGATGATTCAACTGGCCATCGGGATTGCTGGCGTCATCCGTGGGGCTGCCAATGGACATATTATTGTACGGGTCTTGATTAACGTTGTAATGATAATCATCAATCAATTCGATGTCGTACTTTCCATCGGATCCGGCGGAATAAACAAGCGGGATCAAATGAAATGCGTTGGGATCGATCCTTCTCGCGTCAAAGGGATCGTGTTCGTCGTCTGATTGAATATCCGAATACGCGGTAAATCCCGGCGCCCAGCGCAACCACATGATAGGTTTGCCCCAACCATCGACGAATTCCGGCCAGCCGTCATTGTCAACGTCGCCGATTTCAGATTGGTGGAATTGCTCCATCGCCTCGGGTATGCCCATGCTGATTAGCAAATAGAGACATTCCGCGGGACCGAATGGACTAGATGGTGCTAACTGCTGATATCTATGTCGATAAAGGCGAAATAGTGCCGGTTCAGCAAGACTCGTATTAATATGAGGTAATGTAACCGGGAGGTCTTCTATATCCGACCATCGTTCAGGCATTTCCATTCGCATTAAGTCACGGATTGCGGCAAGTCGAATTTCAGCCGCTTGATCGGGCGTCGGGGCTGTCGGAGTTGGTGGATGGTGTGGAGGTTGTGGCGGTGGCGGAACCGGGCTCGGTGGTGGAGGCCGGACCGGGGGTGTCGCCGCTGCTGGTTACGACTGTGCTGCCGCTGCGGGGCGGGTCGCTGCGGGGTGTGGCGTTGACGGGTTCGCGGGCGTCGCTGCTGGAGGAGGGCGCGCGGGTCCTCGGTGCTCCGGGGCGTCTGGTGGTGGATCCATCGCCGGCGGGGACGCGGGAGCGGCTGGAAGCGGCGGGACTCGAGGTGGTGGC
>CAZSBL010000081.1:1074-15491 GCA_964605205.1 uncultured Gemmatimonadaceae bacterium
AAGAGGGTGGTGTGGTGGTGGCGTCGCGGGGGGGCTGATTGCGTGGGCCGGGGGGCATTTCTATCTTTTCGTGGTCCCGTCGAACCCCGGATGCTCCTTCCGCATCGAGTCCCATGGACTTTCTGAAGAAGCTGTTCCACACACCGGATGAGGAATCCGAGGTCGACTACTACCGTGAGGGGGTCGAGCTGCTGCGGGCGGGCCGGTACCACGAGGCGCTGACGTCGTTCCGTCTGGCGCAGCGTGCGGCGCCGAAGGATCTGGCGATCCAGCAGCAGATCGCGATCACGTACACGCGGATCGGGATGACGGACGAGGCGATGAAGACGTACGAGGCGGTGCTGGCGCAGGATCCCGCCACGAGTGGTGCGCACTACGGGCTGGCGTTCCTGGAGCTGCGGGAGGGTGACCCGGAGGCGGCGGCCGCGCACCTGCGGGCGTTCCTGGAGTCGCCGCCGGGCCGGCCGGAGGCGACGCGTCACGTGGAGCACGCGCGCGAGACGCTGGCGCGGCTGGAGGAGGATCGTCTGGAAGGAGTGGGCTCGTGAGCGACGAGCGTGTGGAGGCCCGGTGGGACGGGGGCCATCGGTTCGAGGTGGCGGGGTCGTCGAGCGTGCCGGTAACGGTGGACGGGAACAAGGGTGCGGGCCCGTCGCCGATGGAGTCGCTGTTGATCAGTCTGGCCACGTGCATGGGGGCGGACGTGGTCGAGATCCTGGACAAGTCGCGCGTCGCGTTCGAAGGGCTGGCGGTGCGCGTGGAGGCAGATCGGCGCCCGGACCCCCCCCGGCGCTACACGGCCATCCGCCTGACGTACGAGGTATCGGGCCTGGACGCGGGAGCGGAGGAGAAGCTCCAGCGGGCCGTGGACCTATCCCGGGACACGTATTGCAGCGTGCTGCACACGCTGCGCCCGGAGGTCGAGGTTTCCATCGAGGTGGAGACCGACTGAGGGACTGACAACTCACTGCAACCCGGAGACAGACGATGGCGACGGTTCCCGACACGACCCGTCAGTACGCCGCCAATCCCGCCGACCTGGCGGCGGGAACGCTGGTCGAGATCTTTTTCGACGCGGTCGAGAACATCGACAGCGCCAATGCGATGCAGCGGCGAGTGGGAGCAGACCAGTGGGAGTCGATCTCGCACGCGACGGTGCTGGAGCAGGTGCGCCGCACGGCGCTGGGTCTCGAGGCGCTGGGGCTGGAGCCGGGGGATCGGGTAGCGATCCTGTCGGAGAACCGGCCGGAGTGGGCGCTGGCGGACTGGGCGAGTCTGTGCGCGGGGATCACGGACGTCCCGATCTACGACACGCTGCCGAGCAACCAGGTGGAGTACATCCTGAACGACGCGGAGACCCGGCTGGTCTTCGCCTCGAATCGGGAGCAGCTGAACAAGGTCCTGGCGGTATGGGACGAGGTGCCGGCGCTGGAGTGGGCGGTGATGTTCGATGGCGAGCCGGACGACGACCGGGTGATCTCGCTGGCGGAGCTGGAGGCGAAGGGGGAGGAGGCCGAGGCGGAGCGGGGCGCCGGGTTCCGGGACCGAGCGCTGGCGGTGAAGCCGGATGACATCGCCACCATGCTCTATACGTCGGGCACCACGGGCGCGCCGAAGGGCGTGCTGCTCTCGCACTACAACATCTACAGCAACGTGATGGCGGTTCAGACGCTGTTCGACGCGGATACGTCGGACACGGCCACGAGCTTCCTCCCGCTGAGCCATATCCTGGAGCGGATGGTGGACTACTGGCTGTTCGCGAACGGCGTGAGCATCGCGTACGTGCACGACATCGACCTGGTGGCGGACTCGCTGGTGGAGGTCCGGCCGACCATCGCGGTCTCGACGCCTCGCCTGTACGAGAAGGTGTACGACAAGGTCATGAGCCAGACCGGCGTGAAGGGGAAGCTGGTGGCGTGGGCCGGCCGGGTAGCGAACCGGTGGTCGGACGCGAAGCTGGCCGGGAAGTCGCCGGGGATGGGCACGTCGATCCAGCACGGCATCGCCGACCGGCTGGTGTTCAAGAAGATCCGGGGCCGGATCGGCGGGCGGCTGCGGTTCTTCATCTCCGGCGGAGCGCCGCTGGCGCACCATGTGGCCAAGTTCTTCTACGGCGCCGGGGTGCTGATCCTGGAGGGCTACGGACTGACGGAGACGTCGCCTGTGACGAACGTGAACACGGAGACGGAGATGCGGCTCGGGACGGTTGGCAAGCCGGTCCCGGGCACGGAGATCAACATTGCCGATGACGGCGAGATCCTGGTTCGAGGCCCGCAGATCATGCAGGGCTACTACAATCTGCCGGAAGCCACGGCGGAGGCCGTCGACGCCGACGGCTGGTTCCACACGGGTGACATCGGCGAGATCGACGGGGATGGCTACCTCAAGATCACGGACCGGAAGAAGGACCTGATCGTGACGGCGGGTGGTAAGAACATCGCGCCGCAGCCCATCGAGAACCGGGTGAAGGAGAGCCCGTTCATCGACGAGGCGGTGATGGTGGGCGACCGGCGGCCGTACGCGATCCTGCTCCTGGTCCCGAACCCCGACAAGCTGTCGGAGTGGGCGGGAGCGCAGGGGATCGATAAGGCCGGCGAGGCGCTGTTGGGCGACGAGGTCGTCGCGGCGAAGATGGAGGAGGAGTCGCTGGGCAACCTGGAGGGGTTCGCCCGGTTCGAGCGGCCGAAGAAGATCGCGCTGCTGGACGCCGAGTTCACGGTGGAGGGCGGGGAGCTGACGCCCACGCAGAAGGTGAAGCGGCGCGTGATCGAGGACCGCTACGGCCATGTGATCCAGGGGCTCTACGATGAGTGAGAAGGAACGGCCCGATGGCCGATGAGACGGTGGCCCGTGTTGTGCTGGTAACTGCACCGAACGCGGCGGTGGCCGAGTCGCTGGTCCGCCGGCTGGTGGAGGAGGAGACAGTGGCGTGCGGGAACATCCTGCCCGGGGTCACCTCGATCTACCGCTGGAAGGGCGCGGTGGAGCACGAGACGGAGAGCCTGATCGTGTTCAAGACCACGGTGGAAGGGGCGGCCCGGCTGTGCGAGCGGGTGCCGGAGTTGCACCCGTACGAGGTGCCGGAGGTGCTGGTGCTGCCGGTGGAGGCCGGCCACGGGCCGTACCTCGACTGGATCGGCGAGAACGTGGGCGACAGCGAGTGAATCGCGTGGAGAATTCGGAGCAGACGAAGGGAGCGTCCGCGGGCGAGGTGGAGGCGTCACCGACGCCGGACCTGATGACCGCGGCGAGGCGGCGGGTGGCCGAGTCGCCGGATGACCCGAAAGCCCGGCTGGAGCTGGCGCGGCTGTACCGTGAGCGGAACGACCTGGGGCTGGCGCTGGAGCAGCTGGATGCGGCGCTGGAGCGGGAGCCCGAAGACGTGGATCTGCTGGTGGAGCGGGCCGGCGTGCTGTCGGCGGAGGGCCAGCTGGTGGATGCGGAGCGGGAGCTGCGCAGGGCCCAGCGTGTGGCGCCGGAGAACGGCCGTGTGCACTGCCAGCTGGGTGTGCTGCTGTACAAGCGAGGGCTCTACCGTCAGGCGGAGGGAGAGCTCGCCCGGGCACTGGAGCTGGATGACCGGAACGGCGATGCCTACTTCTACCGCGGTGAGGCGTTGAACCAGCTGGGCCGGGTGGATGACGCGCTGGAGATGCTGGAGCGGGCGGTGCAGTACCAGCCGAAGAACGCGAAGGCGTACTACACCATGGGCATCCTGTACGACCGGAAGCACCTGCTCCAGGAGGCCAGCACCATGTACCGGAAGGCCCGGGACGTGGGGGCGGCGTGATCGAGATCCGGGTGGGTGAGCTGGCGGGCGTGGCCGTGGACGTGGGGGCCGACGCCATCGTGCGTCCCGTGGGCACGGACTTCGCCCCGGTCACACCGGCCATGCGCCGGTTCGACCAGGCGGCGGGGACGAGCGTGTCGGAGCAGTGCCGGCTGCTGGGCGATATCCCCCTCGGCTCCGCGGTCATCACGGCGGGCGGTGCGCTGGACGCGCAGCTGATCGTGCACGTGGCCGTACGCTCCGCCATGGACAACGCCACCCGGCCCGTGGTGCGCCAGGGGTTCACGAACGCCCTCCGCCGGCTGGCCGAGTGGGGTGCCGAGGTGGTGGCCGTGGCCCCGCTGGGGACGGGCGCCGGGAACCTCGATGCCGAGACGGCGGCGGACATCATGCTCGATCTGCTGGCGGCCCGGCTCGGGACGGGGGACGGTCCGGACCGGGTGGTGATCGTGGCCGAGGACGCCTACCAGGAGTCAGCCTTCACGGGCGCGTCGACGCGTCACGTGGGCGGCCAGGCCGGGACCCGGGCGTGAAGCTTCGCTACTGGATCGGCGGGGCGCTGATCCTCCTCTGGATCGGGGCCCTGGGCTGGCACGTCCGCCGGGAATACTTCCGCTCCGAGACGCTCATCATGGCGGAGGGCGCGCGGGCGCTCGGGCCCGGCACGTACTTCTACACCGTCCGGATGAACGACCGGGCCATCGGGCTGGCCTCGTCGCGGCTCGACACGGTGGCCGATGGGGGCGGGTTCCTGTTCGAGGACGTGCTGCGGCTCGAGCTCCCGTCCATGAACACACGGAGCCCCGCGGTGGTCCGGACCCGGGCCCGGCTGGGCCCTGCGCTCCAGCTCCTGGACTTCGACTTCGCGCTGGAGAGCGAGATCGGTGAATTCCGGGTGGAGGGTGAGGCCCGGAGCGACTCGATGTTGACGCTGAGGCTGGCGGCCGGTGGTGGCGAGACGCAGACCACCACGCTGCCGATCTCCCCCTCGCTGACGCTCCCGGTGGCGCTGCCGCTCCGGATGGCCGCGGGTGGCCGTCTCGACGTGGGCCGGGAGTACACGGCGCGGGTCTTCGATCCGTCGTCGATGTCGGACCGCACGGTCACGGTGGAGGTAACGGGCCGGGACATGATCCAGGTGCCGGACAGCGTGGTCTACAACGAGCGGACGGAGGTGTGGTCACCGTGGCGCTACGACACGATCCCGGTGTGGGTGGTGGAGGAGCGGTTCGGCGGGGTGAGCATCACCAGCTGGCTGGACGACGACGGCCGGCTGGTGCAGGCCGAGAGCCCCATGGGCTTCACGCTGCGCCGGGTGCCGTACGAGCTGGCGAACCAGGCGTGGGAGCGGAGCCGTCGGGACCCGTCGCTGGCGGCGGGGTACGGCACGGTGATCGAGAATACGGCCATCGCCGCCAATGCGGACCTGTCGGGGGCGGCGGGCACGGACCGACTGGTGGTCCGGCTCCGGAACGTAGAGCTGGAGGGCTTCGACCTGGAGGGTGGGCGCCAGACGCTGCGGGGCGACACACTGTTGGTGAGCCGGGAGCGGGCGCCGTTCCGGGCGGGGTACGCGCTCCCGTACGCGGTGGAGGCCGGTGCCGGGGATGAAGACGGGCCGGTCTTCGGTCCGCCGGGCCCCGAGGCGTTGGAGGCCACCCCGCTGATCCAGGTGGACGACCCGCGGATCCGGGAGACGGCACGGGAGATCGCGGATGGCGCGACGGACCCGGCGGAGGTGGCGCGTCGGCTGAACGACTGGGTGTACGAGCGTCTGAGGAAGGACATCACGCTGAGCATCCCGAGCGCGGTGCAGGTGCTGGAGATGGGGCAGGGTGACTGCAACGAGCACACGGTGCTGTACGTGGCGCTGGCCCGGGCGCTGGGGCTGCCGGCCCGCACGGCGGTGGGGCTGGTGCACCTGAACGGGCGATTCTACTACCACGCCTGGCCGGAGGTCTGGCTCGACGAGTGGGTGGCGGTGGACCCGACGCTGGACCAGTACCCGGCCGACGCCATGCACCTGCGGTTCCTGGTGGGCGGCCTGGCCCGGCAGGTGGAGCTGATCCGTCTGATCGGCCGTCTCGACCTCGACATCGTGAGCACGTCATGATCCGCCTGGAAGGCCTGACGAAGGCGTACGGGAAGTTCGTAGCGGTGCACCCACTGGACCTGGAGGTGCCGGCGGGCCAGCTGTTCGGGTTCCTGGGGCCCAACGGCGCCGGCAAGACCACGACGATCCGGATGCTCACCGGGGTGCTCCGGCCCACGGGCGGCCGCGTGCTCCTGGACGGCCACGACGTGGCGCGGGAGCCGGCGAGGGCGAAGCAGCTGCTGGGCTACATCCCGGACCGGCCGTTCCTCTACGAGAAGCTGACGGGCCGGGAGTTCCTCCGGTTCGTGAGCGGGCTCTGGGGGCAGGACGGCGACGCGGCGGAGGCGCGGGGGCAGGAGCTGCTGGAGCTGTTCGAGCTCACCGACTGGCAGGACACGCTGATCGAGAGCTACAGCCACGGGATGCGCCAGAAGCTGCTGATCAGCTCGGCGCTGATCCACGGCCCGCGGCTGATCGTGGTGGACGAGCCGATGGTGGGGCTCGACCCGAAGGCCGCCCGGATGATCAAGGACCTGCTACGCACGTTCGTGCGGGAGGGCGGGACAGTGTTTCTCTCCACGCACACGCTGGAGGTGGCGGAGGCGCTGTGTGACCGGATCGCCATCATCCAGGACGGCCGGATCCGGGCGGACGGGAGCATGGACGAGCTGCGGGCCGAGGCGAAGGCGGGGGCGGCAGGGCTCGAGGAGATCTTCCTGAAGCTGACGGGCGGCGAGGACGTGGTGGAGCTGATCGCGTCGCTGAAGAAGGTCGCGGAAGGGTAGGCCGTGGCGACGAACGCGCCCCGGGAGGTGCCCCTCTTCGGTGGACTGACCGACTACGAGCCCGGGCGGCGGGAGCGGACCACGATCCCGCGGCTGCTGGCGCCCAAGTGGCGAGCGCTGCGCCGGCGGTCGGACGGAGAGGGGAGCGGGGGCCGGGCGCTGATCCTGGGCCTGGTGGGCTTCATCTTCTTCTCCATGATGTTCGGCATCCTGTTCAGGATGCTGATCTACTTCCGCCGGGCGGAGGGGATCGGCGAGGTGCTGGCGGTGAAGCTGTTGAGCCTGGTGCTGCTCAGCTTCATGGCGATCCTGCTGCTGTCGAACGTGATCGCGGCGCTCTCGAGCTTCTTCCTGGCCCGCGACCTGGAGCTGCTGATGGCGTCGCCGACCGACACGCTCAAGGTCTACGGCGCCCGGCTCCTGGAGACCCTGACCTACTCGTCGTGGATGGTGGCGCTGATGATGGTCCCGCTGCTGGCCGCGTACGGGGTGGTCTACCGCGGCGGGCTCCTCTACGCGGGCGTCTCACTGGTGACGATGGCGGCGTTCTTCGTGATCCCGGCGGTGCTGGGAAGCGCGCTCACGCTACTCCTGGTCAACGTCTTCCCGGCCCGGCGGGCCCGGGACCTGCTCGCCCTGATCGGGCTCTTCGCCGCCGCCGGGGTGATCCTCCTGTTCCGGCTGCTGCGCCCCGAGCAGATCGTGAGCCCCGAGGGGTTCAACAGCCTGGTGGACTTCATCGCGGCGCTCCAGACGCCGGGGAGCGTGTGGCTGCCGAGCGAGTGGGCGGCCGAGGCGATCATGGCGCCGCTCCGCTCCGGTGCCGCCGACTGGTTCCCGCTCTTCCTGCTGATCAACACCGCGGGCGGGCTCGTGGTAGTGGGGGCGTGGCTGCACGGCCGCTTCTTCTCCGAGGGCTTCAGCCGGGCGCAGGAGGGTGCGTCGCTGAAGGATGCCACGGAGCATCGGAGCTCGCGGCTCGACCGGGTGTTCGGCCGGCTCGTTCCCGCCAGCCGGGCGCTGGTGGTCAAGGACATCCGGACCTTCTTCCGGGACACCACGCAGTGGAGCCAGCTGATCCTGCTGGCGGTGCTGGTGGTGGTCTACGTCTACAACATCAAGGTGCTGCCGCTCTACACCGGGGTGGAGGTCGGGTTCTTCCTGGTGAACGTGGTGAGCTTCCTGAACCTGGGGCTGGCCGGCTTCGTACTGGCGGCCATCGCGGCCCGGTTCCTGTTCCCAACGGTGAGCCTGGAGGGCCGCACGCTCTGGCTCCTCCGCTCCTCGCCGCTCCAGCTGCGGCGGCTGGTCTGGAGCAAGTACTGGGTGAACGTGCTGCCGCTGCTGCTCGTGGCCCTCGCCCTGACGGCCGGGACCAACTACATCCTCGAGGTCGGAGCGTTCGTCATGACCCTTTCACTGGTCACCATCACGGTAATGACGTTCGCCATCGCCGCGCTGGCCCTCGGGTTCGGCGCCATGTTCCCCCGGTTCGATACGACGAACGCCGCCGACATCCCCACCGGCTTCGGCGGGCTCCTCTTCATGATGACCGCCATCGGGTACCTGGCCGCGGTGATCGTGCTGGAGGCGTGGCCGGTGTACACCGTGCTCCAGGCCCGGCTCAACGGTGAGGCGCTCGGCACCGGCGCCGTGGTCTGGCTGGTGGCCGGGCTCTCGGCGGCGGCGATCCTGTCGGTGTTGGCGATCTGGCTCCCGCTCCGGGCCGCGGTCCGCCGGATCGGCACGCTGGAGGTGTGACATGGAGCGACGGGCGGGCCGGCTCGTGCTCCCGGCCGCCGGGACGGCCCCGGCCGCGCTCGAGGTGGAGCCGCAGCCGAAGCGACGGCGCACCGTGCGGGCGGCGCTGATCCTGGCCGTCTCCATCGCCCTCATGCCCGTGGTGTTCGTGGTCCCACCTCACTTCCTCTGGCCGCTGGTGGCGCTGGTGGCCGGGCTCTACTTCGCCCGGAAGGTGTGGGTGGGCGAGTACGTGGTCCTGTCTTTCGAAGGGACGTGCCCGCGGTGCGGGGAGCCGCTGGAGGTGGAGCCCGGCACCCGGCTCCGGGGCCGGGAGCGGATCGAGTGCTTCGGCTGCCACCGGGAGCCGGAGCTGGTGGTGGGGGAGGAGTCCCCGGCATGGGATGGCGCGCCGTGAGCACGGTCGACCCCACCGACCTGGCGCTGGCGCTCACGTCCGCGGCGGCGGCGGGGAGCGTGGTCATGGAGAGCTTCGGCACGGATCCGGAAGTGCGTCACAAGGGCCCCGACCAGCCGGTGACCGACGCCGACCTGGCGGCCGACGCGGTGCTGAAGGAGCGGCTGCTCGGCGCCCGCCCCGATGACGGCTGGATCTCGGAGGAGAGCGCCGACCGCCCGGACCGGCTCGAGCGGCGCAGGGTCTGGATCGTGGACCCCATCGACGGCACCCGCTCGTTCATCGGTGGCTACCGGGAGTTCGCCGTCTCGGTGGCGCTGGCGGTGGGTGGGGAAGCGGTGGTGGGCGTGATCTACAACCCCGCCCGCGACCACATGGTCTGGGCCACCGCGGGCGGTGGCGCGCGCGCCGTCGAGGGGTGGACCGCCGCGCTGGCGGGTGGCGGTTCCAGCGCCATGGCCGCCGCCATCGGGCAGGGCGCGCCGCTGGACGTGGCCTCGGGCCGGCGGGGCACGCTGCTGGCGTCGCGAAGCGAGCGGCGGGACGGGGAGCTCGAGCCGTTCGAGGGGACGTGGACCATCCGGGAGGTGGGGAGCACGGCGTGGAAGCTGGCGGGAACCGCCATGGGGCGCGGCGCCTATATCAGTCGGGGCCCGAAGTCGGAGTGGGACGTGGCGGCGGGCGTGCTGATCGTGGCGGAGGCCGGCGGCGTGGCCACGGACCTGGCCGGCCGGACCATCCCGTTCAACCGCCCGGAACCGTATGTGCACGGGATCGTGGCGGGATGGGCGGACGAACACGCCCGGCTGCTGGAGCGGGCGCGGGCGCTGCCCTCGCCGCGGCTCGGGCGAGACCGTTGGAAGGGCGACGAAGGGTAGATCATGTGGTGGTACATCATCGGCGGGACGTTGGCGCTGCTGCTCGGGATCTATATCGGCCTCGGGTTCCCGGGGCTGCCGGGCCGGGAGGACCGGGTGCTGCCCGGGGGCAGGACGCGCAGGAAGAAGAGGCATTTCACACCGCTGGACCTGCTCCGGAAGGAAGAGAAGGGGAGCGAGCGTCGGCGGCGGGGCGAGCAGTGAGGGAGCCTGCGCCCGGGTCGTTCCGGATCATCCACGAGGTCGCGGTCCGCTTCCGGGACCTGGACCCGATGCTCCACGCGCATCACTCGCTCCCGCTCATGTACTGGGAGGAGGCCCGGGCCCGCTACTGGCGGGAGGTGGCCGGGCGGGAAGAGGTGATGGCCATGGACTACGTCATGGGCGAGCTCACCGTCCGCTGGCACCAGCGGATCACCTGGCCGGCCACGCTCCGGGCCGGTGTGCGCGTCACGCGGCTGGGAGAGAAGAGCTTCGACATGGAGTACGGCCTCTGGGACGCAGACGGCCGGCTCATGGCCTCGGGGCGCAGCACCCAGGTCATGTTCGACTACGACGCCGGGCGATCCACCCCCGTCGATGACGAGACCCGCCGGCGGATCGAGGCGTTCGAGGGGCTCGCCCGGGCGGCCGACTAGGTCAGGAGCTGCACGCCGAACAGGGTGATCCCGATGACGGCGCCCAGCACGTACCCGAGGTAGATGATCAGCTGCAGCTCCCGCTGGGTCACGCTGCGGACCAGCTCCTCGACCTTCTCCATCGGGTAGTCCAGGATCTTCTGCTCCACGCGACCGGCCACGTCCACCCGCTGGGCCACGGTGGGCACCTGCTCCTGCAGCCACGCCCAGAGCGGCTCCTCGATGGTGTCCCGGATCCGGGTGGCGGCGTCCTCGCCCACCAGGTCGGCGGGTCGGCCGATGCGACGCTCCAGGACCAGCTCCACACCGCGCTCCGCCAGCTCCTCGGCCACGCCCCGGGCCTCCGGGCTCCGGGCGGCGGCCACGAGGGCGTCGGCCACGCTGTCGGACGAGAGCCTGCCCAGCAGCTCGCCCCAGGTGCGGTCCTCGGCCGCGCCGAGGGTGGAGCGGAGCTTCTCCACCAGGAACTCCCGGGTGCCCGGGTCGCGGGCCACGTCCAGGATCCAGCCAGTGACCGTGGCCTTGACCTGCTCCACGCTCCGGTCCCCGGGCCGGCCCAGGACCTCCGCCACGGGGCGGCGCAGGAAGTCCACGATGGCGTCGTTGACGCTCCGGGCCATGGCGTCGCGGACGGCGTCGTCGTGGAGGAGCTCGGAGAGGTTCGCGGCGCCCTCGGTCTCCATGGTCCTGATGACCCGGTCGACGGTGTCGGGCGGGATGATGAGCTGGGCCACGACCCGCTTGTAGAAGTTCAGGTCGTCGAGGAATCGCTCGAGGAGGCGGTGGAGTAGCGCCCGGACCTTCTCCCGGGCCTCCGGGTCCTCGAGGAGCGTGGCGAGGCGCTCGATGGCCAGGGGGAGATAGCCTGCGATCCCCTTCTCGACGGCCGCCACGAGCCCCATGGGGAGGATGTCCTCGAAGGTCTGGTCGGGCTCGAGGAGCCGCCCGGTGGACCGCTCCAGGTAGTCGGTGATGGCACCCTCGAACCCCTGGCCGCCCACGGCGTCGCGGATGGTTCGGTGGGCCAGCTCGGTCAGCGCCTCTTCACGCTCCTCGGTCAGCAGCTCGGCCACGGGGCGGTGGCGGATGTCCTCCATGAACCCGGCGGCCCACCGCCGGGCGGCCTCCTCGAATGCGTCGGACGCCAGGTAGGCGTCGAGCCGGGCGAGGGCCGAGTCGGCCACGTCGTCGAGGATCGGCCGGAGCTCCTCGACCACGGAGGCGGGCAGCAGCTCCCGGAGGCTGCCGCGCTCCCGCTCGAGGAGGTCCCGGAGGAAGGCGTCGAGGCGATCACGGAACGCCTCGCGGAACGCGGGCTCGGCCAGCGCCCGGGCCAGGTCATCGCCGGTGAGGAGCCGCTCGCCCACCGCCTGCCCCATGGCCCGGGCCAGCCGCTCCCGGTTCTTCGGGATGGCGCCCTGGAAGAAGCGGACGGGCCGCTTCCCGATCCGGGGCGGCTCGTAGGGGTGGAACAGCATCCAGATGGCGACGCTGTTGGTGACGCCGCCGGCCAGCGAGCCGAAGGCCACGGTGAGGGCGGCCTCGAGGGCGGGGGCGATCACCGCACGTGACGCACGAGGCCGAAGACGTCGCGTCGGACGGACCGGTCCTCGACCCAGCCGGAGACCAGGACGTAGGAGAGGGCCTGGAGGTCGGGCACATCGGTCAGCGTGATCGGCGCGGTGGACTCGGTGACGAGCTCGCCGGTGAGGGTGCCGCCGGACGAGACGACTCGCCACGCGCTCGGCACCTGCACGCCCGTCGCTTCGTCCTGGGTCCACGCCGTGGGCTCGATCCGGGCATCGCTGCGGACATCGTCCCGACCGGCGTTCCGGACCCAGGCCAGGCTGCCGCTCGACGCGCTGGCCAGCACTACGTAGAAGCCGCCGTTGTTGAGCAGGAGCGCCTCGGCGCCCTGCCGGGCGATGGGTGTGGGCGGCACCGCCACGCTGTCCGGGGCCTGCCCATCGTCGGCGTCGGCGGCGTCGAGGGTGTCGGAACGCGCTCGCTGCACGAACTGCGGGTTGACGGACCGGCCGAGCTGCGTGTCCAGGAGGACGCCGGGGACGGACTCGTCGTCGACGGCGAGCCGTGCGCTCCGCAGAACCAGCTGGGTGCTGACGTCCGGGCTATGCTCGGCGATGGTGGCCCCGAGATAGAGCCGGGTGATGGCGGAGTCGCGGTGGATCAGGGCGCCCAGGTCTCCGGCCTCGGTGACCGTGATCTTGAGGGGGCCGTGGGGCACCAGCCGCCATGGGTTGCGCATCGGCGCCATGGCCCAGCCCTCGTCCATGAGCGCGCGCCAGCGCACGCCGTTGACCACCCGGGCGCGTACGCCCCGGCGCAGCCCGAGGCTGTCGCTCAGCGCCACGAAGTCGAAGACCGCCGCCGTGGGCAGACGGGCGCCGGGCCCGAGGAAGACCAGGCGTCGGTTGTACGCCGCCGTCGGGCCGTAGTCGGGTGTCACTTCCTGGTCGACCGGGGAGCCGCCGGGCCCGCTTTCGCACGCCGTCGCCGCCAAGACCACGGTGAGAACGATGAGGATGTTCTTCGCTCGCATATACGCTCGTTCCTTCGACTTCGACTGGGTAAAGGGACCGTCGGAAAAACTAGCATGGCGTCCGGGCGGCCGCTAACTTCTCCCGCCGCCGGAGTACCCGGCCATCATGATTCCTCTGATACGATCGTACTATGCAGCTCTACACCAAGATCCTCATCGGCCTGGCCCTGGGCGTGGTGGTCGGGCTGGTGGCCAACCTGCTGGACCTGGCGTGGCTCCAGGCGGTGCTGGCCGGCATCGAGCCCATCGGGACCGCGTTCATCCGCCTCATCACCATGGTGGTGGTGCCGCTGGTGGCGGCCAGCCTGCTCATCGGGACCGCGTCGCTGGGCGACCTGCGGAAGCTCGGCCGGATCGGCGGGAAGACGGTGGCCTACTACATGACCACCACCGCCATTGCCGTGACCATCGGGATCGTCCTCTCCAACGTGGTACAGCCCGGGAGCGGGATCGACGAGCAGACGCGGGACACGCTGTCGGAGCAGTTCGCCGACCAGGCGGGCGAGTCGATGGCGCTGGCGGCGGAGAAGCCGCCCGTGGTGGAGACGCTGCTGAACATGATCCCCCGCAACCCGATCCAGGCGGCGGCGGAGATGGACCTGCTCCCGCTGATCATCTTCATGATCCTGTTCGGGGCCGCCATCACGCTGGTGGAGGAGGACAAGAAGAACGCGGTGCTCATGGTGGCCGAGGGGGTGAACGACGCGGTCATGGTCCTCATCGACTGGATCATGAAGATGGCCCCGTACGCCGTCTTCGCGCTCCTGGCCGCGGTGGTGGCCCAGTTCGGCCTCGACCTGCTCCGGTCGCTGCTCATCTACACCCTCACCGTGACCGCGGCGCTGCTCCTGCACGCGTTCGGGACGTACGGGCTCATCATCCGGTTCGTGATCCGGATGAGCCCGGCCACCTTCTTCAAGCGGATCATCGAGGCGCCGGTGGTGGCGTTCTCCACCTCCAGCTCGAACGCCACGCTGCCCGTCACCATGGAGACCGCCGAGGAGGACCTGGGCGTCTCGCCGGAGGTCAGCTCGTTCGTCCTGCCGCTGGGCGCCACCATCAACATGGACGGCACGGCCATGTACCAGGCCATCGCCACCATGTTCATCGCCCAGATCTACGGCGTGGGACTGGGGATCGGAGAGCAGCTCACCATCGTGCTCACCGCCACCCTGGCCAGTATCGGCGCCGCCGGCGTGCCCAGCGCCGGGATCATCATCCTGATCCTGGTCCTGAACTCCGTGGGCCTCGGCGGCCACGCCGCCGCCGGGATTGCGCTGGTCCTGGGCGTGGACCGGATCCTCGATATGCTGCGGACCGCCGTCAACGTGACCGGCGACCTTACGGCCGCGTCGTTCGTGGCGGTGACAGAGGGCGAAACGCTGGAGCCGCGGCCGAAAGACCACAAGATCGAGATGAGGACGTAGGGGCCCGGGCCGCGGGGCGGCCCGGGCAACCGGCGGCGCGATGGGCGTCATCGCGACATCCGTCGGCGCTGCGGGCGCGCCGCATC
>CAZSBL010000082.1:0-15279 GCA_964605205.1 uncultured Gemmatimonadaceae bacterium
GGTTTGGGGACCCGCCGGGAAAGGTGCGGGTTTCGCGAAAGAGGCTTCCGCGTGCCGTTCTTCCGCGGTTTCCGCGAACTCCGGTGTGAAACGAACCCTGCCTCGCCGCGAAGGTCCCCATTCCCGATGTCGTCCCGTTCCGCCATTCCAGTGCCCCAACCCGTGCGCCATGCTGCGCCATGGAGATCAACGAAATCACCGATGCGATCCTGGCCGCGGCCGTGGCCGTGCACCGGAAGCTGGGGCCCGGACTGCTTGAATCGGCATACGAGACGTTCTTCGTCGGCGAGCTGACCAAGCGCGAGCTCACCGTCCAGCGCCAGGTGGCGATCCCCGTGGAAGTGGACGGTGTCCGCGTCGACTGCGGCTACCGGATCGACATCCTGGTGGAAGGGTGCGTCGTCGTGGAGCTCAAAGCCGTCGCGAAGCTCGAGCCGGTCCACACCTCCCAGACCCTCACCTACATGAGGCTCGGCGGGTACCCGGTGGGGCTGCTCATCAACTTCAACGCGCCGTATCTCGGGGACGGGGCCATCAAGCGACTCGTCAACCGATACGACGGGCCGTTGCCTCGGGATTCCGGGTGAATTCCGACCTTCGCTAACCGCGGAATTCGCGGAAAGCGCGGAGGCAGCGCGGAAGCCAGAACCAGAAATGAGACATTCAAGCAGGCTCCGCCGCGAACCCGGCGTCTTCCGCAGAGCACGTTTCCGCGGGCTGTTCTTCCGCGGGTTCCGCGGATTCCGGTGTGAATCGAGGTCCATTTCAGAACCTCTTGCCGGATATAGGAATCTTATATAACGTGTACGAGAAGCCGATTGTATGGGTCGGGAGCTCGAAGGGTGACCTGAGGGGATTTCCGAAAGACGCCCGGAACGAAGCGGGCTACGAGTTGTTTCTCGTTCAGCAGGGGGAGTCGCCGAGGGATTGGAAGCCTCTGAGGTCCGTCGGCCCGGGGTCACGGGAGATCCGGGTCCAGACGTGGTCCGGTGGGCGCCTGGAACACAGAGTTGTCTACGTGGCGAAGTTCGCCGAAGGGGTGTACGTGCTGCATGCGTTCCGAAAAACGACCCGCAAGACGAGCCGGTCCGACCTACAGACGGCGCGTGAACGATACAGGGAGATGCTTCAGCAACGCGAGGAAGGTAGTTGAACCCATGACCAACGTGACTCCTGGCAGCGGAAACGTCTTCGAGGACGTGGGCTTCCCCCCCGACGAAGCCAAGAACCTGCTGATCCGTTCCCGGCTTATGCTCGCTGCAACGCGGTTCATTGAGGATCGAGGCCTCACTCAAGGCGAAGCCGCCTCCCTCATGGGGTCCTCCCAGCCCCGGATCAGCGATCTGATGCGGGGCAAGATCGGGCAGTTCACCATCGACTCGCTGGTCAACATGCTCACGAATGCGGGAGTGGCCGTGAAGCTCGAGATCGGCGAGACCGCCGCCTGAACCAACACGTTCAACCCCCGGCTCGGTCCAGCCTTCGCTAACCGCGGAATTCGCGGGAGACGCGGTGAAGGCGCGGAATGAAACACTATTTGTTTCTGTTGCCCGCCATGAAGGGTGCGGGTTTCGCGAAAGAGCCTTCCGCGTGCTGTTCTTCCGCGGTTTCCGCGAACTCCGGTGTGAAACGAACCCAGTCTCGCCGCTAGGGCCGAGGAAGCCCGGCTCGGTCCAGCCTTCGCTAACCGCGGAATTCGCGGGAGACGCGGAGGGAGCGCGGAATGAAATACAATTTGTTTCTCTTGCCCACCATGAAGGGTGCGTCTTCCGCGAAAGACCCTTCCGCGTGCTGTTCTTCCGCGGATTCCGCGGATTCCGGTGTGAGGTGCCGTTCACGAGCCCTCCATCGCCTCGTGGCCCGAATACAGCGCCGCGGTCTCCGCCACCAGCTCGTCGTATGCCGCCACCAGCTCCGGCGGCGCCACCACCGACGCCTCGCCGGCCTGGCCGAGGACCCAGCGGAGGAAGGGCTCTGGCTGGTGGACGGTGAACTCGCGGACGGCCACGCCCAGGTCGTGGAGCTCCTTCATGACGCCCCAGTCGTTGCGGTCGGCCAGGAGGGAGGTGGGGAACTCGAAGCGGACGCGGGCGGTGACGGACTCGGTGTCGTCGCCCAGCTCCCACGCCCTCCGGTTCGCGTAGTCGGCGAGGTCGAAATCGTCGGGGACCTGGTAGTCGGGGGTCTTCGGGGCGCTGTCGTTGACGACGAGGTCCTCCATGCGCCCGAGGCGGAAGACCCGGAGGTCGTCGCGGAGCTCGTCCCAGCCCACCAGGTACCAGTGGCCGTGGTGCAGGAGGAGGCCCCAGGGGTGGACGGTCCGGTGGGTCGTCTCGCCGCGGTAGATGCCGTGGTAGGTGAACGACGCCTTCTTGCGGGCCCGGACGGCATCCAGCAGCGCCCGGATCTCGCGGCGGAGGTCGATGGCGCCCGGCGGGTCGAGGTAGTGCACGGGCGCGGCGGCGAGGCGCTCGAGGTCGAGGTCGAAGGCGAGCTTGCGGAGGGCGGAGTGAGCCGCGTCGCCGAGGGGTGAGCCCGGGAGCTCGGCGACGCGGAGGAGGGCTTCGGTAGCGGCGGCGGCCTGGTCTTCGGTGAGCTCGACGTGGCCGGCCCCTGAACCGCTCGCGGGGCCGCCAGCGCCCGCCTCTTTGAGGATGCGCAGGTACGGCAGGTAGAAGTCGCGCCCGGAAAGGCGATAGCCGGTGATCTCCTCGGCGCCGTAGTCGATGGTGTACGGGACGGAGCGGATGGGGACGCCGAGGTCGCGGAGCTCGTCCTTGTCGCGCTCGAACATGCGCTGGACGGTGGCCTTGTCGGTGTCATCGCCGGTGCGCCAGCGCTCGGCGTACGTCGGCACGCCCTCCATGATCTCGTCGACGGCCACAGGGAGCCGCCTCTGCACCAGGAAAGCGATGAGGTCCAGCCAGCGCTGGGTCTTGGATATGCGCACGTCGTCAGGGGTGGTCATGAGACACACTCCAACGTCACGGTCGGCCGCCCTGGGGTTCGCGAAGAGGGTTCGCCGGGCGTCCGGCCTGAGGGATTATGGGGAGCGATCGGTTGGTTTGCAATGGGAGGGCGTCCCGTTCCGCTATGTGCGTGGCTCATTGAGACATGGGGTACTCGGGGCTCGCTGTGGGAAGGATAGGGGGAGGGTGTGACAGGAGCGGCGCTTCGTAGCGGGGGTGGGGCTGGTAGTCGGGACAGCCCGCGGGCCGCGTCCGTCCGGCGTGACCGTGTCCCGGCTTTTCCCGGGAGGGCTCGGCCGAGGTGCGCAATTCGTCCCAGCCCGCTATTCCCCTGCCCCGGTCCGCCAGCGATCATCGCACAAAGGAGGCATCGACACCCGTAACGTTACAGGTTACATTTGATTCGTTCGTTCAGGGATCGGGAGACCCGGGATATCTACGAGGCCGCCGACACCAAGAGGGCCCGGAGGCGGTTGCCGACACAGCTGTGGGCCAGGGCCAGAAAGAAGCTGGACCACCTCCACAGGGCGTCGGGTTTAATCGAACTCAGCACGCCATCCAATAGCCTGGAGCTGTTGTCGGGTGATCGCGACGGTCAGTACTCGATTCGGATTAATCGCCAGTACAGGATCTGTTTCGACTCTGATGGAACGGACTGCTGGGACGTGGAAATCACCGATTACCATTGAGGACCAATGTCGATTCCGTACCGTGAGCCCAAACGTTGCCCCAGCCATCCGGGCGGCATGATTCGGGATGAGTTGGAGTATCTCGATCTTTCCATCACTGAGGCTGCGGATCGGCTTCGGGTTTCCCGGCGCACCCTCAGTGAGCTGGTCAACGAGCGCCGTGGGGTGAGCCCGGAAATGGCTATGCGCCTCGGTCGGTTCCTCGGCAACGGCCCGGACATCTGGCTGCGGATGCAGATGGCGTGGGACAAGTGGCAGGTGGAGCACGACGAGGAGACGCTGGCGGAGGTGGAGAAGATCGAGCCGGCGGCGTAGCCCACCCTCGTGCGCGTACCCCGTGCGAGTGCCCACGGAGCACGCGATGGAGGTATCGATCTGGACGGCGAAAGCGGTATCGTATATGATATCACATGCCTAGGCCGGTCGTGGTCATCGACACGAACGTGATCGTTGCGGGGCTGCGGTCGGATCGAGGGGCGTCGCATCGGGTGCTCCGGCTGCTCGGGACGGACGCGTTCGAGCCCGTCGTCTCGGTGCCGCTGGTGCTCGAGTACGAGCAGGTGGCGAAACGCGATCGGGTGATCGGGGCAGCGTTTTCCGGGAAGGAGATCGACGCGGTTCTGGATTACCTGTGCGCTACGGCCCGGCACGAGCAGGTGCACTATCTGTGGCGGCCGCAGCTCCGGGACCCGGCGGACGAGCACGTGCTGGAGCTGGCGGTGGCGGCGGGCTGCGCTGCCATCGTGACGTACAACAAGAAGGACCTGGAGGCGGCTTCGCGGTTCGATATCGAGCTGTGGACCGCCCTGGAGCTGCTGGAACGGACAGGAGAGCTGCGATGAGCGATTTCAGACTGCGGATCCCGGATTCGCTGTACGGAATGGTGCGCGAGCGCGCCCGGAAGGACAACACGAGCGCGAACCAGCTCATCGTGACGGCCGTGGCGGAGAAGCTGGCGTCCCTGGAGACCGCCGAGTACCTGGCCGAGCGTGCGGCCCGGGCCCCCTCCCGCGAGCGGTTCCTGGAGCTCCTGGACCGGGCCCCCGACGTGGAGCCGGACCCGGAGGACGCGCTGGAAGACTGACGCGTCCAGTCGGCCTGCCCGGATTGCCCACCCTCGTGCGCGTGCCTCGTGCGAGTGCCCGCCACCTGACTCCCCCTTCCCTGGGCGTGGGCGGGTGCGATTGCGTTCCCGTGGGCGTTGGACCGGCGCACGCGGGTACGGGAACGCCCACGGGCACGGGCACGGAATCGGGTCACGTTGCACGCACGAAGCACGGAGCACGCGCACGCGGGGTGGTGGACACCCGGCGGTGGGAGGCGGAGCCCGGCGGCGCCGGCGGGCGGGGAGAGTACCCGCTTCCCCGACCCACCGGCGATCAGCGCTCCTCCCGCTCCCGGCGCCGCTTCTCCCGGATCATCTCCGCCGCGGCCGGCTTGCTCGACTCCAGGCTGTAGGACCGCATCCGCATGTACTTGGCGTCGGCCTCGCTTACGCGGGCGTCCTCGAAGCGGGCGGCCATGTCCCGGAGGTCGGCGAGCTCGTCGGCGAGCTCGTCGGCGAGGTCGTCGGCGAGGTCGGCGGCGAGGTCGGGATCGTCGCCGACCGCGGCGGCTTCGGCCAGCGGTGCGAGCCGTTCGGCCACCTCGCGGAGCTTCCGGGCGCCGTCGTCGAAGCGGCCTTCGCGGCGGTCGCGGACGGCCTCTTCCCTGGCCCGGGCGGCCTGGAGGAGGATCATCTCCCGGCGGACCTCCGGATGTGCCACGGCGCCGTGCTCCCGGTCAACGGTGATGGGCACGGTGAGGGTCAGCTTCTCGATCCCGCCGTCGGGGAGCAGGACGTGGCCCTCGAGGGTGAGGGTGGCGACGTCGTTCTCGGACGATGGGTAGCCGTGCAGCACGGTGGCGTGGTCGACGGCCATCCCGGGCTTGAGGGTGACGGCCAGGTTCTGGGCGGCCAGCGCCATGAGGCCGTCGATCTCGGCCTCGAAGACGTCGGGCGCCTGGCCGGTGACCTTCAGCAGCGCGCGTACGACGTATCCCCCGTCGGCGACGGGCTCGTGATCCAGCAGGATCTCTGTGTTCATGGGCGTCCCCCTCCCCGGGGCGGCTGCGGCCCTCCATGGGCCGGACGAGTGGGAAGCTAGGGAGGGGGTGTGACAGCCTCGTGCGCGTGCCCCGTGCGGGTGCCTGCAACGTGACCCGATTGGCCCTTCCCCGCCCCTTCCCCCGGGGTACGGTTGGGGCTGGCCGCGCGGCTCGAGGGGTTCCGGGTGCTGCCGGACGGAACGTCCACGGCCGGGATTGCGGCGTGGTACCGGGCTTCGGGGCGGATCCATGGTTCGCTCGACCGCGGATTCCGCGGTGAATGGATGCTGGGTCCGCCGCGAAGGCCGGACCAGGCCGGACCAGGCCGGACCAGGCCGGCCCGGGCGGGACCGAACACCGCACATGGCCTCCCCCTTCCCCGCGGCCGCCCCTGCCGCTACCTTCCGTTCTCGCGTCGCCAGAGGGCGGCGCGTTCGTACGTTACGAGAGGGCCTCGGCGGACGCCGGGGCCTTTTTCTGTGCGCTCATTCCGGGGGAGTACGTGCCGGCACGTGGGCGTGACCCTTTACTGAAGGAATGGGCATGACGAAGCAGAATGGAAACGCGCAGACCGCGTTCGCGCGGATGGAGCTGGATCCGCGGCTGCTGGCGGCGGTCTCGGAGCTGGGGTTCACGGAGCCGACGCCGGTTCAGAAGGCGGCGATCCCGGCGGGGGTGGCGGGGCGGGACGTGCTGGGAAGCGCGGTCACGGGGAGCGGGAAGACGGCGGCGTTCCTGCTGCCGATCCTGAACACGCTGCTGGAGCGGCACCGGGGCGCCACGCGTGCGCTGGTGGTGACGCCCACGCGGGAGCTGGCGGCGCAGGTGGAGGACCACGCCCGTGAGCTGGCGCGGCACACGGAGCTGACCACGGCGTCGATCTACGGCGGCGTGAGCATGGCGCCGCAAGTGAACGCGTTCAAGCGGGGCGTGGACCTGATGGTGGCCACACCGGGCCGGCTGCTGGACCACATGGGCCGCCGGCACGGCGGTCTCGAGGCGGTTGAGATCCTGGTGCTGGACGAGGCCGACCGGATGCTGGATATGGGCTTCCTGCCGGATATACGACGGATCATCGGCCGCCTGCCCCGTCGCCCGCGGCAGACGTTCTTCTTCTCCGCCACGCTCCCGGGCTCCATCGTGAAGCTCTCGCAGGAGATGCTGACGGACCCGGTGCGGGTGAGCGTGCAGCGGACGCACGCCCCGGCGGCCGGCGTGCTCCAGGCCATCTACGAGGTCGAGCAGAAGGAGAAGACCGGGCTGCTCCTGAAGCTGCTCCAGGCCGGCGACGTGGGGAACGCCATCGTCTTCACCCGCACCAAGCACCGGGCGAACCGCCTGGCCCAGAAGCTGGAGCGGAGCGGGCTGGCCGTGGCACGGATCCACGGCAACCGGAGCCAGAACCAGCGGACCCGGGCGCTGGAAGGGTTCCGGGCGGGCCGGTTCCGGGTCATCGTCGCCACCGACATCCTGGCCCGCGGCATCGACGTGGAGGCCCTCGACCACGTCATCAACTTCGACGTGCCCGCCACCGTGGACGACTACATCCACCGCGTCGGCCGCACCGGCCGCGCCGAGGAGACCGGCGACGCGTACACCTTCGTCACGCCCCAGGACCGCTCGCTGGTGGCCGCCATCGAGCGAACAGTGGGCCGACGCATCGAGCGACGGGTGGCGTAACGGCCGCCGGGCCGCCGACCCGGGCGGTGACGGCGGCCGACCCGATCGAGCTCGTGACCGGCCGACCGGCGGCGCGAGGCCGGGAAAACTCCCCAAACAACGCGGCTTCCGCAGCGTGTTTGGGGAGTTTGCTACGGATATCGTAGACAATCCCCCAAACAACCGCGGGCCCGGGGAGTTGTTTGGGGAGTTTCCTACGATATGTGTAGGAAAGTCCCCAAGGACGCCACCGAGCGACCGTTGTTGGGGGCTTTTCCCGACGACGACGCGGCCCCGCCCCGCCGCCGCGGACGATTTCAGCGTGGCGGGGCTCCCGGGTCCAGGATTGCCGCGCCCCTGGCCGCGGACAAAAATCCGTTTTAGTATAGAATCCTTTAGTAAAACAAATTTTTCCGGAGGCGGCCATGCGGGAGACGTTCACGACCCCGGAGATCGTGCGCGGGCCGGACTTCACGGACCGGGAGCGGGAGGTGGGCCGGGTGCTGTCCGCCATGCGGTCGGGGGGTCGTCTGGTGCTGTACGGTGAGCGGCGGATGGGCAAGAGCTCGGTGATCGCCCGTGCGGCGGAGCGGGTGGAGTCGGAGGGCGGGCGTGTGGTGGTGGTGGACGCGTGGACGGTGGCGGACCTCGGGGAGCTGAACGCGGCGCTGCTGCGTGCGATCCCGGGGTCGTGGCTGGCCGGGGAGCGGCTCCAGCGGCTGCTGAGCGCGCTGCGCTCGCTGGTGGTGCTGACGACGGGCGAGGATGGCCGTCCCCTGCTCCGCCTGTCGGGTGCGGCGCCGGAGCCGTGGGACCCGCTGGCGGGGCTGGGCCGGATCCTCCGGGGCATCGACAGCGTGGCGGCGGAGGAACCGGAGCCGGTGGTGGTGGTCATCGACGAGTTCCAGCGGCTGGAGGAGCTGGAGGACGGGGCCGGCGGGGCGCTGCGTGGGATCGTGCAGGAGACGGGTCACGTGGGCTATGTATTCGCGGGCTCCATCGTGGGGCTGGTCATGGATCTCATGGGTCCGAAGGGTCCGTTCCACGCCGTGGACCGGCTGGAGGTGGGTCCCATGGCCCCGGAACACCTGGTCAGCTGGATCCAGCACCGGTTCGAGAGCCACGGTGCGGTGGCGTCGGAGGCCGTGGCCCGGTCGATCCACGACCGCGGGGGCCCGGTGACCGAGTACGTGCTGCGGCTGGCCCGGCGGGTCTACCGGCTGGCCGGCGATGGCGCCGCCACCGCGTCAACGGTGGACGCGGCGTTCGAGGAGGTAGTGGCGGACTACGCGGGCTCGTACGAGCTCATCTGGGACGGGCTGGCCCGGAGCAAGCGACAGCTGCTCCGGGCGGTGGCGGCCGGGGAGGAGCGGCTGACCAGCCGGGCGGTCCTGGACCGGTACGGGCTGAGTTCCTCGGCCGGAGCCACATACGCGCTGAACGCGCTCCGCCACGACGGCCTGCTGGCCCCCGGCAAGCCGGTCCGGATCTCCGACCCCTTCCTCGGCGCCTGGGTCCGGTCGCTGGCGCCGTAGCCGATTTCCTTCGTGCGCGTGCCCCGTGCGGGTGCCCGCCACCTGACCCGATTCCGTGGGCGTGTGCGTGTGCGTTCCCGTATCCGTGGGCGGGCGGGTCCCAACCGGTCCGAACCGCCGCACACGGATACGGGTCACGCAAGCGCACAGAGGCCCACGCACAACTGCGGGTCACGTTGCACGCACGGGGCACGGGCATCTCCCGGCCGCTCTCGGACAACGTGAACCTGCTGGGCTCGCTGCTGGGCGACGCTATCCGTCGCCAGGCGGGCCAGGCCGTGTTCGAGCACGTGGAGACGCTGACGGCGCACCCCACCGAGGCCAGACGGCGGACGCTGCTCTCGATCCAGCGGCGGATCGCCGAGCTGCTGGAAACACTGCGTCGCCCCGACGGGACCCGAGGGGAGGTGGCGTGGGCGGAGCGGACGCTGGCGAACCAGGTGTCGCTCCTGCTGGCCACCAGCGAGGTGCGGGTGGAGCGGCCCACGGTGAAGGACGAGGTCGGCAACGGGCTCTACTTCCTGGAGTCGACCATCTGGGACACGGCGCCGCGGATCCACCGTGACGTGGAGCGGGCGCTGCGGGAGCGGCTCTTCCTGAGCATCAACGGCGTGGCGGCGGCCATGCAGACACGGGGTGACGCGCCCGGCCGGTCACGCCGCCGCGCGCGGCTACCCGGCCTCCGTGAGGCGGATCTCCGCGGTGGCGGGGTCGGCCACGCCGTCTCCGTCGAAGTCCCACTCGGCGCGCTGGAAGGTGATCACGAGGGTGTTTCCCTCGAGGGTGTAGCGGCCGAGGTCCACCCGGGACTGGCGGATGAGCCAGACCAGCCCGAGGAGAGCTGCGAAGTCGCCGGTCCGGACCGTCTCCTCTTCGGCGCCGGGCCGCTCCTCGGTGGAGCGGAAGGTGCCGATCCCGGAAAAGGTGATGGCGTAGCTGCCGCCCTCGGCCACCAGGTCGTAGGTGGTGGCGGGCTCGGCCACGGAGGTGAAGGTGTAGCTCCCGGCGCTCCAGACGCCGAGGATCGCGGGGTCGGGGCTCGCCTCGGCCCGGACCAGCTCGAGGGTCCGGATGGTGGGGTCCCGGGTGCCGTCGTCGTCGAAATCGTACCCCTCGGCCTGGGAGCGGGTGAGCCGGAGCCGGTCACCGGGGAGGATACGGTAGCGCCACTCCACGCCGGCGCCCGACTGGTAGGCGATGGCCAGGATAGTGTCGTTGGCTCCCCAGTCTCCCCTGCGACGGTTCCAGCCGCCGGTCCACGACCATTGGTTGTCCTCGACGTAGTTGGTCCGCCCGAGGCTCAGGTGGCGGAACCCGCCGCGGTCCGGGATCAGCCTGACCGCGTCGCCCGCCTCGGCGTGCTCGACCGTGTACTCGATGGTGAGCCATTTGCCGTCGAGGCGCGGGCTTTCGGTGCCGGTGGAAAGGTCACACGCCGGCACCGCCAGGAGGATGGCGGCGGCCGCGAGCCAGCGGCCGCGATGGGTTCGGGAACAGGATCGTCGCATGGTCTCGATTCGGGGTTCTGCCGGGCTTTCCCTGTAGTTGACACGCCGCCGCGGGTCGGTGCAAGTGGGGCGGCGACGTTTCAAGCGCTGGTCCTGTCGGGCGACGCCCGGGATGATTCGCCGCCCTAGTGCAGCGTGACCAGCAGGAACCCCGCCAGCATCACGATGGCCCCCAGCAACCGCTCGCCCACGCCCTCCTCCCGGAAGAGCGAGTGGCCCAGGAGCACGCTGAACAGCGTGCTGGTCCGCTTTACCGCGATGACGTACGCCACCAGCGTGAGGGTGAGCGCCGTCATCTGCGCCGCGGCGGCGATGGCCGTCACCAACCCCGCCAGGAGCACGGCGGTGGCGGGGCGGAGGGGGCGGCGGAAGAGACCGTAGACCGGGACGATGCCCGCGGCATCCGGCGAGGGTGCCGGTGCAGTCGACGGCTGCTCGGCACGACGAGGGTCGGGGCCCGGCGGCCCCGCGGCCCCGGCCTTCCCGGCGGCCCCGGGCTCCCCCGCGGCCCCGGCGGCCCCGGCCTTCCCGGCGCCGTCCCCGGCCTCTTCCCCGCCCCACCGCCGGAGGGCGATGGGCGCCAGCAGGATCGCGATGGTGAGCTGCAGCGCCGCGGCCCAGAAGAGGGGCGATGAGGCCTGAACCCCGACCTTGTCGTAGGTGCCGGAGATGCTGTAGAGGAAGGCGACGAGGAGCATGGCCCGGGCCCCGGGATCCCGGGCCAGCGCCGCGAACGGGGCCAGGGGCCCGGCGGCTCGGTCGGAGACGTTGAGGAGGTAGGCTCCGACCACGATCACCGCCACCCCGAACCCGCCGGCCAGCGACGGCGCCTCGCCCAGGACCACGGCGGCCACGGGGATCATGAAGAGCGGCGTGATGCTGGTGAGCGGCGCCATGAGGGAGAGGTCCGATCGCTTCAGCGCCCAGACGATGAGCGGCGTGGTGACGGCGTTGATCCCGCCGGAAACGGCCAGCGCGGTGAGGAAGCCGGGGCCGGGGAGGAGACCGGCCCAGAGCCCGGCGCCCGGCGCGAGGCCGGCAACGCCCGCGGGGTGGGCCCGGACGACGTCGCCCAGGACCCAGGCGGCCAGGAGCGCGCCAGGGATCGCCGAGATCCCGCACCCCACAACGATGGGGTCGAGGGCCCGGGTCGCGTGCTTGGAGGCGGCATCGCGGACGGCGGTGCCGGCGGCGGTCAGGAGGGCGAGGAGGACCCACACGGAGAAGCGTCTACCTGCGTCGGACGAGGCTAGCGGGCCTCCGAGATGGGAACGGCGATGCCGATGCGGATGGCGACGGCGGCGGTGGGCTCGCCGCTGGTGTACGCCACCGTATAGCTGACCTCACCGAACCCGCCGATTCCGTCGACCGGCGCCAGGAACCCGGCACCAGCGTGGACCGCTGCGCCGCCCTGGGAGCCGCCTTCGAGCTGCACCGAGCCGCCGGGTGCGGCGACGGTCAGGTCGTCGCTGGCCCGGATCATGTACCCGCCGCCCGCGATGCCGTAGATGCGGCCGGGGCCGAGGGTCGCGGAGAGGCGGGCGGTGGCCAGTGCCGACAGGAGCGTGCTCGTGCCGCCCTTGAGGCTGTAGCCGTAGTCCGGGAACCCGGCCTGTTCGAGCATGGCCTCGTCATCGAGCGCCACCCGGTGCCAGCCGAGGCGAGCGCCGATGGCCAGGTGCTCGTGCACCGCCACGTCAAAGGTTCCCGCCAGGTTCAACCCCACGCGGTGATACGACGCCCACTCCCCCGCGGGGACCGTCCCGCCGACGTTGACGAAGGCCGTGCGCTGGCCCGCTGCCGGTGCCACCGATCCGACGGTGGCCAGAGCGAACACGAGGGAGAAGGCCACCGAAATATGGGAGAAATGTCTGAGCACGAAGCCGTTCCCGCTGTCAGGGTTCCCAGGATACAAGCTGAAGATCGGCTCCGGTTCCTGATGGGTCAATGTCCGGGGCCACCCGTCTGCCGGACCTCCACGGTGGCCAGGACCGGAAGGTGGTCCGACAGCGCCGCCGCCCCGGTGAGGACCCGGACCTCGAGGACCCGGAGCGGCGGCTCGACCAGGATCCAGTCGATGGGCACGGCCGGGTCCCGGCTCGGGTAGGTGAAGCGGACCTGCTCCGGCCCGCCCGTGGCCCGGGGGCTGCGGAGACCGGCCTCGAGGAGCTCGCCCACGGCGGTCCGCTCCCCGCCCCGGGGCCAGCCGGGGGGCGCCGTGTTGAAGTCGCCGGCCAGGATCAGCGGCGCGTCGCCGGCCAGCGCCCGGAGCGCCGGTACCGCGGCCAGCCGGGTGGCCTCGCTGCGGAACTCGAGGTGGATCGGGACCAGGTCCACCGGTCCCGCCCGGGTCTCGAGGCGCACCCGCGACGCCCGCTTCGCGCCCAGCAGCGTGGCCTCGAGCCGGCTGTGGGGCGGGATCGGCACCGGGCGGGCCTCGAGCACCCGCAGCCGGGACAGGACGGCGTTGCCGAAGGTGAAGTCGGCGGACAGCACGCTGTAGTCGTAGTTTCGCTGTTCGACCCACGTGTCGTACCCGGCGGCCAGCGCCAGCAGCCGCGCCTGGTTCAGCCCGCCGGACCAGGCGGCGTCGAAGTCCGCCTCGTTCAGGACCACCACGTCCGCATCGGCCTGCCGGATCACCTCGGCCATCCGGGCCAACCGGGCGTTCCGCTCCACCGGATCGCCGCCCCGGAAGTTCTGGAGTTGGCCCTGCATGAGGTCGCCGCGGCCGTGGGCGATGTTCCACGCCAGCACCCGGATCGTGTCGGCCACGGGGGCGTCCCCGGCGGGCGAGGCGGAGTCGGCGGCGGGCGAAGCGGAGTCGGCGCTGGCCGAGGCGGAGTCGGCGGTGGCCGGTGGGATCCGATCGGGCGGTTGCCCGCTCCGGGGTGGCACCGCCGCGATGCCCGGCGGCTCCCGGAGCTGCGCCGGGACCTGGTGGACGGTGACCATCCGGGCGTCCGCGGTGGCCCGGACGGCGCACCCCCAGAGGACGTTGAGCCCCAGCACCAGCGCGGCGAGGGCGGCTGTGGCCCGGGCGGGCGCGCCCCACCCGCTCCGCCCGGCTTCGCTCTGCTCGGCACGTGGCATCCGCTTCTCCGGTTCTTGCAGTAACGGACTGTCGATGAACCTGTTACGGCATATTTCGGACCTGCTGGGGCTGGGACCGGGACCGGTCCGGGTCCTGCTGGCGGTGGCGGGCGTGCTGGCGGCGGCCACGGTGCTGCGGGCGTTCCGTCTGATGGTGAAGCCGTCGCCGACGGCGAGGGAGCGGTGGCGGAGCCTGGGCACGTGGTGGGCGCTGCTCGCCATCTTCGTGGGGATGCTGGCGCTGGGCCGGGCCGGGGTGGTGGCGGTGATGGCGGTGGCGGCGGCGCTGGCGCTGCGGGAGGCACTGCGGATCGCGCCGGCGGGCCAGCGTGGGCTGGCGGTGGTGGTGGCGGGGGTGGGGCCGGCCTTCGTGGTGGCGGTGGCGTGGCTGCCGGGTCCGGACACGCTCCCGGCCACGGAGCTGGGGTGGCTCGTCCTGCTGCTGGTGCTGACGGAGCTGAACGACGTGGCGCAGGCGTTCTGGGGCCGGACGCTGGGCCGGTTCCGCATGGCGCCCGCCCTCTCGCCGAAGAAGACGTGGGCGGGGTTCTGGGGCGGGGTGGCCACCACCACGCTGGCGGCGGTCTTCGTCGCCCCCTGCCTCACCGACTACGGTCGGGGCCGGCCGCCGGGCGCGGGCGCCCTGGCCGACGCGCCACTGTGGCTCTGGCCCGCGCTGGTGGGGGTGCTGGTAGCGCTGGCCGGGGTGGCCGGAGACCTGCTGGCCTCGCGGCTCAAGCGGCGGGCGGGCGTGAAGGACAGCGGCGCGCTGCTGCCGGGCCAGGGCGGTGTTCTGGACCGGATGGACAGCCTCACGGTGGCCGCGCCGGCGTTCTGGGTGCTGACCTGGTTCCTGTGGGTGGCGTCATGAACGAGCCCTGCGACCCCGACGAGCCGGTCCTGACCGTGCCGAACGTCATCGCCATCACGCGGCTGGTGGGGCTGGTCCCGATGCTGTGGCTGGCGTGGGCGGGCCAGCGGACGCTCTTCTTCCTGGTGATGGTGGTGCTTCTGGCCACCGACTGGGCGGACGGGAAGCTGGCCAAGACGCTGGACCAGAAGACGGTGCTCGGCGCCCGGCTCGACAGCGTGGCGGACTGGGCGATGTACGCGGCCATCGGCGTGGGGCTGTGGTGGCTGGAAGCGTCGGTGATCCGGGACAACGCGTGGCTCATCGCTGGCGTGGGGACGACGTGGGGGCTCTCCGCCCTCATCTCGCTGGTCCGGTTCCGGCGGCTGCCGAGCTACCACAACCGGCTGGCCAAAGCCTCGTGGCTCGTGGCCGCCACAGCCGCGGTGCTCCTCTTCCTGGCCGACACGGCGGTCCTGATCCCGTGGGCGTTCGTGCTGGTCATGGCCACCAACCTCGAGGCCGCCGCCATCGGTCTGGTGCTCCCGGAATGGCGGGCGAACGTGTCGTCTGTGGTGGCGGCGTGGAGGCTGCGACGGGATCAGACGGGCCCGGAAGGAGGGGCTACCGGATGATCCCGATGGGAATCAACACCACGTACCCCAGCGCCAGGAGGAGCGGGGCGGCGGTGACGGAGCCGTCGGCCAGCAGGACGAACCCGGCGGCCAGGGCCACCAGGCCGGCGCCCATGAGGCCGTAGTTCACGGGGGTCCACCGCAGCGACGGCGGCTTGTGCTTCGGGGCCTTGCGCTTGGACTGTGGCATGGGGCGGAATCTAGAAGCCATCTCATAAATGCCGCAACAGGATGACGATGCATCCCAGTTGCA
>CAZSBL010000083.1:0-6955 GCA_964605205.1 uncultured Gemmatimonadaceae bacterium
GGCTGCCGCCAGCTCCTCGGCGGTACTCGACGAACCTTCCGCGCCCCTTCCGCGGTTTTCCGCGAATTCCGCGGTTGGGCGAAGGTCGGACCTGCCCGGAATCCCGAGGCCGCGGCCCCTCGCGTCGCGAACGAGTCGCCTGATGGCACCCCCGGAAATGACCAACAAATTCGGAGAAGAACTACAACTACGAGTACAGAACCCGGTGTGCGATCCGCACATTGTCGACCCGAGTGCGGAGCCTCCTCAACAAATCTGGAGAAGCCCCTCAAATGTGTGGGAGTCCCCGATATCTGGTGTGGGTGAACCCGACCCCGGCCTCCGTGATGCCCACGCAGAGCATGCGTCTTCCGCCGCCCAGCCTGCCCTGCCCGGATCAACCTCAAAAGAAGTTCTCCGCGCGTGCTCCGCGCCTCCGTGTCTCCGCGGTTAACGCGGTTGACGATGCCTCCGGAGCGCACGGTCCACCCGAAATGCCGAAGCGCCATATATCGACCGGCATGGCGTGGAATTGAGCCGGGGTGGGGTGGGCTGGAATTGACGGTCCGGGCCCCGGTCACCACCTTGCCCGGTGCACGGGCCTGCGCCCGGACGTCCCGGCCGTGGGCGACAGCGGATCCCGAAACCCGACTCGTCATGGCCAAGGCACGTCTTACCTTCGTGGCAGCGATTCTCGCGGCCGTCTTCACGCTCCCGGGGGCCCTGGTGGCCCAGACCGGGGACGGTCCGTTCGCCCGCAATCCGGCGCTTTCTCCGGACGGGCAGACGGTGGCGTTCTCGTGGCAGGGGGACATCTGGACGGTCCCGGCGGAGGGCGGCACCGCCTACCGTCTGACGGTTCACGAGGCGTACGACTCCCACCCGCGGTGGAGCCCGGATGGAAGCCGACTGGTTTTCGTGACGGATCGCCACGGGAGCGGGGACCTGTACGTGATCGGTTCGCGGGGCGAGGCGCCGCGGCGTCTGACCTACCATTCGGCGCCGGACGGCCCGGCGAGCTGGATGCCGGACGGACGGATCCTGTTCGAGACCGACCGTACATGGCAGCAGGTGGAGCGGGAGGAGGAGGTCTACACGGTCTCGGCGGAGGGCGGCACGCCGGACCGTCTGCTCGACGCCGTGGGCTACACGCCGGTGATGAGCCCGGACGGCCGCTTCATCGCCTTCGTGTACGGGTCGAACAGCGCCACGCGGAAGCGGTACCGTGGCCCGGCGAACCGGGATGTCTGGCTCTACGACACCGCCGACGGCAGCTACACGCAGCTGACCACCTTCGATGGCAATGACCAGCTCCCGGCGTGGGCGGACGCGCGGACGCTCTTCTTCGTCAGCGAGCGGGACGGGGCGTACAACCTCTGGCGAATGGCGGTCGACGACGCCGGCGAGGCGGGCGAGCCGGAGCGGGTCACGAACTTCGCGGCGGATGGCGTGCGCCATTATGACGTGGCGCCGGGCGGTGACCGGGTGGTGATGGAGCGGGAGACGAACCTGTACGTGATGGACCTGCCGGCGCCGCCGCAGCGTCTGGAGATCACGGTGCCCGGCGACATCCGGTTCCCGGCCGTCGAGCGGCGCACGTTCACCTCGGGCGCGGACCAGTACGCGGTGTCTCCGGATGGCGAGCACATCGCGTTGGTGGTCCGGGGCGAGATCTTCCTGACGAAGAACAGCGACGAGGACAGCCGCACCGTCCGGCTCACCGATCACCCGTGGCGGGACCGGGACGTGGCGTGGCTGTCGGACCACACGCTGATCTTCGCGTCGGATCGGGATGGGGACTACGACCTCTACCGGCTGGAGTCGGCGGACCCGGAGCAGCCGGACCTCTTCCTGACGCTGAAGCACCGGGTGGAGCGTCTCACGGACACCGATGTCGAGGAGCGCCAGCCGGTGGTCTCCAACGCAGGCGACCGGGTCTCCTTCCTCCGGGGGCGGGGTGATCTGGTTGTAGCGGAGGTGGACGCCGGCGAGCTGCGCCGTGAGCGGGTGCTGGTGGACGGCTGGGCGGGGCCCGAAGAGGTAACGTGGAGCCCCGACGACCGCTACCTGGCGTACGCGCTCCCGGACCTGGACTTCAACGCGGAGCTCTACATCCACCCGCTGGATGGCTCCCGGGAGCCGGTGAACGTGACGCAGCACCCGAAGGGGGATGGCGCGCCGGTGTGGAGCCGGGACGGGAGCAAGCTCGCGTTCGTGTCCCAGCGCAACAACGGCGACGCCGATGTCTGGTTCGTGTGGCTCCGGGAGGCGGACTGGGAGAAGACGCGGCTGGACTGGGAGCTGGAGGAGGACCTGCGTGGCGATGAGGCGGAGGACGAAGAAGAAGGACCGTCGCCGGTGGAGATCGATTTCGACGGGATTCACGAGCGGCTCATGCAGGTCACCTCGCTGCCGGGCAACGAGTCGGACCTGGCCATCTCGACGGACGGGGAGTGGCTGTACTTCGTGTCGAACCGGAGCGGGCGGCAGAGCTTTGACGCCGACCAGGACCTCCACAAGGTGAAGTGGGACGGCACGGAGATGGAGCCGCTGACGGAGGGCGGCCAGAGCCCGTACGGTGTGACGCTCGGGCCCAAGGGCCAGCAGCTGTACATGATGCGCTCGGGCGGCCGGATCGCCCGGCTCGACACGGAGCGGGGCACCACCGCCATGATCGGCTACTCGGCCCGGATGGACATCGAGTTCACAGAGGAGGCGGCCCAGGTCTTCGATGAGGCGTGGCGGATCCTGAACGACGGGTTCTACGACCCGGACTTCCACGGTCAGGACTGGAAGGCGCTACGGGACAGGTACCGGCCGTGGGCGCTGCAGGCCTCGACCCGGCAGGACTTCCGGGACGTGTTCAATTGGATGCTGGGCGATCTGAACGCGTCGCATCTGGGCCTCTACGGCCCGGATCGGGCCGAGACGGAGAGTGAGCGGACGGGGCTGCTGGGGGTAGAGATCAACCCGGTGGCCGAGGGCGCGCGGGTGGAGCGGGTCATCCCGAAGTCTCCCGCGGACCGGGAGTTCAGCCGGCTCTATGAAGGTGACGTGATCCTGGCGGTGGATGGCGAGTCTGCGGCTGCGGGCAACTTCTACGCGCTGCTGACCGATCGGGTGAACGATCGGGTGGTGCTGAGCGTGCGTGGGGCGGACGGTGACGAGCGGGAGGTGGTGATCCGGCCCACGGGCAGCCTGAGCTCGGAGCTGTACGACGAGTGGGTCGAGGATCGGAGGACGCTGACCGAGAAGTACTCGGACGGGCGGCTCGGCTACATCCACATCCAGGGGATGAACTGGCCGTCGTTCGAGCGGTTCGAGCGGGAGCTGGTGGCCGCGGGGCAGGGGAAGGATGGACTGGTCATCGACGTGCGCTACAACGGCGGCGGGTGGACCACCGACTACCTGATGGCGGTGCTGACCGTGCGTCAGCACGCCTACACGGTGCCCCGGGGCGCCACCGAGGACCTGGAGAACACGCACTCCCGGTTCTCGGCCCACTACCCGTTCGGCGAGCGGCTCCCGCTGGCGGCGTGGACGCGCCCGAGCGTGGCGCTGTGCAACGCGAACTCGTTCTCGAACGCCGAGATCTTTTCGCACGCGTACAAGCACCTCGGGCTGGGCACCCTGGTGGGCACGCCCACCTTCGGGGCCGTCATCTCCACCGGCGGCGCGGGGTTGATCGACGGCTCGTTCGTCCGGCTGCCGTTCCGGGGGTGGTACGTGAAGGCCACGGGCGAGAACATGGAGAACGGACCGGCGGTGCCGGACGTGATCGTGCCGGAGGCGCCGAACGACCGGGAGCACGGTGAAGACGAGCAGCTGCGCCGGGCGGTGGACGTGCTGCTGGAGCAGATCGGGGGGTAGGCGGCGCGTCGCGCGCAGGGCTCTTGCATCCGGTGGGTTGTGGCTGAATCCTGGAGCAACGCCCGTAACCCGAGGAGGGAGCCATGCCGATCGAAAAGCTGAAGTCGTTCCTGGATGAGCACGGCGTCGACTACCAGACGGTGCCCCATGACGAGGTGTACACGGCCCAGGAGGCGGCGGCCGCAGCGCACATCAAGGGGAAGGACGTGGCCAAGACGGTGATGGTCAAGCTCGAAGGAGAGATGGCCATGGCCGTGGTGCCGGCCACCTACAAGGTGGACCTGGAGCGGCTCGCCGAGCTGACCGGAGAGACGGTGGAGCTGGCGGGGGAGGACGAGTTCGAGGACCTGTTCCCCACGTGTGAGCCCGGGGCCATGCCGCCATTCGGCAATCTCTGGGACATGCCCGTCTTCGTGGACCAGCACCTGCGGGAAGACGAGCGCATCGCGTTCCCCGCCGGCACTCATCACGAGCTGATGCGGCTGCCGTACGCCGAGTTCGAGCGGCTCGTGGACCCCGTGGTCGGGGAGTTCAGTACGCGCTGATGCGGCGCCCACCGAAAGGAGGAGGCGTATGAAGTCCATCGAGCGAGGCGGGGTTACGCTGGAGCTGGTGATCGGCGACATCACCAACCAGGACGATTTCGCCGCCATCGTGAACGCGGCCAACGCGCAGCTGCGGATCGGGGGTGGGGTGGCCGGCGCCATCCATCGGGCGGCGGGTCCCGGCCTGGAGGAGGAGACTCGCCCGCTGGCCCCGATCGAGCCCGGCGAAGCGGTCATCACCTCGGGTCAGGAGCTGCCGAATCCCCACGTGATCCACTGCCTGGGCCCGGTCTACGGCCGCGATGAGCCGGCCGATGAGCTGCTGGCCTCGTGCTACCGGGAGGCGTTGGGCCTTGCGGAGGACCACGCCTTGACCTCCATCGCCTTCCCGGCGCTCTCGACCGGGGCGTTCGGCTACCCGATGGAGGAGGCCGCGGAGGTGGCGCTCGGGACCGTGCTGGAGGCCATGGACGGACTCGATCACGTGGAGCGGATCCGGTTCGTCCTCTACGCCCCCCCGGCGCTGGAGGTCCACGCCCGAGCGCTGGATGCGCTGACGTAGGCTAGTCGGCGTAGACCTGGTGCTTCCAGTCCCGGGAGTCGTGCTCGAGGCCCGGCTCCGGCTCGCGCTCGAGGATCCGACGCGCATTCTCGAGGAGCGCGCTGGGCGTGAACGGCTTCTCGATGATCCGGTGGCGTCGGGTGAGGTCCCCCTTCTCCATCAAGAACTCACGGCTGTAGCCGGACATGAAGAGGACCGGGATCCCGGGCCGGAGCGCGCTGATCCTCTCGACCAACTCGAGCCCGTTGATCCCTGGCATGACCATGTCTGTGATGACCAGGTCCACCGTGTCGAGGCGTCCTTCGGTGAGCTCGAGGGCTGCGGCGCCGCACTCGGCGTCCAGCACGCGGAAGCCCCGTGATTCGAGCGTCTTGCGAACGAGGGACCGGACGGGCCGTTCGTCCTCGACCACCAGCACCGTCCGACCCTCCCCCTGGAGCGGCTGGTGGTCTGCGGCCGCTGCCTCGAGATCCCGGGCCGGGCGAAGCTCCGTGATGGGGAAGTAGAGCCGGAAGGTGGTACCGATCCCCGGCTCGCTGTAGGCCCAGATGAAGCCGCCGCTCTGTTTCACGATCCCGTACACGGTGGACAGCCCCAGCCCCGTTCCCTCGCCGGTGGGCTTGGTCGTGAAGAACGGATCGAAGACCTGCGCCAGCGTCTCCGCGTCCATCCCGGCGCCGGTGTCGGCGACGGCGAGGCGGACGTACCGGCCGGGGTCGAAGCCGCCGGGGTGGTTGGCGGCGTGGTCCTCGTCCACCTCCACGTTGCGGGTTTCGATGGTGAGCCGGCCGCCGTCGGGCATGGCGTCGCGAGCGTTGACCACGAGGTTCATGAGGACCTGCTGGATCTGACCGGCATCGGCGTGGATCGCCTCGAGCTCCCGGTCCAGCTCCAGCCCGACATCGATGTCTTCACCGATCAGGCGGATGAGCATCCGCTGCGTGGAGCGGATCAGATCGTTCAGATCGAGGGGCTCAGGGTCGAGGCGCTGCTGTCGGCTGTAGGCCAGGAGCTGGCGCGTGAGCTGGTGGGCCCGCCGCGACGCCTCGATGATTTCCGTCACCGCCTCGACGTTCTCCAGCGAGTCGTCTCCGATGGCGTCCTGGAGGAGGGTCGCGAACCCCTGGATGGCCGTGACCAGGTTGTTGAAGTCGTGGGCTACGCCGCCGGCCAGACGGCCGATGGACTCGAGCCGCTGGGCCTGCTGGAGCTGCTTCTGTAGCTGGAGCTGCTCGGTGAGGTCGCGGATCATGCAGAGCGCCACTCGCCGCCCCCGGTACTCCATCCGGGTTGCGCTGATCTCGACGTGGGTGACGGAGCCGTCGCTGGTCCGCTCACTGGCCTCGACGAGCACCGAGTCCTCCTCCGCCAGCCGCGCCAGCCCGGCGCGTGTCTCGGCGGACAGCCCGAGGGTGGCCAGGCTCCGACCCCGAAGCGCGTCCGGCGCGGCCGCGAGGAGCTCGGCCGCCCTGGCGTTCAGCTCGAATATGGTCTCGTCGTCGAGGTCGTAGAGGATGATCCCGTCGTGGGCGTTGTCGAAGATCGACCGGTAGAACGCCTCCTGTTCCTGGATCTCGGCCTGGGCCTCGGCCCGGGCCGAGCAGAGCTGCTCGGTCTCGACGGAGATCGGCCGCACGGTGGCCAGCCGGAGATGCGGACGGGGTCCCGCGAGCCCGTGGGCGGCGATCTCCACCTGAAAGACCGACCCGTCCGCGCGCCGGTGGTTCCAGGGGCCCGTGAGGGTCGGCGCGTCGGTGCCCCGAACAGCCTCCAGATGTCGGTACCGGGCCCGCTCCGATGCGGGCCGGAGATCCCGCATGGTCATCCCCAGGAGCTCGTCTCTGGAGTAGCCGTATTCCCGGCACGCGGCCGGGTTCACGTCCACGATCCCCTCGGTCTCGGCATCGAACACGAGCATCGGGCGTGGATCCCCCTCGAAGGCGAGTGGGTATGTGTCGGACCCGTCCGTAGCCATGGCTCCTCGGTCTGTTGTGCGCGG
>CAZSBL010000083.1:7055-15207 GCA_964605205.1 uncultured Gemmatimonadaceae bacterium
CGGAGCGCCGGAGCCGCTGGTCGATCCTCTGGGACCAGATCCGCAGCATCATCATGGTTCTCTTGGTGGCGGCCACGGCGGTCTCGCTGGCCTTCGGCCAGCTGGTGGAAGCTCTGGCCATCACGGTGGTGATCGTGATCAACGCAGCCATCGGCTTCTTCACCGAGCTCCGGGCCGTCCGGTCGATGGAATCGCTCCGGGAGCTCGGCCAGGCGGATTCCAAGGTCCGACGCGACGGTGAGGTGGTCGAGATCCCGGCCGTCGAGCTGGTCCCGGGCGATGTGGTGGTGCTGGAGCAGGGAGAGGTGCTGGGTGCCGACGTGCGGCTGCTGGAGGCGGACGGCCTGCAGGTGGACGAGTCGCCCCTGACCGGCGAGTCGGTGCCGGTGACCAAGCAGGTGGAACCCGTGGATGCCGGGACGCCGCTGGCGGAGCGCACGTCCATGGCGTTCAAGGGCACGGCGGTGACCCGGGGCACGGGGCGTGGTGTGGTCGTGTGGACCGGGATGGACACCGAGATCGGCGAGATCTCCGAGATGGCCGCGGCGGCCGCGTCCGACGAGACCCCCCTGGAGCGCCGCCTCGACACCCTCGGCCGCCGTCTGGTCTGGCTCACCCTGGCGGTGGCCGCCGCCGTGTCCGTGACCGGGATCGTGGCGGGGCGTGACGTCTTCCTGATGGTGGAGACGGGGATCGCCCTGGCCGTGGCCGCCATCCCGGAGGGGCTCCCCATTGTGGCCACCATCGCCCTCGCCCGCGGCGTTCAGCGGATGGCCCGCCGGAACGCCCTGATCCGGCGGCTGTCCTCGGTGGAGACGCTGGGCTCCACCACCGTGATCTGCGCCGACAAGACCGGCACGCTGACGGAAAACCGGATGGACGTGGCGACGCTATTCCTGCCCCACGGCCGGGTCGAGATCCAGGGTGACGACGAGCCCTCGTTCACCATGGACGAGGCGTCCACCTCGCCGCAGGACGACCCGCTCCTCGAGCGCGCGCTCCGGGTGGCCGTGCTGGCCAACGAGGCGGGGACCGATGGCACCGGTGGCCAGGGTGACGGCGGGGGCGAGGCCGACGAACCGGGCTCCGATGTTCCGGAGGTGGGGGCCGCCGATCCCATGGAGCTGGCGCTGCTGCGTCTCGGATGCCGCGCGGGCATGGCCCGGTCGAAGCTGCTGGAACGCCACCCCCGGACGCGGGTCGAGCGGTTCGAGCGGGAGACCGCCATGATGGCGTCGTTCCACGAGAACGATGAAGGACTGGTGGCGGTAAAGGGGGCGCCGGAAGCGGTGCTGGCGTCGAGTACCCGTGTGGCCGGGGAAGGCGGGGAGGCGGAGAAAATGACCGAGGCCGTGCGGGAGGAGTGGCTGGACCGGAGCGAGACGCTGGCGGCCGAGGGACTGCGCGTGCTGGGGCTGGCGGCCCGGCGGGATACGGAAGGCGATCCGTACGAGGAGCTGGAGTTCCTGGGGCTGGTGGGGATGATCGACCCGCCCCGGGAAGGCGTGGCCGAGGCGGTGGCCGAGTGCCGTGCCGCGGGGATCCGGGTGGTCATGGTGACAGGGGATCACCCGGAGACGGCCCGGGAGATCGCCACCGGGGTGGGGATCGCCGAGGCGCCCGAGCCCATGACGGGGCAGGAGCTGGCCGCCGCCACGGCGGACGGGGCCGACCCCGGAGCCGTGGCGTCGTCGTCGCGAGTGTTCGCCCGGGTTGATCCCGCCCAGAAGCTGGAGCTCATCGACGGCTATCGGGCCCGGGGCGAGATCCTGGCCATGACCGGTGACGGCGTGAACGACGCCCCGGCGCTGAAGCGGGCCGATATCGGGATCGCCATGGGTGAGCGGGGCACAGAGGTGGCCCGGGAGGCCGCCGACATGGTGCTCCTCGACGACGCCTTCTCGACCATCGTCGAGGCCGTGCGTCACGGCCGGGTCATCTTCCGGAACGTCCGGAAGTTCGTGGTCTACCTGCTGTCCGGGAACGTGGGCGAGATCCTGGCCGTGGGCGCAGCCTCGGCCGTAGGGGCACCGCTCCCGCTCCTTCCGCTCCAGATCCTATACCTGAACCTGGTGAACGACGTATTTCCCGCCCTCGCCCTCGGCGTGGGGCAGGGGGAGGGGCACGTCATGAATGAGCCGCCCCGGGATCCCCAGGAGTCGATCCTCGAGCGTCGGCACTGGCAGGGGATCGGCGGCTACGGTGCGGTGATCGCCGTGGCCATCCTCGGGGCGTTCTTCTGGGCGCTTAACGGGCTGGAGCTGCCGGTGGAGGCGGCGGTCACCACCTCGTTCCTCGTCCTGTCCGGCGGCCGTCTCCTCCACGTCTTCAACATGCGCGACGCGGGCTCACACCCGCTCCGCAACGAGGTGACCGGCAACCCGTGGGTTTGGGGCGCCATCGCGCTCTGCATTGGCCTCCTGGCCGTGGCCGTCTACGTGCCACCGGTGGCCGACGTGCTCAGCCTCACGCCGCCCACCGGCACGCAATGGCTCGTGATCCTGGCCGGGAGCCTGTTCCCGCTGGTGGTCGGCCAGGCGTATCAGACGTGTCAGAAATGGCGCAAGCACCGTTCCTGAGCGGGGATCCGCTCAGCGGCCCTGATGCCCGCCACAGTGATAGGTGGGCCGGCCGTTGACCTCGGAGCGACGAATCGTGCCGTCGCAGCGGGGGCAGGGCTCGCCGTCGTCACGACGCGGGAGGAGCCAGTCGTCGGGCATGCGCTCGGGGTCGGCGAGGTGATGGACGGCCTCTCTGGAGACGTCAACGGCGGTGTCGAAGAGGCTCTCGAGGGTGGCGTTGTCCAGCTCCTCCACGGGAGCTTCCGGGTGCAGGCCGGCGTGGAAGAGGACTTCGTCGGTGTAGATGTTCCCGAGTCCGGCCATCCGCGCCTCGGCGAAGGACCCGGGGTCGGTCACCAGCCCGATCTCGCCGAACTTGCGCGGGCAGCGGAAGGCGAGGCTGTCGCCCCCGCGGAAATCGAGGCGGAGTCGGGTGTGTCGGGGTTCGTCGTCGTCTTCCTCGAGCGGTACCAGGGTGCCGGTCATGCCGAAGTGCAGCCGGAGCCAGCGGTTCCGGTCCTCCCCGGACCGCAGGAAGAGGTGTTTTCCCCAGCGTCGGGTGGCGGTGAGCGTGTGGCCGAGGAGGGCTTCACGGATCGTGGCCTCGCTGGTGGTCATGGTCATCCCGGCGGGACGGATGCTCACGGTTTCGATGGGGCGGCGGAGGGCGTAGTCCTCCGCGATCTCGCGGAAGACCTCGACATCGGGCAGCTCGGGCATCGTGCTCCTCGCGTGGGACGTGCTCAAACATCAGGCGCAAGACGGGTTCCGGGAGGTGGCGGTCTCCGGGGTCCCCGATCCACTGGACCGAGGGTTGCAGGGGCAAGCGCGCGAGGTCGAACAGCGGATGCAACCATGCGTACGGAGCGAGAAGACATGGGAGCTCAGAGAGGTGGGGAGCGGGTCCTGCTGGCCACACGCTTCGAGGAGGAGGCCCGGGCGACGGCGGCGGTAGCCGGCCAGCTGGCGGATGCCCTCGGGCTCGAGGTCACCATCCTCTACGTGGCGGTGGAGCTCGATACGGCTACCCTGATGGCGTCCGGCGGGCGGGACGAAGACATCGATGAGGCGGAGCTCCTGGCCGGCCTGGAGGAGGATGCCGCGGCGTACGCCGCCGACTGGTTCCCGGACCGCCCGTTCGAGGTCCGGGTCACCCGGGGCCCCGTGGTGGAGAGCATCGTCGAGCACGCGGCGGAGGACACGGCGTTCCTGGTGGTCGGTCACCACAAGCACGGTCCGATGGCGCGTCTCTTCGGCGCAGACCCGGCGCACGACCTCCTTGAGCGCGCCTCGTGCCCGGTGGTCACCGTACCGCTGTAATGCAGGACACGGCCATTGTCGCCCGACAGATCGGCCAGGGTTCACCCTGGAGATCGGACTGACCCTCGGGGTGGTCGGGGTGGCGCTGGCCCTCTTCATCTGGAACAGGCTGCGCCTCGACGTGGTGGCGCTCATCGTGCTGGCGCTGCTGCTGATCCTGGGGCTGGTCACGCCCGAGGAGGCGGTGGCGGGCTTCTCCAACGAGGCCACCGTCACCGTGGCCCTGATGCTCGTCCTGTCGGCCGGGCTCCTGCGGACGGGGTTCGTGGACGTGCTTGGCTCCCGCATCGCCCGCCTGGCCCAGGAGAGCGAAATACGGCTCCTGATCCTGATCCTGGCCGTGGTCGTGCCGATGAGCGCGTTCATCAACAACACGGCCGCGGTGGCCATCCTGCTCCCGATGATCATCGGGTTGACCCGCGACATGGACATCCCGCCATCGCGGCTCCTCATGCCGCTGAGCTCTCCGGCCAGCTCGGCGGTACGCTCACGCTCATCGGGACGAGCACCAACCTGCTGGTTGCCGGGCTGATCATCGACCTGGGCGTGGAGCGGATCCACCTCTTCGACATCACGCCCCCGGCGCTGATCCCGGTAGTGACCGGCGTGGGCTACATTCTGACCGTGGGGCGGCGGCTGATGCCTGACCGTGAGGCCTCCGCCGAGCTGCTGGAAACGTACGAGCTGCACGAATACCTGACCGCGTTGGTGGTGAAGGAAGAATCGCCCATGGCCGGTCAGTCGCTGGCGGCGTCGGAGTTCGGGAAGCGGCACGGCCTCGAGGTGCTCCGCATCGACCGCGGGAACGCGGTCATCAAGGAGCCGACCGAGGACACGGTGATCGAGGCCGGAGACCTCCTGCTCGTGGAGGGGAGCATCCCGCACATCGCCGAGATCCGGCGCAAGCACGGTGTGGAGGTCTCCAGCGCACGGGAGGAGGCGGGGGCCGTGGCCGCGCAGACGGCGGAATCGGCCGGGACCGCCGAGGACGCCGAAGCCGCGCGCCGGGGCGGGGGCCCCCGCCCCGGCGCGCGCTGAAGAGACCAAGCTCGCCGAGGTGATGATCCCACCCCAGTCTCCCCTGGTCGGCACGACACTGGAGAAGGCCCACTTCGAGCGCCAGTTCGGGATCTCCGCCCTCGCCATTCTGCGCCACGGGCGCCCGCTTCAGAAGCCCCTCGCCTCCGTGGAGCTGCGCGGCGGTGACATCCTCCTGGTCTCGGGGCCCGGCCCCGACCTCCGGGACGCCCACGAGAGCGAGCAGGTGGCGCTCCTGCAGGCGCTGGACATCCCGAGGAAGCGCCGCGACAAGCTCAAGCTCGCCGTCCCGATCCTCCTCTGCGTGGTCCTCCTGCCCGCCCTCGGGATCACCCGCATCATGGTCTCCGCCTTCATCGGCGTCGTGGCCATGTTCCTGACCGGCTGCCTGACTCCCGAAGAGGCGTACGACGAGATGGATTGGATGGTGGTGATTCTGCTCGGCGCCATCCTGCCGCTCGGGATCGCCATGCAGAATACCGGCGCCGCCGAGTTCGTGGCCGCCGGGGTCCTCGACCTCACCCGCCCACTCGGGCCCTACGGCGTACTGGGCGCTTTCTTCCTCCTGACCATGGGCTTCACCTCCGTGATCAGTAACAACGGGTCCGCGGTGGTGCTCACGCCCATCGCGGTGGCGGCCGCGCACGCACTGGGCCTCTCCCCGCTCCCCTTCGTGGTGGCCGTCATGTTCGGCGCGTCCAACGCCTTCATGACCCCCATCGGATACCAGACCAACGTCTTCGTCTACGGGCCGGGCGGGTACAGGTTCACCGACTTCACCCGCGTCGGGACCCCCCTGGGGCTGCTCATCGCCACCGCCGCGACCTTCGTGATCCCCATCTTCTTCCCGTTCTAGACGTGGGGCCTCCGGTACGGGGGCCCCGGAGCCGCCGTGACCGTAAGGGCCCCGTGGACGCGACGCTGACCGCACACCGGATTCTGTACTCGTAATCGTAGTCGTAATGGTAATGAAGCCAGCGAGCTTCGCCACTGACCCGGCCCTGCCGACAAGCCAGAAAATACATGAGGTGATAATTCGTAAAACGTTCTGTGGCAATGCCCTGAAGCTGTTTATATTCGTGGTCTCGGCACGTGGCGGACCTCGCCGAGGAGCGTGTACTCATCGAGGCCGAGGCGCCCCACCGGGCGGAGGGAGCCCACATCCACGTGGAGGGTGTCGGGATCGATGTCGAGCTCCGGGTGGAGGTGGATCCGGAGGACTTCGCCGATGACGAGGGTATTGGGCGCGTCGCCGAGCTCGACCTCGCGGAAGAGGCGGCACTCGAGGGCCGCGGCGGCGTCGGCCACGAAGGGCGCATCGATGGCTTCGGCCTCGGCGGTTTCCAGGCCGGCGACGTGGAACTCGTCGGTGTCGGCCGGCCAGTCTCCGGAGGTACGGACCATGGCGTCGAGGTGGCGCTCGGTGACCAGGTTGGCGACGAAGACGCCGGTCTCGCGGATATTGGCGAGGGTGTCTTTGAGCGCGCCGGCCCGGCGGCCGATGGAGGCGCCCACCAGTATCGGTGCGGCGGAGAGGGCGTTGAAGTAGCTGAACGGGGCGAGGTTCGGAGCCCCGTCAGCGGAGCGGGTGGAGATCCAGCCGATGGGTCGGGGGACCACCAGCGAAGTGATGAGCCGGTAGCGCTGGCGGCCGGAGAGGTCGGTGCAGTCGAAGGTCATGAGACGCTTGGGTGTGGGCGGTGGAAGCGGCATGTTTGCACGGTCGATACGGGTGGAAACGTGCGCCGGGGTGGAGCCCGGCACAAGACGCGTGAAGGGAGACGGCGTGACGACGGATGAGGCGAGAGAGCTGATCGGCCCGGCCGTGCTGGACGGGGCCCGCCCGATCGGGCACGGCTGGGCGGACCTGGGCGCCGGGAGCGGTACGTTCACGTTCGCCCTGGCGGAACTGCTGGGTGCGGCGGGGGAGGTGGTGGCGGTGGACCGGGAAGTGGCGGCGCTGGACTCGCTGCGCCAGGGGTTTGGCTCCCGGGGCGATGGGTCCATGGCCCGGATCGTGGTGGCCGAGGGGGATTTCCGGGACCCGGACGAGGTGCCGGAGCTGGCGGAGCGTACGTTCGACGGCGTCCTGTTCGCGAACGCGCTGCACTTCGACCCCGACCCGGTCCGGACGCTGGCGCGGATCACGGAGCGGTTGGCGTCCGGCGGGCGGATCGTGGTGGTGGAGTACGAAGATCGGCCGCCGAACCCTTGGGTGCCCCACCCGCTGCCGACAGAGAAGCTCCGGGAGGTTGCCTCGGAGCTGGGGCTCGCACCGCCGACGGGGGTGGGGGAGCGCCCTTCGTCGTACGGCGGGGTGCTCTACTGCGCCTGGCTCCGGGTCTGACGCACTGGCGGCACTTTTGCTGCAGCGAATAGAAAAGGAGTCCTTCACAAAGCCACACAGCAACGGGAGCCCCTTGACGATGTCCTCCGTCCTCACGGACCGTTTCGCCGACGCCCTCCGGGTGGCCACGTCGCTGCACGATGACAGCGACGAGGAGCCGCCCCACGCCTCGCACCTGCTGCAGGTGGCCGGCATGGTGCTGGAAGCCGGCGGGAGCGAGGAGCAGGCCATCGCCGCGCTCTTCCACGATGCCATTGAGACGGCATCGACCGACGATGAGGCCGAGGCCCGGGAGTCCCGGATCCGCGAGGAGTTCGGGGATCGGCCGGCCGACATGGTGGTAGCCGTGACCGATGGCACGTCCACCGGTGACGATGACGAGGGGTGGAAGGAAGGGAAGGAGCAGTACATCCACCACCTGTGGACGGAAGCCGATGACGAGGCCGTGCAGCTGTCGGCGGCGGACAAGCTCTCGACGGCCCGCGCCATGCTCCGGGACTACCAGAAGCATGGCGAGGCGGCGTGGGCGCGCTATGAGGGGGGGCGGTCCGGGGCGCTCTGGTATTATCGGGCGCTGGTGGGAGCCTATCGCTACCGCGGCCTGGATGGGCACGTGGACGAGCTGGAGCACATCGTGACCACGCTGGAAGAGGAGACGGCGCTGGCCTGACGCGCCTCGCCCGCTGGCCGTCTACGTCGCCGTCAGGATCGCGGCCACCCGGTCGCGCAGCCCGGCGAGTGCGAACGGTTTTTTCGAAGGGGTCTTCGACACCTGGAGTGGATGAAACGGAGCGAGGTTCGGCTCCCGAGGGCTTGGGCGGGGGCGGGGAACAGCCTCTCACACCGGAATCCGCGGAAGACGCGGAAGGACAGCACGCGGAAGGCC
>CAZSBL010000084.1:0-15037 GCA_964605205.1 uncultured Gemmatimonadaceae bacterium
TACCGTGACATCCGGGTCCGGCTGGCCCGGATCAACGCGTTCCTCCAGGAGCGGCTCACCGGCGTGAGCGTGGTCCAGATCTTCGGCCGCGAGGAGGAGATGAGCGACAAGTTCGAGGCCATCAACCGGAGCCACCTCCAGGCGCACCTCCGGTCCATCACCTACTACGCCCTCTTCTTCCCCGCCATCGAGATCCTGACCACGGTGGCGCTGGCCGCCATCCTGGTCTACGGCGGGGGCCGGCTCATCGAGGGGACCATCTCCATCGGCGTGGTCACCGCGTTCCTGATGTACAGCCGCCGGTTCTTCCGCCCGATCCAGGACCTGTCGGAGAAGTACAACATGCTCCAGGGCGCCATGGCCTCGAGCGAGCGGATCTTCAAGCTGCTGGACAGCGAGCCCGACGTGACCGACCCCGCCGAGCCGGTGCATCTCCCGGAGCCCGGCCGGGGCGAGATCGAGTTCCGCAACGTCTGGTTCGCGTACGGGAAGGACGAGACCGGCGAGGACTGGGACTGGGTGCTCGAGGACGTCAGCTTCACCGCCCACCCCGGCGAGCGCCTGGCCATCGTCGGCCACACCGGCGCCGGGAAGACCACGCTCATCAACCTGCTCATGCGGTTCTACGAGCCGCAGAAGGGCGAGATCCTGTTCGACGGCGTGCCGCTGGCCCGGGTGCCGCAGAAGGAGCTCCGCCAGAAGATGGGGCTCGTGCTCCAGGACGTGTTCCTGTTCAGCCGGAACGTCGAGTACAACATCCGGCTGGGGCGCGACGACATCAGCGACGAGCGCGTCCGGCAGGCCGCCGCCCGCGTGGGCGCCGACACCCACATCGAGCGGATGCCCCAGCGGTACGAGGAGTCGCTGGGCGAGCGCGGCTCGTCACTGAGCGTGGGGCAGCGCCAGCTCCTGAGCTTCGCCCGGGCGCTGGCGTTCGACCCGCTGGTCCTGATCCTGGATGAGGCGACGTCGTCGGTGGACAGCGAGCTCGAGCACCAGATCCAGCAGGCGCTGGAGACGCTCCTCGAAGGGCGGACGAGTCTGGTCATCGCCCACCGCCTGAGCACCGTGCAGAGCGCCGATCGGATCCTGGTCTTCCATCACGGCGAGCTGAGAGAAGAGGGCACGCACGGGGAGCTGCTGCAGCAGGGCGGGCTCTATGCCAAGCTGTACGAGCTGCAGTTCGCGGCTGCGTAGGGGCGGGCGGGTACCGGGGCTGCAGCAGCGGCTCGCCTTCGGCTCGCAACGGGCGGCCCGTTCCGGGCCGCAACAGGCACCGCTTCGCGGTGCATCAGGCGCCTTCGGCGCAACCGGCCGGCGCTGCGCGGCCGGCAGCGGCTCGCTGACGCTCGCAACACGCTCCGCCTGACGGCGGAGCAACCGGCCGCCTGCGGCGGCAGGAACGGCCAGAGCCTTTCCGTGCGTGCCGGCGCCGCCGCGGGGCGAGCGCAGCGAGCCCAACCTTGCGAGCCGAAGGCGAGCCCCTGCTGCCGGAGGCAGCCTGTTGCGCAGCGTCAGCCGCGCCGGTTGCGGCCGGAGGCCGCCGCTGCGAACGAAGTGAGCCGGTTGCCGCCGAAGGCGGCCTGATGCGGCGGCAGCGCCGCCGCCGGTTGCACCGCCGTCAGGCGGTGCCCGTTGCGAGCCGCAGGCGAGCCTCTGTCAGGCGAGTCCCACGAGCCTGACAAGCTTCATCGCGTTGGTCGATGTCGCCACCCCGTCCCGGAGTCGATAGTCGAACGTCATGGCCGGCTCGTGGCCCTCGGGGTGCACGGTCTCCCGGAAGTGGACGGGGGCCACGGCGCTCTTCAGCGGCTCGGCGTCGGCGAGCGCCAGGTCGTGGGTCGAGATGGCGCCGATGGCGTGGCGCTCCAGCAGATGGCCGAGCACCTCGCGGATGGCGACCTGGCGCTCGGCGGAGTTGGTCCCGTGGAGCACTTCGTCCAGGAGGTAGAGGAGGATCCGCCCGGGCTCGGCCTCGGGCCCGGAGCTGGGCTGGGGCTCGGCAGGTGCGGCGGCCCCCGTGGCGTCTGCGGCGTCCACCACGCGCTTGAGCTGCTGGAGCTCGGCCATGAAGAGGCTGATCCCGCGCTCCAGGGAGTCGTCGACGCGCATGCTGGTCCGCAGGTCCAGCGGCGGGAGTCGGAGCGACGCGGCGCACACCGGTCCACCGGCCTCGGCCAGGACGGCGTTCACGCCGATGGCCCGGAGCAGGGTGCTCTTCCCGGACATGTTGGAGCCGGTGACCATGAGGAAGGTGCCGGGCGGGCCGACCTCCACGTGGTTGGCGACGCGCTCGTCGGCCGAGAGGAGCGGGTGGGCCAACTCCTCGGCCACGAGCCGGTCACCTTCGGTGATCTCGGGGAAGGTCCAGCCGGGCTCGTCGTGGATCGGGCCGGCCAGCGCGCAGAGGGCATCGAGGCAGGCGACGGCGTCGACCCACGCCCCCACGTGCCGACCGGCCTTCGCCTGCCACCGCTCGAGGGCGGCCAGGACGTGGAAGTCCCAGAGAGTGGTCGGCGCCACCAGGGCGTAGAACAGTCCGCTGTGGCGGAACTCGGCGAGCTCGCCCAGCCAGCCGATATGGTCCAGCTCCCCGGCGGCATCGCAGTCACCGGTGAGCTCGGCGTGGATCCGGTCCAGCGCCGCGGCCCGGAACGGCCGCGCCTGGATCCGCTCCACCATGTCGGCGTAACGACGGATGCTGGCGTCTCCGAGGGATGCACCCGCCATGAGGCGGTGCACCCGCTTCCCGTACGCGACGACGAGGGCGACACCGACCGCCAGCGTCAGGATCCACCACGGCCGCGCGAGGGTGCCCTCCAGCTGCAGCACCACCAGGGCGCCGGTGGCCACCGGCAGGATCCGCGACACCCAGAGGAGCGCCTTCCGCTCCAGCAGCCACGGCTCCGCCTCGGCCCAGTCGAGGAAGGCGTCGAGGGCCGCCCGGTCGGGGTCTCCGGCGAGGCGGCCGGCCACCTGGACGGTCTGGCGGTAGTCCAGCTCGGGGACCAGCTCCCGGACGGCCTCCTGCCGGGTCCGCACCTCGTGGGCGGGGGCGGGCGCCAGGAGCCAGTCGTGGAGCCGCTCCCGGCCCACGCCGGTGCCGGTGGTGGACAGGAACCGGGTCAGCGAGCCGTGGCCGAAGAGGTCCAGGTCCCGGGAGTAGGCGTGCCCCGGCGGGTCGGTCTCCGGGATCTCCGGCAGCCCGTCCCAGTCGCGCCGGAGCCGGGCCAGCGCCTCGTCGTTCACCGCCGCCAGCTCCGCCGCCCACCGCTCCCGCTCCTTCAGCCGGGAATGCACCCCGATCAGAGCCAGGAACGAGAGCAGCGCCACCGCGAAGAGCGTGAGCGCCCAGCCGCCCAGCTCCGGCTGGAGCTCGGCCCAGACCAGCGCGCCGATCCCGATGCCGAAGACGGCGAGCCGGAGGTTCGAGACGCTGGACGCGCGGCGGGCCAGGTCGCCGCGCTCGGCCGTCGCCTCGTCGCGGCGGTATCGGAAACGCTGTGCGGGATCCATGTCAGGAGTATGGGAAACGGACGGCCGATTGGCCATTGGTGCCGGATCCCGGGCGGCCAGCTACCCGTCGGCGTCCAGGAGATCCCGGACCGTCTCCCCGAGGAGCTCAAGCCCGACGGGCTTGACCATGTACCGGTCGACGCCCGCCTCCGCGCCCTCCTGGCGGTCTTCTTCCGCGCCCCGGGCCGTGAGCATCAGGATCCGGACATCGGCGTGACGCGGGGTGCCTCGGATCCGGCGCGCCACCTCCCACCCGTCCATCCCCGGCATCATGACGTCGAGGATGACCAGGTCGGGATCGACCTCGTCGAGACGCTCGAGCCCCTCCGGTCCGCCCTGCGCTCCGTGGGCCGCGTGGCCGACAGCGCCCAGGAACGTCTCCAGGATCGAGATCGCGTCCGGGTCGTCGTCGATGATCAGGATGGTGGCCATGGTACTGTCCATACCGGGCAAGATGTGAGCCGGGGCGGGACGGAGAGCGGGCCGGATGCGTGGCGGAGGGGGATCTCAGATCTCAGCCCTCGGATCCGGGGCTTCGGGGCGCCGGAGGCTCGTAGAGCAGCTCGCCCATCCCGGCGAACCACGGCTCGATCCCGTTGGCATCGACGAACGCTTCCTTCGGGTAGCGCACCGACGGACTCCAGAGGACCCATTCGGTGAGGCCGGCATCGTAGGTGGCGTCGATCTGGGCCCGGACATGGCGCGGGCCGTACTGGGGCTCGCCGAGGGTGAACGCCTGGAGCCACGGCCGGATGGCGGCGGCATCCGGGATGGTGTCGGACCGCTCGACACCGGCGTCCAGCGCGTTCTTCACGATCTGGTACGGCGCGGCGTTCGGGTTCGGGTACCCCCACGACCCGTCGGGGTAGTGGCTCGGGTAGACCATGGGCAGGAGCACATCCACCTGGTCGGACATCATCTCCCAGACCTGCCCGATCCCGATGTCGCGGCGGGTGGACGCGGTGATCCCGAACACGTCGGCGGTGACGGGCACCTGGAAGTCGGCCAGTCGGTGGGCCGCGCAGCCGAGGAACTCCCGGATCGCCTGGGTCATGCTCCGGCCCTCCGCCGCCGGATAGACCGCCTCCACGTCGTAGCTGCCCGGCACATCCGGGAACCGGACGTAGTCCCACTGGACCTCGGCGAAGCCCATGGCCACGGCCTCCCGGGCCAGCTCGATATTGTAGTCCCAGACATCGCGGTTGAACGAGTCGACCCAGTGGACGCCCCGGTCATCCACCCACGGCTCCCCGTCCGTCCGCTTCACGCCCCACTCGGGCCGGGCCACGGCCAGGAGCGGGTCCTTGAACGCCACGATCCGGGCGATGGGGTAGACCCCGTGGGCCCGGAGACTGTCCAGCAGCGCCGGAAGGTCCGGGATCCGGATCTGGCGGTCGGCCTCGACCTGCGCCGCCAGCGGCACCTCGGTCCGGTGCGTCACCTCGCCCGTCACGTCCTTGATGTCGACGACGAACGCGTTGAGCTCCGTCCCGTCCGCCAGCTCCAGCAGCTCCGCCAGACGACCCCGGCTGCCCGCGCTCCACGACCCCACGTAGATCCCACGGACCGAGTCCGGCTTCGGGACCCGGAGGCTGTCGGGCACCGGGGCCAGGGTCCGGGGGCTCGGCTCGCTCGGCGACGCCCACCCCTCCGCCGGGACCGGCGGGACGTAGACGGGGGCGGACTCCGGCTCGGGGACAGCCTCGGGCACGGTCTCGAGCGCCGGGGCCGAACCGGGATCCGGGCTGCCCGCCGACGCCCCAGCCTCGGCCGCCAGGTCCACGGCCGGGCCCGGCACATCGCCGCTATCGGGCGGACCGCCGGGGCCGGGGTCGGCGGCCGGTTGGACGGTATCGCCGTCCGGAGCCGCCGGGTCCGCGGCGGCCGCGGAGTCCGGGTAGAGCGAGGGCAGATCGGCCCCGCCGTCGTCGCCGAGCCGGATGACCAGCGCACCGACCACGATCCCGACCAGCAGCAGCAGGCCGATGACGCGGAGCGCGTCGGAGCGGGGGGACAGCGCTCTCATCTTCCGGCGATCGCCCATGGGGTTCCCGTCCCAGTCCCCGGCTAGTAGCGGGGCGCATCGGGGTCGATCTCATCGGCCCAGGCCAGAGTGCCGCCCGCGAGGTTGCGGACCCGGTCCCAGCCGTGCTCGCGCAGGTACTTCACCACATCACCGCTCCGGGCGCCGGAGCGGCAGTAGAAGACGATCTCCCGCTCCCGGTCCAGGTCTTCGAGCCGGCTCTGGAGCTTGTGCAGCGGGATCAGCTCCGCGCCGTACTCCTCCAGGTTGAACACCTTCCACTCGTACGACTCCCGGACGTCGATGAGTTCGAGGTCGGCGCCGTTCTGGAGCCGCCGATGGAGCTCCTTGACCGTAATCTCCGAAGGGACCACGCCCTCCTCCGCGCCCTCCTCCGCGCCCTCCGCGACCCCACAGAACTCCTCGTAGTCGATGAGCTCGGTGACCGTGGGGTCCTCGCCGCAGACGGGGCAGTCCGGGTTCTTCTTCAGCTTGAGCTCCCGGAAGCTGAGCTTCGCGCCGTCGAAGAGGAGGAGCCGGCCGATCATCGGCTCGCCCACGCCGGTGATGAGCTTGACGGTCTCCAGCGCCTGGAGGCTCCCGATGATCCCGGGGAGCACGCCCAGGATCCCGCCCTCGGCGCAGCTGGGGACCAGGCCCGGCGGCGGTGCCTGGCGGAAGAGGCAGCGATAGCAGGGCGCGTCGTCGCCGCCGAACACGCTGAGCTGACCCTCGAACTTGAGAACGGAGCCGTAGACGTTCCGCTTCCCCAGGATCACGCACGCGTCGTTGACCAGGTAGCGGGTCGGGAAGTTGTCGGTCCCGTCCACCACGATGTGGTAGTCGCGGATGATGTCCAGCGCGTTCTCGCTGGTCAGCCGCACCGAGTGGGTCCGGATGGTGATGTGCGGGTTCAGGTCCTGGAGCCGGGCCTTCGCCGCCTCCAGCTTCGGCGACCCGATCTGGCTCTCGCCGTACAGCACCTGCCGCTGGAGGTTGCTGGCGTCCACGGCGTCCGGGTCCACGAGCCCCAGCGTGCCGACGCCCGCCGCCGCCAGGTAGAGCGACGCCGGGGAGCCCAGCCCGCCGGCGCCCACCAGGAGCACCTTCGCCGCCTTCAGCTTCCGCTGACCCGCCTCGCCCACGTCGTTCAGCACCATGTGGCGGGCGTACCGCAGCGCCTCCGCCCGGTTCAGCTCCGGGAGGCCGGCGACGCCGTCCACGACCGCTTCCCTCGCCTCTTCGTTCATCCCCTCAGCCACCGGCGATGCTCGGTACGATGGTGATCGTGTCTTCGGCCGCCACGGACGTGGCCACGCCGTCGAGGGTGCGGACGTCGTCATCGTTCACGAAGACGTTCACGTGGTCCCGGACCTCTGTTCCGGCCACGCCGTCGGTCAGCAGATGACGCCGCAGGCCGGGGTGCTCCTCGACCAGCCGCTCCAGCACTCCGGCGACGGTGGCGCCCGCAGCCTCCACCTCCCCCGCCCCGTCCGTCAGCGCCCGGAGCGGCCCCGGGATCCGTACGACGATGGTGTCGGGCGTGCTCCGGCCCTCGGCCGCACTCGTGGCGCGATCCGGGCTCGCCGCGGGGCTGGAGCCCGCGGTAGTCCGCGCGCTCGTCTCTGGATTCGGGGTCATGTCAGGTCTGTCAGGGGCGTGTTCGTCCGGTGTGTTCGGTACACTCGTGCGCCAGGATCGTTCTCGGGCGCGCCGATCCGTGTCCCCGGGCTTTCCGGGGGTCGTCGCCGGAATTCAACGCGGAACCGCGGATTCTCCGCGCGGATACGCGGAAGCCCCGGCTCTGTCGCGAACCCGAAACTACCTGGCTCAAATCGGAAAAGAAAAGGTGGGACCTCCCCGGGAGTCCGGACTCGACGCGAATCCGTAGCCGCGAACGTTCCGCGTCTCTCCGTCCCTTCCGCGCTTCCGCGTTGACCGCGCGCCGGCAGCGCCACCGGTCGCCCGGAACGGGGCCGACCCCGGCTGAACGTCGAGCGCCCGGCCCCGGGTCGCGCCCGCCGACCCGTCAGCCCAGCCGCTCCAGGATGACCTCGGCGTTCCGCCTCGCTGCACCCGTCTCCGACTCGACGAACGCCCGGGCGGTCTTGCCGATGCTCTGGATCCGGATCGGCTCGTCCATCAGCTCCCGGAGCCGGTCCTCGAGCCCGCCGGGACCCTCGACCACGAACCCGCCGCCCGCCGCGGCCAGCGCGCCGGCCTCCCGGGCGTTGCCGTGGTGCGGCCCGAAGAGCACCGGCACGCCGATGGCCGCCGGCTCCACCACCGAGTGCAGTCCATCCGCACCGAACCCGCCACCCACGTACGCGGCGTCACCGAGTGCGTAGAGGTCGGCCAGGATGCCGAGCCTGTCCACCACCACAACCTCCGGCGCGGTGGCGCCGGCGGCGGCCAGCGCGCTGAGGCGGGCGTGCCGGAGCGACTGCCGCTCCATGCGCCGCTCCAGCACCTCCAGGTGCGGCGCCGTGGGCTCGTGGGGCGCGATGACCATCCGGAACGCGCGGCTCCGCTTGAGCACGCCCACCGCCGGGAGCAGCACCTTCTCGTCCGCCGGCCAGGTGGAGCCGGCGACGAGGGTGAAGGTCCCGTCGTCGTCGAGGGCCTCCCAGTACGGCCGCAGCTCGTCGGGGACCCGGTCGACAGCGTCGGGCTCGCCCCGGAGCCGGGCCAGCCCCCGGGCCTCGATCCGGTCCCAGACCTGGTCGAAGCGGGCGTCGCCGGTGACCCGGATCCGGCCGGGGGGCACGCCCAGCAGCTCGTAGCGCTCGGCGTGGGACTCGCTCACGGCGCCCACCTGGTCCAGGCGACGGTAGGCGGCCTCGAGGAAGCTCCGCCCCAGCCATCGGAGCCGGCCGCTGTTCTCCGACAGCACCGCGTTGACCAGCACCTGCTTCGCCCCGGCCTGGGCCGCCTCCCGGGTCACCACCGGCCAGACCTCGGTGCGGACGAAGGCGATGACGTCGGGGTCCACGACGTTGAGGACCCGGCGGACGGGGGTCCGGGTGTCGTACGGCATGTAGCCCCAGACGTCAGCGCCGACCTGGTGGGCCATCCGCTCCGCCGAGGGCGAGAAGTGGGTGAACCCCACCTGGACCTCGGGGCGCGCTTCCTTCACCGCCCCGATGATGGCCTGCGCCATCAGCGCCTCGCCCACGCTCGGCGCGTGGACCCATACGCACGGCCTCGCCGGGTCCCGGTGCTCCATGGCCCATTCCTCGAACCGCCGCCGGCTCGCCTTCCGACCCCGAACCGCCTTCTTCGCACCGGGATGCACCAACCCCGCGGCCCGGAACGCGGGCCGGCAGACAGCGAGGGCGGCTTCGTAGGCTCTCTCGGGGAGCGACATTACTCCGGCGTGTACTCCCGCTCTTCAGGGTCGGTCTGGAGCCGGACCTCCACCAGCTCCGCCGTTTCCGCCGCCTCCTCGCTGACGCGCTCGGCGGCCTCGGCCAGCGCGGCCCGGAGGTCTTCGGCCTCGATGTCCAGCATCTCGTACTGCGGGCGCGACCCGCCGTAGCGGAACGTGGCGCGGTAGCTCGGCATCCCGTGCTCCGTGGTGCGGCGATGGACACTGTCCGGGGAACAGCTGTATATTCGCCCCTGTGCGATACATAGGCAACAAGACGAAACTCCTCGACTTCATCGAGAAGAAGCTCGTCGCCCGGGAGATCGGCGGCGAGGGTGCTACCGCCGTGGACCCGTTCAGCGGGACCGCGTCGGTGGGCCAGCACCTGAAGTCGCTGGGGTTCCGGGTCACGGCGTCGGACATCATGGCGTACGGATACGTCTTCGCCCGGGCGTACGTGGAGGTCCCCGGGCTGCCGCCGGCGCCGGGGCTGTCCGACGAGGTGCTCGCCGTGCACGGCCGGGACGCGCCCAGCGCCCGGGACGTGGTGGACCATCTGAACGGGCTCGAGCCGGTGCCGGGGTTCATCCACCGGTCGTACTCGCCGAAGGGCGAGGCCGGAAAGGAGCACGGGCGGATGTACTTCACGCCGGAGAACGCCGCCCGCATCGACCATGTACGGAACCGGATCGAGGAGTGGTACCGGGCGGACCGGATCGACGACGACCTCTACCACGTCCTCGTCGCCGCGGTGATCGAGGCGGCGGACCGGGTGGCCAACACCACGGGCGTCTACGCGGCGTTCGTGAAGAGCTGGCAGCCGAACGCCCGCCGCACGCTGAAGCTGGAGCTGCCGGAGATCGTGACCGGCAACGGATGCCGGGCCGCGCAGGCGGATGCTGTGGACCTCGTCGCCGATCACGAGCCCTTTGATCTGTTGTATCTCGACCCGCCGTACAACAACCGCCAGTACCCCGGCTACTACCACATCCCCGAGCTACTGGCCACGGGGTGGTTCGACGGCAGGCCGGAGCTGCGGGGGAAGACCGGGCTCGTGCCCGACTCAGACAAGCGCAGCGACTGGTCGAAGGTCCGGAAGTGCGAGGCCGCGTTCGAGGCGCTCATCGCCTCCGCGCCGTGGCGGCACGTGGTCATGTCCTACAACGACGAGGGGATCATCCCCGAGCCGACCATCGAGCGGGTGCTGAAGGAGCACGGCCGCCGCGGCACGTACAAGCGGTACTCGCGCACGTACAAGCGCTACCGGTCCGACGCCGACCGGGAGAACCGGCAGTACAAGGGGGACAAGGTGAAGGAGTACCTGTACTGCGTCAGTCGGTAGAGCGCGCCCGAAAGGCGTACACCCGTACGTACTCCACCCCGAGATCGTCCTGCCAGACGCCGGCGAGGCGATCGGCGGTGACATCCATGACCCGGTAGCCGACCGGCGTCCCGAGGCGGCCGATCCACCGGCCGTCGTCGAAGATCAGCCACTCGTCGTGTGAATCGTCCGGGGTCCGGTACCGGCGGGCCCAGAGCCGGCCGCGGTCGTCGCGGAGGAGCTGGTCGAACGCGGGGAAGGCCGCCGGGAAGGGCATGTTCTCGCGCATCCGGCGGAGCGCGGACCGCTGGCGCTCGGACGCGCCGTCGAACGCTTCGTCCCAGTAGCGCCCCACATGAGCCGCGGTCACGGGACGGGTCGGGAGCACCACGCGAATCACCCGCCGGACACCGTCCCGGTCCCGGCACCGGATCTCCGGCTCGGGGCCGAAGGCGTGGCAGAACCCGGCGCCGTCGGCCGAGGGCGCCATCGCCGCGCCCGCCGTATAGGGCGCGCCGAGGGTGGTCTGGAGGTTACCCACCCGCTGGACGGCCCGGGCGTTGTGGGGGACCCGGACAACGGAGTCGATGAGCGCGCCCGTCATGCCGTAGAGGGAAACGAGCGCTGTGTCGACGACCAGCCCGGTGCCCCGGAGCTGACTCATGTACCGGGCCGTGACGGCGAGTATGGTCGGGCGGCCGGCGGGATCGGCGGCGGGATCGGCGGCGGGCGGCGGTTCCAACAGCGCCACCGGGAAGAGGATCCCGTCGAACCAGTCGAGCCGGAACGTGCGCACCAGCGTGCCGTCGAGACGCCGCACCGAGACCCGCTGGTTGCCGCCGTCATAGACCAGGAGCGAGTCGCCGAAGACCTCTACCATGGACAGGCCGTCGAACTCGGCCGGGCCGTGGCCCCGGCCGCCGACGGCCCCGCGGAACGCGCCGTCCGGGGCGAACAACCGGAGCTCCTCGCTCCCCTGGTTCGCCACGGCCAGGGCGCCGTCCGGCAGCAGCGCGACGTCGCGGACGCGGTAGAGCTGGGCGGGCCCGCCGTCGTCGACCGCCCCGATCTCCAGCACGGGCTCGGCCCCGAGCCGCCACAGGGCCGGCGCCACCGGGCTGGCGACGATCTCGACGCCGGCGCTGTCCCGGACCTGCCAGGGCGCGACTTCGGTCGCCTCGCCGGGCCGACCGGACTCGCCGGACTCGCCGCACGCGGCGGCCAGGACCGTGGCGAGGAGAGCGACGGCTTTCCGCAGCGAGCGCGTACGCCGTAAAGCCGCGGCCAGGTGTCGGGCTCCTACCGCTGGGCCTCGAAGGTCACGTCCAGCGCCACCCAGGCGTCCACCACCTCGTCCCGGTTCTTCGCGGGCGTGAAGATCATCTCCCGGGCCACCTTCAGCGCGGCGGCGTCCAGGGCGTCGTAGCCGCTGGACTCGTTGATCCGGACCGACTGGACGGTGCCGTCCTCGCCGATGTGGAACCATACGTTCGCGGTGCCGCCGATCCCGGCGTTCCGGAGCAGCGGCGGGTAGTGGGTCTCCAGACGCTGGGCCGTCTCCCGGTTGTTGATCAGGCGGGGCTGCTCGGTCATGGGCGTGAAAACGGGCTCGCCCGCCGGCTCGCTCGCGGCCTCCTCGGTCGGGTCGGTCTCCCCGGCCATTACCTCTTCGGGCATGGGCGGGATCTCGGCCTCACGGGTTCGGGGCGGCTGCGTCTCGAAGCTGATGTCGAACGCGATCCAGACGGGAACCCGCTGGTCCCGGTTGTACGCCGGCGTGAACGCCATCCCGCCGGCCACGCGGAGCGCCGCCTCGTCCAGTGCGGGATGGCCGCTGCCCCGGTTGATCTGGAGCCGCTGGACCGTGCCCTCCTCATCGATGAGGAACCAGACGCTCACGGTGCCGCCGATCCCGGCGTCTCTCAGCAGCAGTGGGTACGCCTCCTCCAGCCGCCGGGCCGTCTCCTCGGCGTTCTCCAGCTGCGGCCGGACGGTCATCGGCGTGAATTGCGGCCCGTCCTGCACCTCCTCCAACGTCTGCACGCGAGGCGCTTCCTGGCCGGCGGCCTCCCGGCGAGCCCGCAGCAGCTCCTCCGCCAGCCGGCGCGTGGCGGCCTCCTCCTCCACGGTGGCGTCCACAGTGAGGACGGAGATCAGGCCGCACGTCTCGGCCCCGTCCGTCAGCCGTTCCACCGCCGCGCCCTTCACCACCTCGATGGACTCGATCTCCCGGGTCATGGAACGCACGGCCTCGACCGAAGAGCGGGCGCCGTTGACGAAAACGGCGGGCGTGCACGACTCCGCCGCCATGGCCTCCCGGACTCCCTCCATGTCCAGCGGGTTCGACCCCGCGTCCGCCGGCCCCGTGGGAGGGGGCGTCTCGCACGCCACGGCCAGCACCAGGCCGGCCACCGCGGACAGGCCCAGGGCCCGGAGCGTGGCCGGGCGCTTCGTCGTCTTGGTGATCATCCGGATCCTCCTCTCGAGCATCGACTTCGATTCAGCGAGCGCCACCGCCAGGTGGCTCTTCCGATGGCAGACCTCCAGGAGCAGCCACCCGTAGCCCCGGACATCGCCGGCGCGGCGGAGCACCCGCTCGTCGCAGTCCACCTCGATGGCCAACCGCAGACGACGCAGCTGCCACCATAGCGGCAGGTTCCACGGGACCAGCACCCCCAGGAGCAGCCCGGCCAGCGCCAGCTGCGGATCCCGGGCACGGACGTGCTCCGCCTCGTGCTGCAGCAGCAGGCGACGACGGGCCCCGTCCAGCTCCAACGCCCACTCCGGCACCACCACCGCCGCACGCAGCATCCCCAGCGCCGCCGGGCCCGTGTTCCGGCTCACCCACACGTCCACGCCCTCCACCGTGCGCCGGGCCCAGCCGCGACGCCGGAGCAAGAGCCGGACGGCCAGCGCACCGATCGTCGCCAGCAGCAGGAACGACAGGACGGCCCACGCCGCCAGCGCCACCGTGGCCGGGGCGAGTCCGGTCTCCGACGCCGCGCCCAGGTCCAGCGGGATCGACTGCATCACGTACGCCGTGGGCGCCGCCACCACCGATGGGACCGCCTCCGGTGCCGCCGGCACCAGCCACGCCGCCAGCGGGACCGCCAGCGAGACGGCCATCGCGCCCAGCCACACCCAGCGCGTCGGCCACCGCTGCGCCCGCGCACCCTGCTCCCCCAGCCACGCCGCCACGCTCACCAGCAGCGACACCGCCAGCCCATAGACCAGCCACTGCGCCATCATGGCGCCCCCTCCCCGGCGGTGCCCACCTCGCCGGAATCGTCAGCCTCGCCGGAAACGCCGGCGCCAGCCGCGGACCCGGACGCCCCGCCGTCGCCCAGCCGCTCGTCCAGCAGGCGACGCATTCGCTCCAGCACCTCCTCGCTCAGCTTCCGCTCCGCCACCAGCTGCGTCAGCAGCAGCTCCGGCGACCCGCCGAACACCCGGTCCAGCATCCGGGTCAGCGCACTCGCACCCGCCTCCTCCCGCTCCACAAGCGGGTGGTACCGGTAGGCCCGGCCCTCCTCCGTGTGGCCGACATGGCCCTTCTCTTCGAGCGTCCGGAGGACCGTCAGCACCGTGGTGTAGGCCAGGTCGTCCGCCAGCGCTTCCTGGACCTCGGCGACCGTCGCGTCGCCGGCGTCCCAGAGGACGGCCATCACGTCCAGCTCCCGGTCGGTGAACTTGGTCATGGATGTGGTCACGGTTCGTGGTGCGTGGGGGCGGCCGGGCGCGAGCCGGGCCATCGGTCTGCTACTACGTATATAGTAGCGCGTGGCGGTTGTCAACTAGTTTGATAGTAGATAGGGGCCGACGGGGGAGGACGGGAGCGGCGGGCCCATTCACCGCGACGGGCGCGACGGCGCCGTGACGGACGCGACGACGCCGTGACGGACGCGACGACGCCGTGACGGACGCGACGACGCGGCGGCCAGCGAGGTTCACCGCGGCGACGCGGCGACGCGACGACGCGACAACGCGGCGACGCGGCGAACCAGGCGGTCGGCGGGGGGAAGTCGGTGGCCGGCGAAGCGCTGGGCACCGCGTCGAGCGGGCGAGGGCGCGAGACCGGGGTCGCCGGCCATCGCTTGTGGAGTTGACATCGATTATTGCGGTCAAGTCCACACGCGATCGCTCCGTTGCAACGATTGTGGAGTTGGCGCCGATTATTGCGGTAAAGTCAACACGCGATCGCGCAGGCGGGACCGCTGTGCCGCGGGTCAGCCCTGCGGCGCGACCTCTGTCCGCGCGACCTCTGTCCGCGCGACCTCTGTCCGCGCGACCTCTGTCCGCGCATGGCTCCCGTGCCGCCCGGGTCTCCGTGGCGGGCCTACACCCCCTTCACCGCCACCCACGCCAGGAGCGCCCACCCGGCCAGGAACGACAGGCCGCCGATGGGCGTGATGGCGCCGAGCCAGCGGGGCGCGCCGAGGCCGAGGGCGTAGACGGTGCCACAGAACACGATCGTCCCGGCCACGAAGAGCCATCCGGCGGTGTTGATCATCGCGCCGGGCCAGCGGGTGGTGGCCCACGCCACGGCCAGGAGCGCCAGGGCATGGTACATCTGGTAGCGAGCGCCGAGCTCGAAGGTCTCGAGGCGGTCGGGGGTGAGGCGGGCCTCGAGGGCGTGGGCGCCGAATGCGCCGGCGGCCACGGCCAGGAAGGCGGAGGCGGCGCCGAGGGCGAAGAAGGTTCTGGTCATGTCGATGTCGAGTTCGAGTTCGATTGCGAGTGCGGGGTCGCGGCCAGGCAACTCGTCGGGCGCTGCGTCCAACTTCGTCGCGGGGCGGGGGACGCGTCAACG
>CAZSBL010000085.1:0-14974 GCA_964605205.1 uncultured Gemmatimonadaceae bacterium
GAGAGCCGCAACGTTATGGCCGAGCTCCGGGGTACCGAGCTCCCCGACGAGGTGGTGGTCATGGGCGGACACACCGACTCCTGGGACGTGGGCACCGGCGCCATGGATGACGCCGGCGGCGTGGTGGCCGCGTGGGAGGCCGTCCGGCTCATGAAGGAGCTGGGGCTGCGGCCCCGTCGCACGATCCGCGTGGTGGGCTGGACGAACGAGGAGAACGGGCTCCGGGGCGGCACCGAGTACCGCAACGCCCACGTGGAGGAGCTCGACCGTCACGTACTGGCCATCGAGTCGGATGCCGGCGTCTTCGACCCCATCGGTTTCGGCTTCACCGGGAGCGACGAGGCGTTTGCCATCATCCGGGCCATCGGCACCCTCCTCGAGGGCGTCCAGGCCGGCGAGATCACCCGGGGCGGCGGCGGCGCCGATATCGGCCCGATCATGCAGCTCGGCGTGCCGGGGATGGGACTGCGTGTGGATGGCGAGCGCTACTTCTGGTACCACCACAGCGAGGCCGACACCCTCGACAAGCTCAACGCCACCGACCTGGCCGAGTGCGTGGCGGCGCTGGCGGTCATGGCGTACGTGGTGGCAGACCTGCCCCAGACGCTGCCGCGGTAGGTTCGCTCCCGGCCGGGCCGGCCCCGCTCAGAAGCGGTGGTCGCCCGGCTCCACGGTGTCGACGTACGCGGCGAAGTCGGCGGTGAAGTAGTCGCGGCGGATCGACCAGACCCACTGGAAGCCGGGCCAGCGCAGGAGCGCCGAGTACTGGCGGTTGATGGAGACCCAGAGCAGCTCGTCGAGGCGGCCGGCGTCGTACTGGTGGAAGGCGTCCTCCCAGACCCGGTAGTTCCGCTGCACCAGGGCGATGAAGCGGATCCGCTGCGTGTCGTTCAGGTGCTCGATCCCATCCTTGCCCTCTATGAAGAGCTCGGCCAGCTCCTTGTCGAGGAAGGTGGCGGCGACCCCTTCCCGGAACGCGTCGGAGACCTCGTGCATCGCGCCGATCCGGGACTCCCGGACCTGGGCCCGGACCTGGTACGCCAGGTAGAGCACTGAGACCACCACGGCCATGGCGCCGATGAGCTCGCCGCTGGCGCCGATTGCCTCCCAGTTCATACGTCCCTCCCTATCCGTCGTCGGGCCGCAACACCCGGTCGCCGACCTCCACGTCGTGGGCCGCGAACCAGCCCGCGTTCATCTCGAGCCCGCCCCGGAAGGGCACGCCCGGGCTGTAGATCCGGCACACCCGCGGGTTCGGGCTCGGGCACGGCTGCATGGTCTGGATATTCACGATCCGGCCGTCGACATCGAGGAACGCGACGTCCAGCGGGATCAGCGTCCGGTACATCCAGAACCCCCGGGTCGCGTCCTGGGGCTCGGGGTAGAGGAAGAGCATCCCGGCGTCCGCCGGCAGCTCGGGCCGCTCCATGAGCCCGTACCCCCGCTGCACATCGGTCTCCGCCAGCTCCACCGTCAGCGAGATCGTGTCGGCGTCGGTCACGATCCGGACCTGTGCCGTGTCGAAGGCCGTCACGGGCTCGGGCGGGATCTCGTCGCCGCCATCGGCGCACCCGGCCAGCCCGGCGCCGAGGAGGATGCCCGGGGCAGCGAGGAGGGCCCGGCGCCGGCTCGCGCTCCGGAGTCGTCGTCTGAGATCGGTCGTCATTCCGCGAACCTCCCGTCGTCTCGAGCACCGGGCAGCCCGTCGGCTCCGGCCTGGAGCCACCCGGTCCGGACACCGGTCCGGACGTCGAACGCCGGCACGTAGGGTTTGATGTCCAGCAGCGGCGAGCCGTCCACGATATCCACGTCGCGGACTCGCAGGACGCTTCGGTCCACGGCCTCGAGGCGGACCACCGAGAGCCCGATGGGGTTCGGACGGCTCGGGGCCCGGACCGCGAAGACGCCGTGGGGCTCGTCGTCCAGGAACGGCGTCACCCGGAGCGCGGGTTCACCGGCACGGTGGCAGTGGTAGAGGAGGATCACGTGGGAGAAGCCGTCGAGCCCGTCCAGCCCGTCGGCGTACTCCGGGTACAGCTCGACGCTCCCTTCCGTCCCCTCGGCGGCCGGCGGCTGGATCGGCGTGCCCTGGGGATCGGGCCACGGCGTCCGGATCACGCCGATGGGGCGGTAGGTAACCTCCTCCGGCTCTGGCTCCTTCCGGGGCTTATCCATGATGCTCTCGTCGTCGAAGGTCGCGGGGCTCGCCGGGAACGCCCGTTATGATGCCACTCCGCGGGCCGGGTGCCAACTGCCGGCGGTGCGGTCAACCACGGCGCTCCGCCTCCAGCAGCGTCCGGATCCGCTCCCCCCGAGGGCGAGCAGCGCCACGAGGCCGCCGGTGGCGGCCACGGAACGGCGCAGTAGATTGGGCTTGCGGACGCACACCGAACCGGAGGCTGGCGCTACCGCTACACCACCACCGCGCTGTCGTACTACTCGAACTTCTTCCAGTGGGGAACCATGCCCGGGACGCCGGAGAAGCCGCAAGAGATGGAGAAGCCGCAAAAGACGGAAAAGACGGTCCGGAAGGTCCGGACGAAGAAAGGGGTGCGCGAGTACTACTGGGTCGGCTGCCCATTGACGAAGAACCGAGCCGCGTGGTGCTTCCGCCTCTGCGACCCCGACGCCGACGGGAAGGGCCAGTGCGGCCGGCTGGCCCCCCACGGGCTCAAGAGCCGCACCCAGCGCGCCATCGCAGAGCACAATCGCCAGAAGCGGGCGGCCCACCTGGTCGCCCTGGAGAACGACTATCTGGCCGGGGCCGAGATCGAGGGCTACGAGCCCGGGGTCCGGCTCTCAGTGGGGGAGGCCGAGGTGGTCCTGGAGCTGGAGCGCGGCCGCCTCGGTGACGCCGTCTCCCCGCCCGTGGCCATGCGCACCCTCTACGACGCGGCGTGGCTCGCCATCGCGTCGGTGGTGGAGACGGAGGTCGTGCCGAAGGCGTTCGAGGTGAAGCTCACCGGCACCGGCGGACGGGGCGTGCTCATCGCCCGGAGCCTCTTCGTCGGCATGACCGGAGACGACTACCTGGTCGAGGGCATCCTGACCGACGCCGACGCCCGGGACATGGGCCGCGCCGAGGGGATTTTCACGACGACGTCGTAGACCGAGCCGTCGGGTTCTTCCTCAGGCCGCGATTCCGGACAGTCGCTCGGTCATCACCGCTGCCGTCGCTACCCGGCAGTCCGCCGGATGAACACGCGCACCAGGTCCTCGGACTGCTCCCGGATCGCGTACGTGTACCCCCGCTCCTCCAGCTGTGGGAGCAGGAACCGGGGGACCCGCACGTTGACCTGGACCAGGGTACCGTGGTCGGGGAGCTCTTCCAGGGCGGCCAGCGTCCGGACCATCGGCTCCGGCGGCTCGAGGCCGCGGACGTCCAGCACCACCACGTCCCCGGCGACGCCGTCGGCCGCCACCTCGCCGGGCCCGGCGTCCGCGGCCTCCCCGGACTCCGCTCCGGGACCCCGGGCCTCGGTGGCGTCGGCTGCCGGTCGGGCCGCCGGGTCCGGGTAGAACCAGACCTTCCAGTCTTCGGGGCCGAGCTGCACGCTGTGGTGCGCCAGCCCGTGCTTCCCCATCACGTCGAAGAGGGGTACCGGCTCGAAGATGGCCCGCACGCACAGCGCGCCGCCGGACGGCACCTCCCGCCGGGCTTCCATGATCCGGCTGAACGGTTCCCGGCCGTCCCGCAGCTCCTCCCGTACGTCGAGCTCCACGATCGACCCGGCGGGAATCGCCGCCAGCGCCGGGGGCAGGTCATCCCGGTTCACCATGCGTCCTCCTCGATCATGGACGGGTCCCAGCGGGGCTCCCAGACCAGGCGGGGCTCCACCGCATCGATCCCCGGGACGGCGGAGACCGCCGCCACGATCCCGCCGGTCATGTGCTGCTCCAGCGGGCAGCCCGGGGTCGTGAGCGTGTACGTGACCCGGGCGGTGCCGTCGTCCAGCTCCACGCGGTAGATCAGCCCCATGGTCACGACATCGAGTCCGACCTCCGGGTCGATCACCGCCCGCAGGGCCTCCCGCACTTTTTCCTCGCTCATGGTCGCTTCCTCCCCAGCTGTAGCATCTGTATCCCTTCCACTCCGGCGCCGGCCGCCAGCACCGCCGCGGCGACCCGCGCAGGCTCTGCGGCACCCGCCGCCACGGCGGCCACCAGCCCCACGGTGCCGACCACCAGCAGCACGGCCGCCGCCCCGGCCGCCCGCCCCGAGTAGAGCTCCGACACCCGCGGCAGGGGTCGCTTCCCGGCCAGCGGGCCGTACCGGTGATACCAGACCAGGAACGGCACGATCTTGTAGTAGTGGGCCGCCACGAACAAGCTGATGGCCAGCACCACCAGCAGCACGTACGCCGTGGCCAGCCGTGGCGGTGCGCCGACCATCACCGGACCCGCCAGCACGAGCCCGCCACCCAGCAGCACGAGGGCCGCGGCCGCCAGGCCCATCCCGGGATCCAGCTTCGGCCGGTGCCGCTTGCGGTAGAACCGCCGGGCCTGGGCCAGGAACGCCACGGTCCCGGCACCGATGAGCGCCGCCGGTATCCACTGGCTGATGACCGGCGGCGCGTGATGGAGTAAGGCCAGGACCAGCGCGCCCGAGGCGACCAGAGCCACCGCCGCCTTCGCGTACCGGTCGTCGGCCCCATGGCTCAGCAGGAACATCGGCAGCAGCCGGTGCGCCACCCCCACCATCACCAGCAGGACCCACCCGGCCAGCGCCACGTGCAGGTGCGTCCCGAGGGCAACGAACCGGGCACCACCCAGGTAGCCAGTCCGGAGGTTCGTCGCCAGCGCCAACCCCAGCACCAGCGTGATGAACAGGAAGACGTCGGCCGACGCCAGCGCCCACCATGTCAGGTCCCGGCGCCCCGACCGGGCCAGCGTGACGGCCAGGTTCGCGCAGAAGACCACGATCCCGAGCCCGAAGACCACGGCGCCAGCCACGGTCAGGAGCGCCCGCCCGGTGACCAGCCCGCCGGCGAAGACGGCCAGCCCAGGCGCGTACAGCCAGAAGGTGACATGCGCCCAGCGAACCGACGCGATCGGCTCGCCCAGCGCCACCGGGAGGAACTGGTAGAGCGCCCCCATGATGGACGTGGTGATCCACCCGAGGGTGAACAGGTGCGTCACCGCGATCACCCGCTGCGCCGGGTAGTACCCGCCCGCGAGGTCCGGTGCCACCACCACCAGCCCCACAGCGCCCGCCAGCAGGAACAGCACCGCCAGCGCGAAGTGCTCGCCCGGGAGCCGGAACGGCGGCGCATTCCGCGACGCCGCGCCCGGCACGATCGGCGGCGCCGCCGTCGCCGAAGTCGTTCCCGCCGACGCTCCGGACGCGATCACGTCGAAGTCCCCGCGGCGTAGGCGCACGCCGCGTCGCCCGCCGGGATGTAGCTAACCCGCGTCAGCTCCTCGCCCAGCAGCTCCCGGACGAAGCCGACCTCGGCCCGGCACGCCACCTTCGAGACCTCCACCAGCTCGATCAGCGGGCAGTGACAGAGCCGGAGCCGCGGCCCATCACCGTTCTCCTCCACCACCGCCATGAACCCCTGCTCCGAGAGGATCCGGGCCGCCTCCCGCAGACGCTCCACGCCCTCCAGACCCTCCACCCGCCCCAGCGACGCCGCACGGCGCCGGGCCAGGTAGTGGTCGAAGAACTCGGTCAGGATTGCCCCGCGGCCGGTCTCCCGGAGGAACGCCGCCAGCTCCCGCAGTACCTCCGCCTCCCGGCGAGGAAAGAGCGACTCCGCCTCCGCCGTGAGCCCGTAGACCACCGTCGGCCGGCCGGGGCCGTCGGCCCGCGTGCCCCGTCGCTCCACCAGCCCCTGCTCGCGGAGGATACCCAGGTGCTCCCGCACCGTCTCCACGTTCAGAGCCACCACGTCGGAAAGTACCGGGACCGTGGCGCCGCCCGTCTCCTTCAGTACCGACAGGATCGCCCGACGACTCTCGCCCAGCCCCGGCGCGTTCACGGCCCGCGGCCGGCCCGACTGGTCCGACCTGCTCATGCCGCCGTTCCGGCCTCCACCACCACCCCACCCACCATCCGCTCGTTCCACACTCGCCCCGTATCGCTCATCTCGCCCCCGCTCCGTAGCCGGTTTCACTGCTTCCCGTCCCGGAGGGTCGCGTCGCGGGCGGAGGTTGTCAAGGCGGACACCTTGAAAATTAGCGCGCACGTTGACGGCGACTGAGGGATTGCGCGGTCCCGGACCGGGTCCGGCCGGGCCCGGTCACCGCCGCGGGCCGTGCTTCGGGGCCGCCCGAGGGCGGCCCCTGGTTGTCAGGCCACAGGCAGCGGCGCCCAGCCCCGCTCTCCGGCGGTGGCCTTGTCGATGACGTAGATCCGGGCGTAGCCGTGGCGTCGACAGAAGACGGCCCGACGATGGCCGTCCACACCCTCCTCCGCCTGGGTCATGGGGCGCCAGCCTGTGTCCACCAGGCGGCACCCCGTGGGGCACTTGTCGGCCACCGGGTCGCCGGGTGTCCAGAGGGTGGCCTTGATATCGTCGTATCCGGAGACATCCCGCCAGTTGGCCTCCAGATTCTTCAGCAGCTCGTTCATCATTGCCTTCGGTTCTATGGGGCGGGGCAACGCCACCATGAAGATGGCGATTTTCGCCCCGTGGTGCACGGTCCCGGCCGGGTCACTCGCCCGGCGGCGCTTCAGCCCGGCGGGGCATCCTCTTGCATCCGCCCGGTCGCGGTCCCAACCTGCGAGACCATGAAACCGACCGGATCTGATTTGGTGCGCGTGGCCGTGGTGCAGCCCGAGCCCGCCATGTTCGACCCCGACGCCGCCGTCGACGCCGTGGTGGCGAAGACGGCCGAGGCGGCGGGGCACGGGGCGCGGCTCGTGCTCTTCCCCGAGGCGTTCGTCGGCGGCTACCCCTGGGGCCTCGCCTTCGGCACGGCGGTGGGGGGGCGGCGCCCGGAAGGCCGCCGGGCCTGGGAGCGGTACTGGCGGGGGGCGGTGGACGTCCCGGGGTCGCATACCGAGCGGATCGGGCAGGCCGCGGTCGAGGCCGGCGTGTACCTGGCCGTGGGCGTCATCGAGCGCGATGGCGCCCATTCCGGCGGCACCCTCTACTGCACGCTCCTCTATTTCGGTCCCGACGGGTCACTGCTGGGGAAGCACCGGAAGCTGAAGCCCACGGCGGCGGAGCGGGTGATCTGGGGCGAGGGCGACGGCAGCACGCTGCCCGTCCTGGACACCGACATCGGCCGGATCGGCGGGCTCATCTGCTGGGAGAACTACATGCCGCTGGCCCGGCACGCCATGTACGGCAAGGGCGTGGAGCTCTACCTCGCCCCCACCGCCGACGCCCGGGACGGCTGGCAGGCCACGCTGCGTCACATCGCTCTGGAAGGCCGCTGCTACGTCCTCGGCTGCAACCAGTACGTCCGGCGCGATCACTACCCCGAAGACCTGGAGCTGGCCGACGAGCTGGAGCAGTGGCCGGAGGTGCTGAGCCGGGGCGGGAGCGCCATTTACGGCCCCCTCGGCGAGTGCCTCGCCGGCCCGCTCTGGGGGGAGCCCGGGATCCTGTACGCCGACCTCGACCCCGGCGCCATCGTCCGGGGCAAGATGGATTTCGACGTCACCGGCCACTACGCCCGCCCCGACGTCTTCCGGCTCACGGTCAACGAATCACCGCTCCCGAACGTCGAGTATGTGGAGGGGGACGAATTCCCTATGGAGGATGCCCGATGAAGCCGAATCAACACCCCGTTCTCGCCCTGGTCGCGTTCGTCGCGCTCGTCGCGGTGATTCTGCTGGCCGTCGCGCCCGTTGCGGTGGCCGCGCAGGAGGAAGCCGCCGATACGGCCGCGCAGGACACCGCCCCGGCCGAGCCTCGCCCCATCACGCCGAACGACTACGGCCAGTGGGAGAGCCTGGGCTTCGGCCAGCTCTCGGACAACGGCGAGTGGATGGCCGTCCCCATCAGCCGGGTCAACGACGAGGACGAGCTCCGGCTCCGTCGCGTCGGGTCGGACTCGGTGGTGGTCATCGGCTACGGCGGCCAGCCCGCGTTCTCCGAGGACGGCCGGTGGGCGGCGTACATCATCGGGATGTCCGACGACGCGCGGGAGCGGATCCAGAAGCGGAACGAGCGTCCGAAGAACAGCCTGGGGCTCATGGACCTCCGGTCGGGCGATACCACGGTGGTCGCGGGCGTCTCGTCGTTCTCGTTCAGCGACGACGGGCGGTTCCTGGCCATGCGGCGCTATCCTGCCGGCGAGGCGAAGGGCGACGACGAGCGCGGGGCGGACCTCGTCGTCCGGGACCTCCGGACCGACCTGGACGTCAATTTCGGGAACGTGGGCGAGTTCGCGTGGCAGGAGGACGGCCCGTACCTGGCCATGACCGTGAACGCGCCGGACAACGCCGGCAACGGCGTCCGGCTGTGGCACGCCGCCAACGGCACCATCCGCACGCTGGAGTCGCACCCTTCCGACTACGTCGAGCTGCGCTGGCGGGATGACGAGGACGACCTCACCGTCCTGCGGGTGGTCGAGGACGAAGACCGCACGAAGCCGACCCACGTGGTCCTGGCGTGGACGGACGTCACGGGGCGTACGGTGAAGCACGCGTTCGACCCTGCGGAGCGCGAAGACTTCCCCGCCGACACCCGGATCGTGGCGTACCGTACCCCCGACTTCTCCGAAGATGGTGACGCCGTTTTCCTCGGTGTGCAGGAGTGGGAGTACACCGACGAGGCGCTGGAGCGGACGGAGACGGAGGGTGAGGGTGGAACGGCGGAGGATGAGGATGAGGGCGAGGCCGAAGGCGAGGACGAGGGCGAGGGCGAGGGGTCGTCACCTGACGACGACGACGCCGGCGTGGAGGTCTGGCACTCCCGGGACATCGACATCATCCCCCGGCAGAAGCGGACGGCCAGCCGGGACCGGCAGGAAAACTGGCTCAGCGTCTGGCACCTGGAGGCCGACCGGTTCGTGCAGCTCGGTGAGGCCACCATGGACGATGTCCGGCGGGTGGGCGACGACGCCATCGCCGTGGCCACCACCGACCGGCCGTACGAGCGGCTCCGGATGTTCGGGCCCCGGTACGTGGATGTCTACGTGATCGACGTGGCCACGGGTGAGCGCCGGAAGGTGATCGAGCGGATCGAGTACTTCTTCGGCGCGTCGCCGGAGGGCCGCTACCTCCTCTACCTGGAGGACGATCACTATCTCCTCTACGACATCGAGGACGACCGGCACGTCAACATCACCCAGGGGCTGCCCACCGTCTTCGTCGACACCATGGATGACCACACGGTGGAGCAGGACCCGCCCTTCCGGCTCGCCGGATGGACGGAGGATGACCGCTCGGTGCTCCTCTACGACGAGTACGACGTCTGGGAGGTCGGGCCCGACGGCAGCGGCGAGCGGCTCACGAACGGCCGGGCCGACAGCGTGGTCCATCGATACTCCCGGGTGGACTGGGAGGAGGGGCAGGACGCCATCGACCCGAGGGCACCCGTCTACTACAACATCACGGGCCAGTGGTCGAAGAAGAACGGCTATGCCGTGGCGTCGCGTCTCCGCCGCACGCCGGAGCGGGTCATATTCCTCGACGCCAACGTGGGCTGGCTGCAGAAGGCCGATGACGCCGACGTCTTCACCTACCGGGTCCAGAGCTTCGACGACTCGCCCGACTACTTCATCGCCCGGGGCAGCCTCCGGGAGGGCGAGCAGCTCACGAACACGAACCCGTTCCAGAGCGACTACCTCTGGGGCCACTCGGAGCTCATGGAGTACGAGAACGAGTGGGGCCGCCGGCTCCAGGGCGCCCTCTTCTACCCGGCGGGCTACGACCCGACGCAGCGGTACCCGATGATCACGTACATCTACGAGATCCGGTCGCCGGCGGTGCACGCCTACTCCGTGCCCGATGAGACCAGCGAGTACAACCCGGCGATCTGGACGGCGGAGGGCTACATCGTCTTCCAACCCGACATCGTCTATCGGGACCGGAACCCGGGGCTCAGCGCCGTGGAGGCGCTGGTGCCTGCGGTGAACACCGTCAACGACATGGGCATCGTGGACCCCGATCGGATCGGGCTCATCGGCCACTCCTGGGGCGGCTACCAGACGGCGTTCGTCCCGACCCAGACCGATATCTTCGCCGCCGCCGTGGCGGGTGCTCCGCTCACCGAGCTGACCTCCATGTACCTCAGCATCTACTGGAACACCGGCAGCACCGACGCCCGCATCTTCGAGATCAGTCAGGGGCGGATGGAGGTCCCGCCGTGGCAGGACTGGGAGTCCTACGACGCCAACTCGCCCGTCCACAACATCGAGAGCCTGAACACGCCGATGCTGGTCATGTTCGGGACCGAGGACGGCGCCGTGGACTGGGACCAGGGCACCATCTTCTACAACGCCGCCCGCAGGGCGGACAAGGACCTGGTGCTCCTGGTCTACGAGGACGAGAACCACGGGCTGGCGAAGGACGCCAACGAGAAGGACTACCAGCGTCGTATCCTCGAGTGGTTCGGCCACTACCTGAAGGGCGAGCCGGCCCCCGATTGGATCACCGAGGGCGTGCCGTTCCTCGACCAGGAGGAGGAAGGCGCGAGCCCGGTGAGCTGAGGACTTCGGACGACCCCGCCGACAGGGAGCGCCGGGAGCCGGGTGGGCCGGCTTCCGGCGCTCCTGCGTCTTGCCTCGAAGGTCGCCAGCCGTGACCTTCAGCCGGCGTCGAGCCCACCGGCCGATGTGCCTGCAGAATTCGAACGAAGCCCGAAAACTACGTGGACGTAAGCAAGAAGCAGCGGAACCGGATCCTGGCGGTCCTGTTCACCGGCGTGCTCATGGGCGCGCTGGACATCGCCATCATCGGCCCCGCCCTGCCCGCGCTCCGGGAGGCGTTCGGGATCGACGACCGGGCGGCCGCGTGGATGCTCGGGATCTACGTCCTCTTCAATCTCATCGGCACGCCGCTCATGGCGAAGCTCAGCGACCGGTACGGGCGCCGGGCCGTCTACGCCATGGACGTGGCCATCTTCGGGGTCGGATCGCTGGTGGTGGCCGCCGCGCCCACGTACGGCATCGTCCTCACCGGTCGCGCCATCCAGGGGCTCGGTGCCGGTGGCATCTTCCCCGTGGCCAGCGCCGTCATCGGAGACGTCTTCCCGCCCGAGCGCCGCGGCGCCGCCCTCGGGCTCATCGGTGCAGTGTTCGGCGTCGCCTTCCTGCTGGGCCCGATCCTCGGCGGCGTGCTCCTCCTCCTCAGCTGGCACTGGCTCTTCCTGATCAACCTGCCCATCGCCGTGGCCGTGGTCTGGGCCGCGCTGCGCGTGCTGCCCACCGCCCGGGCCGAGGAGCCCCGGCCGTTCGACTGGACCGGGATGGGCGTCCTGGCCGTCATGCTCACCGGCCTGGCCATCGCGCTGAATCGGATCGATGCCACGGCCCCGATCGCCAGCCTACTCGGCGTCGACGTCCTGCCCTGGCTTCTGGTCGCCGCCGTCCTCGCCGTGGTGTTCCCGTGGGTCGAGGGCCGCGCCGACGACCCGGTCATCCGGCCGGGGCTCTTCCGGAACCGCCAGATCGTGATCGCCAGCGGGCTGTCGGTGGGCGCCGGCGTGAGCGAGGCCGCCGTGGTCTTCGTCCCCGCGCTCCTGGTGGCCGCGTTCGACGTGAGCACCTCCACCGCCTCGTTCATGCTGATCCCCATCGTGGTGGCCATGGCCATCGGCTCGCCCATCCTCGGCCGGGTCCTGGACCGGGCCGGCTCCCGGGTGGTGGTGGTCGTCTCCACCGCGCTCATCGCCGCCGGCATGGGCCTCGTCGCCGCGTTCCCGGCCACGCTGGCCCTCTTCTACAGCGCAGGCGTCCTCATCGGCGTCGGGATGGCGGGCCTCCTGGGCTCCGCCCTCCGATACGTCATGCTCAACGAGGCGCCGAAGGAGGACCGGGGCGCCGCCCAGGGGATCCTGACCGTCTTCATCTCCATCGGCCAGCTGGCGGGGGCGGCGGTCCTGGGCGCCATCATCGCGTCGACCGGCGGCCGGGTCTCCTCCTACGCCGACGCGTTCCTGATGGTGGCCGTGCTCGCTGCGCTCCTGACGGTAATGTCGTTCGGGCTTCGAAGCCGGGCGGCGGAACGGAAGCGGATAGCGGAGTAGCCGCGAGCACAGCGGGCCGCGCCGCGGCCAAAGGCCGCTACACGCCGCCGAAGGCGGCTACCCGGGCGCCGTCAGGCGCCCTACACGCGAGGCCGTAGGCCGAGCTACGCGCTGACCCGGGCCCACCCGCATACGAACGTCGGCCCGCTATCCCCGGGTCAGCTTCCGATACTTGATCCTGTGCGGCCGCTCGGCTTCGTCCCCCAGCCGCCGCTTCCGGTCTTCCTCGTACTCGCTCCACGGGCCGGGGTAGAAGAACAGCTCGCTGTCACCCTCGAAGGCGAGCGTATGGGTCGAGATGCGGTCCAGGAACCAACGGTCGTGGGAGATGACCAGCACGCAGCCGGCGAAGTCCAGCAGCGCGTCCTCCAGCGCACGCAGCGTGTCCACGTCCAGGTCGTTGGTGGGCTCGTCCAGCAGGATCACGTTCCCGCCGCTCTTCAGCAGCTTCGCCAGGTGGACACGGTTCCGCTCGCCGCCGCTCAGCACCCCCACCTTCTTCTGCTGCTCGGCGCCCTTGAAATTGAACCACGAGCAGTACGCACGGCTGTTCACCGACGCCTTCCCCAGCTCCACCTCGTCCTTCCCGCCGCTGATCTCCTCGTAGACTGTCTTCTCCGCGTTCAGCGCGTCCCGGGACTGGTCCACGTACGCCAGCTCCACCGTCTCGCCCACCTCCAGCGTGCCGCCGTCCGGCTGCTCCTGGCCCACGATCATCCGGAAGAGCGTGGTCTTCCCCGCGCCGTTCGGGCCCACGATCCCGACAATGGCGCCCGCAGGAATGTCGAAGTCCGCGCCGTCCATGAGCAGATCGCCATCGTAGCCCTTGGTCAGCCCCTCGGCACGGATCACCTTGTCGCCCAGCCGCGGGCCCTTCGGGATGATGATCTCCGCCGTGCGGATCTTCTCCTGCACGTCCCGGTTCAGCAGCGACTCGTAATCGTTGACCCGGGCCTTCCCCTTCGCGTGCCGGGCCTTCGGCGCCATCCGGATCCACTCGAGCTCGTGCTCCAGCGTCTTCTGTCGCTTCGACTCCTGCTTCTCCTCCAGCCGCAGCCGCTCCCGCTTCTGCTCGAGCCACGACGAGTAGTTCCCCTCGTATGGGTAGCCCTCGCCACGGTCCAGCTCCAGGATCCACTTCGCCACGTTGTCCAGGAAGTACCGGTCGTGCGTCACCGCCACGATCGTACCCTCGAACGCGTCCAGGTGGTGCTCCAGCCACGCCACCGACTCCGCGTCCAGGTGGTTCGTCGGCTCGTCCAGCAGCAGCATGTCCGGCTCCTCCAGCAGCACCCGGCAGAGTGCGACCCGGCGCTTTTCACCGCCGCTCAGCTTCGTCACCTCCGCGTCCGCCGGCGGGAGCCGGAGCGCGTCCATGGCGATCTCGATCTTCCGGTCCAGCTCCCACAGCCCCTGATGCTCGATGGCCTCCTGCACCTCCGCCTGCTCGTCGATCAGCGACTGCATCTGCTCCGCGTCCATGGGCTCGCTGAACGCCGCGTTGATCTCGTCGTAGCGACCCAGCAGCTCCCGCTGCGCCTTCACCGCCTCCTCCACGTTGCCTTTGACATTGAGCGACGGGTCCAGCTCCGGCTCCTGCGGCAGGTACCCGACCTTGATCCCCTTCATCGGGAACGCCTCGCCCTGGAAGTCCTGGTCGAGACCCGCCATGATCCGCAGCACCGTCGACTTCCCGGCTCCGTTCGGACCCACCACCCCGATCTTCGCCCCCGGGTAGAAGCTCAGCCAGATCCCCTTCAGGATCTCCTGTTTCGGGGGGACCACCTTCCGGAGGTCCTTCATGGTGAAGATGAACTTCGATTTGTCGAGTGTCATGGACCCCTGTGCCTGTTTTCGTGCCGAATCGGCCGGGAATCTAACCGCGCTCCCTGATCTCGCGTAGCCCCGCCTGTCGGTCCACACCCACCTGACCGGGCCCTTCCAACGGGGAAAGTAGATCGATCATGATCGATCTATCCCCGAGTCGATTACGTTAAGTGTTTGATGTGTAATGATTTACGATATGCACGGCCCAGAAAGATCGATCACGATCGATCTTTCTCGCCGCTCCATACCGTTGGCGACGTCCTCGGCGCGGCCGGCTCCGGGCCCGCCGGTCCGCCCCGGGGTTCTACCGGGCCAGTGCCTCCAGCGTCTTCTCCTGGACCCCACCGAAGCCGCCGTTCGACATGAACACCACCACGTCGCCGGCCTCGAGAACCGGAACGAGGAACGAGGGGATCTCGCCGGTTTCGGCGATGTAGTCCGCCGGCACTCCGTCAGCGGCGATCCCGGCCACCAGCTCGTGGGGGTCCATCCCCGTCTCCCCGTCGTAGCGCTCGGGGTGGAAGAGCCCGGCCAGCACCACCCGGTCGGCGACGCTCAGCGCCCGCCGGTACGGCGCCTGGTACTCCCGTCGCTGCGCCGTATAGGACCGGGGCTCGAACACGGCGGTGAGGCAGCCGCCGAGCTCGCCCGTTCCTGCGGTGTTCGTGACGCCGGCCTCGGCCCGCAGCCGGTCACTCCATCGCCTGCGCACCGCCTCGAGGGTCTCCCGGACCGCCGTCGGGTGATGCGCGAAGTCGTCGATGACCAGCACCCCCCGCTCCTCGCCTTTCACCTCCATACGACGACGGACGCTGCGGAACGTCCGCAGTCCCTCCACGATCCCGTCCCAGCCCGCTCCCGCGGCGTGGGCTGCCGCGATGGCCGCCAGGCAGTTGCGGACGTTGAAGGCGCCGGCGAGGGGGGTGACCACGTCGCCGAGGCACTCGCCGTCGTGATAGACGTTGAAGAGCGTCCCCTCGGGTCCGTAGTCGATCCCGTCC
>CAZSBL010000086.1:0-9905 GCA_964605205.1 uncultured Gemmatimonadaceae bacterium
CTGGAGACCGCGCCCCCGGCAACGTAGGTTGACCCCGCGGGCACGGCCCGCTCACGGCAGTTCACGACCGGTCCAATCACGGAGCACGACATGAGACAGCGGATCCTGGCCGCGGCCTTCGCGGCGATCTTCATTCTGGCCGGCGGGCTCACCGCCCAGCAGGAGGACACGCGCCTGCTGCGGTTCCCCCACATCCACGGGGACCGGGTGGTGTTCACCTACGCCGGAGACCTGTACACCGCGTCGATCCGCGGCGGGCAGGCCACGCGGCTGACCAGCCACGAGGGGCTCGAGATCTTCGCCCGCTTCAGCCCCGACGGCCGCTGGATCGCCTTCAGCGGCGAGTACGCCGGCACCCGGCAGGTCTACGTGATGCCGTCGACGGGCGGCGAGCCGCGACAGCTCACCTTCTACCCGGACGTGGGCCCCATGCCGCCCCGGGGCGGGTACGACCACCTGACCCTGGACTGGACGCCGGACGGCGAGAAGATCCTGGTCCGGGCCAACCGCACGCCGTTCGGCCAGCGGGTGGGCCGCTACTACCTGGTGGACCCCAACGGCGGGCTCGAGGTCCCGCTGGAGCTGCCGGAGGGCGGCGCCGCGAGCTACGACCCCACGGGGACGAAGCTGGCGTACAACATCAAGAGCCGGGAGTGGCGGCACTGGAAGCGCTATGAGGGCGGCCGACAGCAGGATGTCTGGCTCTACGACCTGGAGGCCTCGTCGTCGCAGCGGATCACCGACTTCGTGGGCACCGACGTCTGGCCGATGTGGGTCGATGACGCCGTCTACTTCGTCAGTGACCGCGACGAGCAGCAGAAACTCAACCTGTGGCGCTACGACACCGGGAGCGGCGAGATCGCCCAGGTCACGGACCACGACCACTTCGACGTGCTGTGGCCGAGCCGCGGCCAGGGCGGGATCGTCTACCAGAGCGGCGGCTGGATCTGGCACCTCGACCCGGCTACGGGTGAGAGCCGGAAGCTGTCCATCACCGTGCCCGGTGACCGGCCGTACGCCATGCCGTACTGGAAGGAAGTGGGAGACGACGTCGAGTCGTTCGACCTCTCGCCCTCCGGCAACCGGGCGATCTTCGCGGCTCGCGGCGAGCTGTTCAGCGTGCCGGCCGAGCACGGCAACACCCGCAACCTGAGCGAGACGCCGGCGCACCGGGAGCGGGGCGTGACCTGGTCACCCGACGGACAGTGGATCGCGTACCTGTCCGACGCCACGGGGGCCTACAAACTGTACGTGGAGCCCGCCGACGGCAGCGGCGAGCCCCGCCAGCTGACGGACGGCGGCGAGAGCTGGATCTACGGGATGCAGTGGTCGCCGAACAGCGAGTGGATCGCCTGGTCCGACCAGCGCAACCGGATCCGGGCCGTGGAGGTCTCCAGCGGTCGGATCCGCGACGTGGACCAGACCACTACCGGTCGCCTGAATGACTACACCTGGTCGCCCGACTCCCGCTGGCTCGCGTACTCGAAGCGCAGCCCCAACACCATGAACGCCGTCTGGCTCTACTCGTTCGATGACGATGGGGCCACGCAGGTTACCGGCGACATGACCGACGAGTCGCAGCCGGCGTTCGACGGCAAGGGGCGCTACCTCTACTTCGTCTCGGCCCGGGACTTCGACTACGGCGACGAGGGCTTCGACGCCCGCATCTTCGTGGCCAACCTGCGGGCCGATGCGCCGCACCCGTTCCCGCCGCGGAGCGACGAGGAGCCGGCCATCTCGGGGGCCGGAAACGATGAGGGCGACGGGTCGTCGTCGGACGCGTCGTCAGACCCGTCGTCGGACCCGATCCGGATCGACCTCGACGGCCTCGGGGACCGGATCGCCGCGCTGCCGGACCTCCGCCCCGGCAGCTACTACGGGCTGGTCGGCACGGACGACGGCGTACTCTACTCCAGCGGCGGCGGGCTGCACCTCTACAGCATGGAGGACCGGGAAGCGAAGGAAGTGGTGAGCGAGAACCGCGGCTACGCGGTGAACGGTGACCGCTCGAAGCTCATGGTCCGGACCCGCGACGGCTTCGCCATCGTGGACGCGCGGCCGGGGCAGAAGACCGATGAGACCCTCGACCTGAGCGGGATGGAGCTCCGGATCGACCCCCGGGTCGAGTGGGCCCAGGTCTACCACGACGCGTGGCGGATCATGCACGACTGGTTCTACGACCCGGACATGCACGGCGTGGACTGGCAGGCCATGTACGACAAGTACCGGCCGCTGCTGGACCACCTGGCGCACCGGGCCGACCTGGACTTCATCATCGCCGAACTCATCGCCGAGCTGAACGTCGGCCACGCCTACGTCAACTCGTCGCCGGAGATGCCGCGCCCCGACCGGGTGCCGGTGGCGCTCCTGGGCGCCGAGTTCGAGGCCGACGGGGAGCTCTACCGGATCGCCAACATCTTCCCCGGCGAGAACTGGCACGAGAGCTTCCGCTCGCCCCTCACCGAGCCGGGGATCGGGATCGAAGAGGGTGACTACCTCATCGCCGTCGACGGGCAGCGGGTCACCACGTCCGACAACCCGTACGCCTTCCTGGTCAACAAGCACGACCGGACCGTGCGCGTCACGGTGAGCGACCGGGTGGATGGGCGGAACCCCCGGACCTACGAGGTGGATCCCGTCGAGAGCGAGGGCGGACTCCGCTACCAGGAGTGGGTGGCCGAGAACGCCGCGCTGGTGGACAGCCTCTCCGACGGCAGGATCGGCTACATCCACCTGCCCAACACCGCCATCGATGGGCACCGGGAGCTCTACGAGGGCTTCCGGCCGCTCCACACCAAGCCCGCCCTGATCCTCGATGACCGCTACAACGGTGGCGGATTCATCCCCGAGGAGATGGCCCTCATGCTCGACCGGCCGCTCCTCAACTACTGGGCGCGTCGCAACCTCGACCTCTACAGCCAGCCCGGGATCGTGCACACCGGCCCCAAGGCCACGCTGATCAACGGCCAGGCCTCCTCCGGTGGCGACGCGTTCCCGTACTACTTCAAGAAGCTCGGCCTCGGACCGCTCATCGGCGAGAGGACCTGGGGCGGCCTCGTGGGGATCAGCGGGAACCCCGGCTTCGTGGACGGCGGCAGCATCGCCATCCCCGCCTTCGCCTTCGTGAACACCGAGGGCGAGTGGGCCGTGGAAGGCGAGGGCGTCTCGCCCGACATCGAGGTCCTCGACCGGCCCGAGGAGATCGCCGCCGGGCGCGAGCCGATCATCGAGCGGGCGGTCCAGTACCTGCTCCGCCAGCTCGAGCAGAACCCGCCCGAGGAGCGGCCGGAGACGCCGGTGGGGCCCGAGCGCGGACAGCCGGGCGGCTGACGGCTGGGCTGGGCTGGGGCTGGGCTCGCGGCTGGGCTGGGCTGGGCTGGGGCTGGGCTCGCGGGCGCGGGGATCGTTTGTTGAGTTGACGTCGATTATCGCAGTGAATTCCACAGTGGTATGGGCTGCCTCGTCGCTTATTGAGTTGACGGCAATTATCGCGGTGAGCTTCACAATCGATGGCGCCGGTCGACGCCCCTCCGGGCGGAGGCACGGACGCCGCACCAGGCGTGTCGGCAGTGCCGACTCTTGCGCGAGTCGGGGAGCATCGGTCTCGTGACTCGTGACTCGCGCCCGGTGGCTCGTGGGCTCGTAATGCTGACTTCAGATGACGACGGTTGATCATGACGCATCTCGCCGGCCTGCTTCGACCCCCGGCCACCTTTTCGGCCCGCCCCCTCCCCGCACTGGCGCTGGCGCTCGGGCTTGCCACCGCGTCGGGGGCCATCGGGCTCGCGGCCGTGCCGGCGGCACTGACCGCCCAGGCGGATCCCGGCGGGTCGCTTGCGGCCCGGACCACCCAGGCCGGCGACGCCCATCGCGTGGCGGTGATCCGCTTCTCCCACGAGACGTGCACCTTCTGCCCCGGCGGCGACGTGACCGTGGAGGACTGGACCCGGTTCCGGGGGCCGCTGGAGGGCGACGAGGTGCTGGAGGCCGGGTCGTACATCCGGGGCTTCGTGGACCGGGCCGCGGAGTACGGAGACATGGAGCCGGTGGGGATCACCTCGCCGTATGAGGTGTTCGGCGGGTCGTCCAGGAGCTGGAGCACGCGGGAGACGTTCGACCACTTCATGGGGCTGATCCTCGAAGACCTCCGGAGCAAGCAGCCGGTGGACGGCGTCTACCTCTCGCTCCACGGCGCGCTGGCCGTCCGCGACGTGCCGCGTCCGGAGGCCGAGATCGCGCGGCGGGTGCGGGAGCTGGTGGGCCCGGACGTACCCATCGTCGCCACCTTCGACCTGCACGGGAACGAGGACGCCGAGTTCCTGCGCTGGGCCGACGGCGCGTTCGTGACCAAGCGCTATCCGCACTACGACGCGTACCTCCAGGGGGAGCGGGCGGCCCGCTGGCTCCGGCAGGTCATGCGCGGCGAGTACGAGCCCACCACGGCCACCCGGCAGCCGCCGGTCATCACCGCCACCGTGCTCCAGTGGACGGGCGCCTCGCCGTCCGTGGACATCATGGAGCGGGCCCGGCGGTGGGAGGCCCGGGAGAACGACGCGTACGTGAGCGTCTTCTACGGCTACCCGTGGTCGGACGTGCCCGACGTGGGCACTACGGTCCACGTCCTGACCAACGGTGACCAGGCGCTGGCGGACGCGATCGCCGACGACATGGCCGACTTCATCTGGCGCGTCCGGGGAGACTTCGCCCACGGCCGGTTCCCCGGCCCCGCGGAGGCGGTGGCCCGGGCGGCGGAGGCGGTGGCGGCGGGCGAGACGCCCGTGGTCCTGGGCGACTACAGCGACCGCCCCGGCGACGCCACGTGGATCCTCCGGGAGGTCATCGACCAGGGGCTGAGCGGCGTGTTCGTCGCCACGATCCGGGACGAGCGGGCGCTGGAGGCGCTGGCGGAGCGAGGCGCCGAGGCCGGCGACTCGTTCGACATGGCGGTGGGCGGCTTCACCGGCCCATCCGGCGGTGAGCCGGTGCGGGTGGAGGGGACGGTCCGGTGGGTCGGCTCCCGGTGGGGCTACGACCACGTGGCGGCCATCGCCTTCGGCGACGACAACCTCCTGGTCCTGACCCCGGCGTACACCCAGATCACCACGCCCGGCAGCCTCCGGTTCGGCCCCAACGAGCCGGACGGCTACCAGGTCTTCGTGACCAAGTCCCGGGTCCATTTCCGCCGCGGCTTCGACGAGACCGGCTACGCGCGGACCATCCTCATCGTGGACGCGCCGGGCCCGTTCATCGGCACCACGCGCCTGGACGCGCTGGATTACCGGCACGCGCCCATCCACCGCCTCTACCCCTTCGGCGACGTTAGTGACTACAGCCCAGGAGGCAACCGCTGATGAGAATCCGAGCCCTCGCCCTGGCCGCGGCAGTCCCTGTGCTCTCCGTGTTCTCCGTGTTCTCCGCGTTCTCCGTGATGCCGTTGAGGGCCCAGGACACGGCCTTCACCCGCTCCGACACGCTCCGCGGCACCATCGGGGCGGAGCGCGCCTGGTGGGACGTGACGTTCTACGACCTCCAGGTAAACGTGATGCCGGCGGACAGCTCGATCTTCGGGCGGGTCGGGATCGTGTTCGAGGTCACGGAGCCCGGCGCGGCCGACCGCACCATGCAGGTCGACCTTCAACGCCCACTCGTCGTGGACAGCGTGGTACGGGGTGGCCCGCGAGCACGCGCGGCGGCGGTGACCACCGCGGCAGCGGCGGAGGGCGTGGCCGCGCGCGCCGGCTCGGGCCCGGCCGGGCGCCGTGTCCTGACCCATCGGCGCGACGGGAACGTGGTCTGGGTAGACGTGCCGGAGGTGGGGCCGGTGGGCCGGATCGACACCGTCGTGGTCTACTACCACGGCCGGCCGCGGGTGGCGGTGAACCCGCCGTGGGACGGCGGCTTCGCGTGGAAGACGGATGACCGGGGCCGGTGGCACATCGCCACGGCGAACCAGGGGCTCGGCGCCAGCGTGTGGTGGCCGACCAAGGACACGCAGGCCGACGAGCCGGACAGCCAGCGGATCGCCATCACGGTGCCGGAGCCGCTGGTGAACGTGAGCAACGGCCGCCTCCGGGATGTGCGCCCCCACGATGACGGCACCACCACCTGGGAGTGGTTTGTCACGAGCCCGATCAACAACTACAACGTGGCCGTCAACGCGGCGCACTACGGCCATTTCGGCGAGGTCATGGAAGCCGAGGCCGGGATGCTCACGCTGGACTACTGGCCGCTGGAGCAGAACCTGGCGAAGGCCCGGGACCACTTCGCCGAGACCCCCCGGGTCATCGCCTGCTTCGAGGAGTGGTTCGGCCCGTACCCGTTCTACGAGGACGGCGTGAAGCTCATCGAGACGCCGCACCTGGGGATGGAGCACCAGAGCGGCACCGCCTACGGGAACCAGTACCGGAAAGGCTACCTGGGCCGGGACCTCTCGGGCACCGGGCTGGGGCTCGAGTGGGATTTCATCATAGTCCACGAACTGGCCCACGAGTGGTGGGGCAACAGCATCACCACCGCCGACATCGCCGACATGTGGGTCCACGAGTCGTTCGGGAACTACGCCGAGAGCCTCTACGTCGAGTGTCTGCACCACGACTCCGCCGGCGCCGCGTACGTCCGGGGCACCCGCCGCGCCATCCGCAACGACCGCCCGATCATCCCCGACTTCGGCGTCAACGCCGAGGGCTCCGGCGACATGTACTACAAGGGCGGGAACATGCTCCACGGCATCCGCCAGATCCTCGATGACGACGACACCTGGCGGGGCATCCTCCGGGGGCTCCAGTCAACATTCCGGCACGGCATCGTCACCGGGCTCCAGGTCCGCGCGTTCATCGACGAGCGCGTGCCCGCAGACCTCGGGCCCGTTTTCCGCCAGTACCTGGAGACCACCGACATCCCGGTGCTCGAGGTCCGGACCGTGGACGGCCCCGACAGCGGGCGGCTGGCGTACCGATGGACGAACGTGGTGGACGGGTTCGCCATGCCGGTGGACGTGGACCTGGGCGGTGGGAACGCCGGCGCCGAACGTGCCGGGCGCGGGAAGGGCGCGGCGAGCCCGGGGCCCGGCGTAGCCTGTACCCGGCTCCACCCCACCACCGGGTGGCAGACGGTCCAGCACGGGCTCGACGCCGTCGCGGACTTCGACGTCGACCGGGATTATTACGTCCGCGTTCGCACGCCCAGAGGCGCGGGTGCCGAGGGACCGGTCACCCGGATCGCGGGGGCCCTCTGCGGGGAAAAACCCTGACGGAGGCCGACTCCGCACCAAGGTTGATCAGGACCCCACGGGCCCGGTACGTCCCCTGCAGTGGGCGTGGGGGGACGACCACAAGGGTGGCGAAACCCGTGAAGCGGCGGAAGGAAGGGTGAGACGACGATGAACGTGGTGCTGGGGGCCGGCGGCGGCGCTGGCCAGGCGGTGGTCCGGCAGCTGATGGCGCAGGGCGAGCCGGTCCGGGCAGTGACCCGGAGCGGCGAGGGCGACTGGCCGGAGGGGGTGGAGGTGCACCGTGCCGACGCCATGGACCCCGAGGCCGCCCGCGAGGCGTGCGCCGACGCCGGCGTCGTCTACCATTGCGTGAACGTGCCGTACCCCCAGTGGACGAGCACGCTCCCGACGGTCATGGACAGCGTGATCGCCGCCGCCGAGGCCGCCGACGCCACCCTGGTCTACTGCGACAACCTGTACGCCTACGGACCGGTGGATGGCCCCATCACCGAGGACTCGCCGCTCCGGGCCGGGGGCTCCAAGGGCCGGCTCCGGATCCGGCTGGCCGAGACGCTCCTGGCCGTCCACGCCGCCGGCCGGGTCCGGGCCACCATCGGCCGGGGCTCCGACTTCTTCGGACCCGGCGCCGGCAACACCATGGCCGGCCAGTTGGTCTTCCCCGCCGTGGTGGCCGGAAAGCAGGCCCGCTGGATCGGCGCCCTGGACCAGCCCCACAGCCAGAACTACGTCGACGACTTCGCCCGGGGCCTCATCACCCTCGGCACCTCGCCCCGGGCGCTGGGCGAGGTCTGGCACATCCCGGCCAACGGCTCGCCCACCGGCCGGGAGCTCATCGAGATGGCCTTCGCCGCCGCCGGTACCGAGCCGAAGGTGGGGCTCTACCCCCGTTGGATGATGAAGCTCATCTCCGTCTTCAGCCGCGACATGCGGGAGATCGTGGAGATCCTCTACCAGTTCGAGGAGCCGTGGATCCTCGACGGGTCGAAGTTCACGAGCACGTTCGACGAGCTGGAGCTCACGCCCATGCGGGAGGCGGTGGCGAAGACGGTGGAGGCATACCGGGAGGCGGACCCGACCGGGTAGCCGGGGCTTGGCCACGGCTGTCCTCAGCCCATCTCCTCCGCCAGCACCTCGCGGAGCGTGCCGACGGCCGTCCGCACGTTCTCCTCGCTGAAGATCAGCGGCGGCCGGAACCGGATCGACCGGTCGCCCGCGTTGAGCGCGGCAAGCCCCCGGTGCCAGCACTCGAGGCGGACGGTGTTGCGGGTGTCGGTGTCCGGCAGGTCCATGGCCAGGAGCAGCCCCATGCCGCGAACGTTGGTGATCCCGTGGTACTCGGCCTCGAGCTTCCGGAGCTCGGACAGGAACAGCGCGCCCACGTCCCGGGCGTTCTCCACCAGCTTCTCCTCCTCCATGATCTGGAGGTAACGGGCGCCCCGGACCATGTCCACCAGGTTGCCGCCCCACGTGCTGTTGATCCGGCTCGACGTGTGGAAGACGTTGCCCTCCGCCTCGTCGATCCGGGTGGTGCTCATGATCCCGCACACCTGCGTCTTCTTCCCGAACGCCACGATGTCGGGGTCGATGGGCAGCTGCTGGAACGCCCACATGCTGCCCGTGGTACCCATCCCGGTCTGGACCTCGTCGAAGATCAGCAGCGCCTCGCGGCGGTCCGCGATCTCCCGCAGCTTCGCGAAGAACTCGGGCCGGAAGTGGTGGTCGCCGCCCTCGCACTGGACCGGCTCGATGAGGATCGCCGCGATCCCCGCCGGGTCCGCGTCGAACGCCGCCTCCATCTCGTCGATGGTCTGCTGCTCCTTCGCCTCCATCGCCGCGTCATCCAGCCCGGGCTCGATGAACGGACTAGAGACCCGGGGCCAGTCGAGCTTCGGGAAGTACATGGTCTTCGTCGGGTCCGTGTTCGTCACGCTCAGCGTGTACCCGCTCCGGCCGTGGAACGCGTCCTCGAAGTGCAGGATCCTGTCGCCGCCCCCCTCGATCCCCGCCGCCAGGTTCTTCCGCACCTTCCAGTCGAACGCCGCCTTCATGGCGTTCTCCACCGCCAGCGCGCCGCCGGCGATGAAGAACAGGTACCGGAACGCGTCCGGCACCGCGATCCGACGGAACTCCTTCACGAACCCCGCGAACTCGCGGCTGTAGATGTCGCTGTTCGCCGGGTTCGACTTCGCCGCCGTCATCAACGATTTCTGGAACCCCTCATCCTCCAGACCCGGGTGGTTGTGCCCCACCGGGAGCGTGGCGAAGTACCCGTAGCAGTCCAGGTACTCCTTCCCCTCCAGCGCGTCCACGATGATCGGCCCCCGGCTCTTCTCCAGGTCGATCACCACGTGGAACCCGTCCACCAGGATGTTGCTCTCCAGCACATCGAACACCTGGTCCGCGTCTACTCTGATCTCCGGCATCTCGTTCTCCTCCTGCAGTTCTCGGGTCGGCTCGATTACGGCGACGACGACGGCCCGGCGACGAGCGCTCCTCGCCCCGGCGTCGTCTCATAGCTGCGTCCGGATGGACGCGAAATCAGTGGTTGGGAGGCGCGTAGATCCCCGGCCGCGAGTCCTTCGGCAGGAGCCGCGTGGCGTGGTGCGGTCGGGTCGCTCGGAGATAGTCCGTCACAGTGCCATAATGTAGCGGCGCCGCCGGTCCCTTGCGAACG